>PMML01000028.1 GCA_003162695.1 Ignavibacteriota bacterium | reverse complement strand
AGCACTGGCTTTTGATTTCAGAACGGATGCTGCGATCAACGACATACGAGATCAGTATATGTTCGGTCCCGCATTTATGGTAAACCCCGTAACCGAACAAATGTACAGTTTAACCGGCAGCGTCCCGGCTGAAAAAACCAGAAAAGTATATCTTCCGAAAGCNNCGAATTGCGGATTTATCCCGGAGGCGACGGAGAATTCACCCTGTACGAAGATGAAAACGATAACTACAATTATGAAAAGGGCTCGTATTCCACTATACCGATTCAATGGAATGAATCTGCAAAGACATTGACATTCGGCAAGCGTACGGGTTCTTTCCCGGGCATGCTTGAAAAACGAACATTTCGGATCGTCTGGGTTCACGACGGACACGGAACGGGATTGGATCCGGAAAATAATCCCGATAAGATTGTTCTCTACGACGGCAGCCAAATGACCGTAAATCAACACTAAGAGAATTTGATGAGATGTCAGAAAATGGGAATTGAACGATGATACGGAAGGCGAATGTACGGCTTCCCGGCATTTATTTTTTATCATTGTTATTCTTCGTATCCCCTCTGAACGGTCAGGAGAACAACGGTTTTATCCATAATCCTATCGTTGACGGGTACTATGCCGATCCGACTATTATTAAATATAACGGCATTTATTATATCTATGCTACCATAGATCCATGGGGCGGAGAGGAACTGGCTGTTCTCGAGACTATTGACTTTGTCCATTTCAAGAAAACATATATTAACTGGCCGACAAAGAGAGCATGTAACAGTCCGACATCAGGCGGAGCGATGGTATGGGCTCCCTCGGTCGTGAGAGCGAAGGATGGAAATTTTTATATGTATGTTTCCGTCGGGAGCGAAATATGGGCAGGGGTCAGCAAGAAGCCGCTTGGTCCCTGGAAAAACATAAAAACGGATAACTCTCCCCTGATCAACGGCCTGTTCTTTCCCGGTTATCATATGATCGATGCGGAATGCTTTTTAGATGACAATGGAGATGTCTATCTCTATTGGGGCTCCGGATTGAATTGGATAAACGGCAAATGCTTTGTGGTAAAGCTGAAAAATGACATGGTATCTTTTGACGGCTCTCCGCGGGATATAACTCCCCTCCATTATTTTGAAGCCCCATATATGCTGAAACGAAACGGCATATATTATCTGATGTATTCTGAGGGAAAAGCAATCGATCCCACGTATAAAATCCGATACTCCACCGGAAAGACTCCGTTCGGTCCGTGGACGGAAGGAGCCGCGAGTCCGATCATTGCAACATCCAGCGACAGCACAACAGTCGGACCGGGACATCATACCGTGTTCTCTGAGAATGGGCAAAGATATATCCTGTACCATAAAATATTCCCGCAAAAAGAAAGCTTCGTCTTGCGGCAGCTTTGCATCGATAGTTTGAACTTCGACAGCAACGGTAATATTAAAAGAATCAATCCGTCGGGCGTGCGATCCTTTTCACAACCTGAAATGAATCCGGCGCCGGCGGGATTTGATTTTGAACGAGAGAATATTCAAAGAGGCAGGATCGATACAATCGAATATTATTCCACAACAGTTGGAAACAAGCGCAAAGCTTTGATCTACACACCTCCCGGATATTCAAAAAATAATTCTTATAACGCACTTTATCTCCTGCATGGTATCGGCGGCAGCGAAACGGAATGGTATGACAACGGACGGCCTGATATCATTCTCGACAATCTCTACGCGGATAAAAAACTGACTCCTATGATCGTCGTTATGCCAAACGGCCGCGCAATACCGGATGATAGATCAGTGGGGAATATTTTTGACTCCGTAAACGTGCGGGCATTTTCGGCGTTCGAAAAAGATTTACTGAACGACCTGATCCCGTTCGTCGAGTTGCATTATCCTGTTATAAAGAATCGCGAGAACCGCGCCCTTGCGGGACTTTCCATGGGCGGAGGTCAGTCGCTCAATTTCGGACTGGCTCACCTGGATATGTTTGCGTGGGTCGGCGCATTTTCTCCGGCTCCCAATACCATGTCACCCGAATTGCTCATTCCCGATCCGGAAGAAGCGGTTCGGAAACTTAGATTGTTATGGCTCTCGTGCGGCGATCAGGACGGACTGCTGTACATCAGTGAACGCATGCATTTATATCTCCAGCAGCAAATCGTGCCGCATATCTGGCATCTTGAACCCGGGAAACACGATTTCGCGGTCTGGAAAAACGATTTGTATTTGTTTTCGCAATTGCTGTTTCAAGAAAAATAAAGACAGCCGAATAATCCTGCTTAAATGATTATTCATAAAGAGCGGCTTCATTTTATGACCGGGTGATCGGTTTGTATGCATTTGGCCGTAATGAAACGATTAAATATTTTCTGTTGAGACGAGACAATGAAAAAAATAATAGTTCTTATTTGTTTTTTCCTGTTTAGCATAGACGTTTTGTCACAGCCAATTGCCTATTACGGCCGATTCAAATCCATACCTGCCAATGCTATTACTCCCAAAGGCTGGTTAAGGCAGTATTTGATAAATCAGCGGAACGGATTGACAGGTCATTTGGAAAATGCCGGATACCCGTTTAATACTGTAGGATGGGCGGCAGACAGCATCCCCGGCAATAAAAGCATCGAAAAATGGTGGCCTTACGAACAAAATGCGTATTGGGTGGATGGAATGATGCGCTGTGGATTATTATTGAACGATACGTCCTTATTGAATAAAGCGCGTAAGAGTATTTATTATGTGTTGGCACATCCGGACAGTACCGGATTTTTGGGACCGAAATTTCTCAAACCCAATGATGAAGGGGACCGATGGGTATACGTTGTTTTTTTCAGGGCATGGATGGCGGAATATGAAGCCACCCGCAATCCGGCGATATTAGCGGCCATAAAAAAACATTATCTGGGCGACCGTTTTCCGCATGCAGGGGTCAGGGAATCCATCAATGCGGAGATTATTTTGTGGGCTTATTCCGAATCGAAAGATACGGCGCTTCTGAATTTTGCAAAAGAAATTTATAAGAATTCAAACGAACTCAATAAAAATTCTATGGTTTCCGATGCCGGTTTTTTAAAGGACAGCATTGTTGTCGAACATGGGGTAACTTACTTAGAAAAATCGAAACTCGGCGCCATTCTGTATCTTTATACGGGCGATTCGACGTACCTCAGACCCAGTATCGCCGCATTTAAGAAACTCGATAAGTATCACATGCTGATAGACGGTGTGAACGTTTCATCGGAACATATCCAGATTCCCACCACTCAGGAATCTCACGAGATTTGCGATATTTCCGATTATACATGGAATATATCCTATCTGTTAAAAGCCACCGGCGATGCTGCGTATGCCGATAAAATAGAAAGGGCTGCTTTTAACGCTGCGCCGGGATCGGTTACAAAGGATTTTAAAGCGTTGCAATATTTTTCCGCACCGAATCAGGTCATCGCATCAAGAGAAAGCTTTATCCGGGACGGCGGCGGTTCAATGCGCTATGCCCCGAATCCGGGCACCGAATGCTGCCCGGGCAATGTCAACAGGATGATGCCGAATTTTGCCGTCAATGCATGGATGACGGACGGCAAAGGCGGACTTGCCGCAGCCATGTATGCGCCGTCTTCGGTTACATACGCGGCCGGCGGGAATAATACTCTCGTAACGATCGATGAAGATACACACTATCCATTTTCCGACAGCATTTCTTTTGCTTTTCATCTCAAAGAAAAAGCAAATTTTAATTTTTATATCAGAATACCCGGCTGGTGCAGCAATGCCCGCATACTGATCAATGGCGCTGAACTAAACCGGCAATTTGTCCCTGGTACCTATGTGCCGTTGCAACAGGAGTATAAAGAAGGCGATACGGTGACAGTCGTTTTACCATCTTCCTTCAAACTAACGCCCGGTCCCGAGAATGGCATATCCATTGAGAGAGGTCCGCTGCTCTATTCTTTAAAGATACAGGAAGACTGGAAGGTGGATTCTCAAGACGTACGGTCTACACCGGATTTTCCTGCTTATGAATTGTTTGCCGGAAGTCCCTGGAATTATGCTTTGTGTGTAACAAAGGATAGTTTACAGCAGCAAATAAAAGTGGTGAACAATGCTTATTCGGATAATCCATGGAGTATAGAAACTGCGCCTGTTGAGTTAAAAGTTCCTGCACGTTTGGTAAAAGGCTGGGCGTTGCAGCACAAATCCGAAATGAAATTTGAGAATTGGGGCGTAAAGAGAAATGAACGCGGCAAAGTAACCGACTGGTACGTGACCGATACCAGAATCAAAAAAGGATCCTGGTGGTTCACCCCTCTCCTGCCTGATGCGGCGACGCTAAAAAGCGGGCTAAGCGAAAAAGTCGACACAGTAACATTGGTGCCTTACGGCTGCAGCAAATTAAGAATTACTGTTTTTCCGAAAGGCATCTAAAGTCAGGACTGTTATGAGAAAAATCAAGTTTGCCTTCTTCATGACGATAGCTGCATCATTTACATGCTTTCGTGCCGATGCTCAAGTCTCGAATGACCAATACCAAGTTGCAGTTTTTCCCGATGTAGAAACTCTCTCAGCGCCGGTCAAGCCTGCCGGTCCCGAATGGATAAATACCGCGGTATTTTACGAAATCTATCCGCAAACGTTTTACGATTCAAACGGAGACGGCATCGGCGACCTCAAGGGAATTATTTCCAAGCTGGATTATGTGAAAAGCCTGGGCGTTGACGCCATCTGGCTTAATCCGTTTTACGTATCTCCGTTTAGAGATGCAGGATACGACGTAGCGGATTATTATCATGTGGCGCCGCGCTACGGCACAGACCAGGATGCCAAAGATTTATTCAGGATTGCAAAAGCAAAAGGCCTGCGTGTTATTATTGATTTTGTTCCCGGCCATACATCAATCGATCATCCATGGTTTAAAGCTTCGTGCAGTCCTATTCCCAACAAATACAGCAATTGGTACATCTGGACGAATGGCACATGGTTCAACGGAATGGAAAAGTATAAGGAAAACTTTATACAGGGATATTGTGATCGGGACGGAAACTTTATGACAAATTTTTTCTGGCATCAGCCTGCGCTGAACTACGGCTGGGGAAAACCCGATCCGAATCAACCGTGGCAGCTGCCGGTAGACAATCCAGATGTTATGGCTCTTAAAGCCGAAATGAAAAACGTGATGAAATATTGGCTGGACATGGGCTGCTCCGGCTTCAGGATCGATATGGCCGGCTCGCTCGTAAAAAACGATCCCGACCAGAGTATCCGTTTCTTCTGGCAGGATGTTCGGAAAATGCTGGACACACAATATCCCGATGCTTTCATAGTCTCGGAGTGGAGCAACCCTAAGGATGCCGTCAACGCCGGCTTTCATGCCGATTTCATGCATTGGTTTGAAAGTTACGACGATTTATTCAGCCGGAGCAACAGTTTCTTCAGAGCCTCAGGGAAAGGCAATATTACTCATTTCCTGTATAATTATTTTCAACAGTATGCCTTTACCAAAGGCAAAGGGTACATTTCATTGCCTGTCGGCAATCACGATATTACACGTATACATAATAACGGGCGCGATAAACGGGATCTGGAAATTATTCAAACATTTGCCTTTACCATGCCCAATGTACCGTTTGTTTATTACGGCGACGAAATCGGCATACGCCAGTTGGACACTAAAAACGCAAAAGAAGGCTGCTATGGACAACGGGCCGGCACACGCACTCCTATGCAATGGGACGATTCAAAAAATCTGGGTTTTTCGACGGCTCCTTTTGAAAATGTATATTTGCCATACGACACCGCTCAATCAGCGCCAACGGTTATGGCGCAGCAAAACGATCCGGAATCGCTTTTAAATTTCATCAGGAAATTAATTGCGCTGCATAAGTCCGAATCTGCACTGTCT
This sequence comes from Ignavibacteriota bacterium, assembly GCA_003162695.1. Classification (GTDB taxonomy): domain Bacteria; phylum Bacteroidota; class Ignavibacteria; order UBA10030; family UBA10030; genus Fen-1254. The sequence continues at coordinate 844 of PMML01000028.1, read as the reverse complement.
AATTATGCCGCATTTGTACCGGTGTATGCCCAACAAGACAAGTATCCGTTTGTTTATATGAGAGTATTCGGCGGTGAAAAAATATTGATCGTGCTCAACCCGTCCGATAAACAGGCCATCGCAGACATCAAAGGCGGAATAAAGGGTTCCCGCAGTTTATTAATGGGCTCTGCCCCCGCCTGGAAAGTGAATGGCGGGAGGACCCAAATTCAAACTGAAGCAAAATCATTTGCGATTATAAAGATAAAATAGAGGTAACTCATCGAATTATGAAAATCGATTTACAATTATTTTTAGATATCCCATTGCGCATATTCGTCGCGGGGTAAAGTCCAATGTCATTCTGTAGCCGCAACGAGCTTGTCCCGGAAACATCGNNCAATGGTTCATCTTGTGGCGGGCAGTGTCGGCTCGCCCCTATAGGGCTACAGAGGGTCGTTGCGGTAATTTAATTTTCAAATAAAGAAAGTCTTTATCTTTTTAGGAAATCATCAACATAAATCTTTCATTTCCTCAATAAAAAGAAAGAACCAACCGATGAAAACAAAAAAACATTCAACGATAGGGATTGCAGCACTGGCTTGCATACTGCTGACCATTCATGTGTACGGAGGCGATCATCAACAAGGACAAGGGAGCGAAGGTATGCCGCAGCTTGTGCGGCACGGNNCTTGTCGATGGTTTGATCAAAGAAGCAAGGCAGAATAAAATGCATCTGGTTTTTTTATGGCTGGCAAGCTGGAAGAACGGAATGTCCAGCTATATGCCGCTGTGGGTAAAAGAAAATGAGAATAAATACACGCGCGCAAAAATGAAGGATAGAACGACAGTCGAAGTGCTGTCC
>PMML01000127.1 GCA_003162695.1 Ignavibacteriota bacterium | reverse complement strand
GAAAACAAATAAATAAACATAAATATTTTTTTAACGCGCTGTTCCATCATCCGGAGATATCAATATGCGTTCACTCTCCATTCTTTTTACGGCATGCGCCGTTCTGACTCTTATGGCCCGCTACTCCGGCATGGCTCAGCCGGCAGAAAAAACTCTTGTTGGATATTTGGTCGATAAGGGATGTGCAGCGGCAATTATGAAAAGCCCGAAAGAAAAAATCGAGTCGAAGGCGCAGCGGCATACACGGGAATGCAATATCGACGAAGCCTGCTCTGCTGAGGGATACGGACTCATTGTCGGAGATACACTGTACTTTCTGGACGATGCCGGCAATCATTTGGCCTTGACGTACTGCAAGTCCATCAATCAAAAAGACANNAGACAACATCCTGGTGACAGTCACGGGAACCGTTCGGGGAGAGATCCTTGCGGTGGAATCGATAAAAAAGAAGATCGCAGCTTCCAAAAAATACAAAGGATAAGGTCACCGATGCCGGATAGTGTCGTTCTTCTCGCTGCTGGAATCTTTACGTCGATATGCCTCCTTGCAGGAGGCTTTGGAATGTACCGCGCAGTAAAAATTGCCCGAAGGAACGACAGCGAACTGTCCATGGTGTTTTGGTCCGTTCTGGCCGTGGGCGGCCTGTCATTCGCCGGAATGTGTATCGCATACTTTATAGTTCCCATAATCAGTAATAAATATTTTTGAATTATTTGGTTATTCAATTGTTCTGTTATTCATTTTTTATAATTGACCATCTACCATTGAGCAATGACTATTGACCATTTACAATTTTCAAAAAGGAAAAGTGTATGAAATTTCTTGCATTAGAAAATGAAGTTCCCGATATCGACGAGAATCGATTCACACAGGACATCCTCCGCAGGGAATCTGCGCAGGCGTGGGAGCTGATGCAGCAAGGAATTTTTAGGGAGATTTATTTCCGCTCGGACAGGCAGGAAGCTGTTATTATGATGGAATGCGATTCTCTCCCGGCCGCACGCGAAGCATTGAATTCTCTGCCCCTCATGCAAGCAGGTTTGATCGCCTTCGATGTTGCGCCTCTCGTGCCGTATAACGGCTTTGCCCGGTTATTCGGATCTCCGTCATAATCCGATCTTCCAATGCACAGAATGAGGCAGCGCCTTTTATCCGCTCAAAGCACCGCAGGTCCCGGTTCAGTTTGCCGGCACTTGATTTTAATTTGAGGAAACGGGATATTATTTTGGAATACGGTATAAGAATGTCCTGCGTGGACTAAAAAAAATATTTTATCGATGCTCTATGACAAAGATATGAGGAGAACAAAGACTCAGAATGGATCATAATGTAAGTTTCGAAGCACATGAAGCGCATATAAAGGAATTGGCGTCTGAAATACGACAGGCAGTCGGTAAATTTCAGCATATCAAAAAAACTGGAAGTGCCGCATATTCGATTTTAACGGCCTCTCTCAAGGCAATCGCACCGCTCTTGAGAGAAAAGAATTCCTGGCTTACCGTCGGCGACAATGACGGATTCGAAGCAATTTTTCTTGCCAGGAACAATCAAACAGCTCACGCTTCGGATATTTCCGATACTCTTCTCCAGGAAACTGAGAAAGAAGGATTGCTTTCCGCGCACAGCAGACAAAACGTCGAACATATTCAATTCCCCGATTCCTCCTTCGATTACGTGCTCTGCAAAGAATCCGTTCATCATTTTCCGCGACCAGCATTGGGTCTTTACGAAATGCTGCGGGTCAGTAAGAAAGGAATCGTCCTGGTTGCAGAGCCGGTCGATATTTTATCGAAGATGCCTTCGATATTGTTTTTAAAAAACGTACTTGATGCCGTCCATCCTTCGCTGATCGACAGGGTTTGGAAGAATCACTTTTCTTTTGAAACGGTAGGCAATTATGTCTACAAGTTATCGGAGCGAGAAATCGAAAAACTTTCCATGGGCATCGGACTTCCCTGTATAGCGTTCCGCGGAGAGCATATTGCCATCAATTTCTGGGACATCAAAGGGATTCTCGACGTCCCCCTCAATGCGAAGGCCTATAGAAAAGCGGTGCGAAAGGCCGGGGCTCTCACTCTCCTTTCCAGAGCCGGTATCATACCTTACACATCTTTGACCTGTATTTTATTCAAAGAAATGCCGGAGAAAGGACTTATCGCAGCGTTGAAAAAGACAAAATTTAAAGTTACAGCGCTCCCCCGAAATCCGTATTTACCGTAACAGTTATTTTCCCAATTTTTATTTTTGAACTTTATTCTACATTAAATTTTTAAACGGCTGAAACACATCTTTGGAGGATCCCGGTGAATAAAATGACGGTAGACCGCAAACAATATATAAAATTGGAGCAGCTTCCCAACATAGGACATTCCATTGCCGGGGACTTAAAACTGATCGGTATTTTCCATCCCCAAGAACTCTTGAATCAAGACCCTTATGCAATGTATGATAAGCTGTGCAGCAAAACGCACAGTCGTCAGGATCCATGCGTTCTCGACACATTTATTTCGGCAGTCCGGTTTATGCAAGGAGCGCCAAAACGGCCATGGTGGGCTTATACAGCCGAACGCAAACGCATCCACGCAAAGCAGTCTCGCGACCACTAACTTGCACATTCTTCATTCTTAGATCTGAACTCTTAATTCTACATGCGTCTCTGGAGCATACACCCAAAATATCTCGATGCAAAAGGACTTATCGCGCTCTGGCGGGAAGCGCTTCTTGCCCGGAAAGTATTATCGGGAAAAACACGAGGCTATACGCATCATCCTCAACTCCTGAGATTCCGGCAGCGCTCAAAGCCGGCTGCACTTATCGATGCGTATTTGCTTTCAGTCTTTACTGAGGCATCTGCAAGGGGATATTCGTTCGACAGAACGAAAATCGGAAAACCGATGAAAGGGGAAAAGATTCCGGTCACGTCGGGACAAATTGCTTATGAATTCGAACATTTGAAGAACAAACTGCACAAGCGCGATAGAAAGAAATATAATGAAATCCTGAATATTGCAAAGCCGCTGCCTCACCCGCTCTTCCGTGTCAGAAAAGGAGATGTTGAAACGTGGGAAAAGAGAATTTAGAAAACAGGAGACAGAAGATAAAAGACAGGATACATAAGACAAAATTCAGGAGACCTCATTCCATCCGCGGTCATCCGCCTGCATTTCATTGCGCCGGGCAGGTCGACCGCAGTTACAATATATGACAGAGAATATCTATAAGTTCACGTTAACCCTTTTGTCAGGTCTCCGCTCTTTTTGCATTCAGCCGCGCAGCTCTCAGGGTATTTTTCATCAGCATAGCAACAGTCATTAATCCGACGCCGCCGGGAACGGGTGAAATTGCCTTTGCGATCTTCGATACCGATTCAAAATGCACATCACCGACAATACGGTATCCTTTGGGAAGCGATGCGTCTTCTACACGATTAATGCCGACATCGATCACAACAACCCCCTCCCGCACCATCGATGCCGTGATGGCCTCCGGTTTTCCTATAGCTGCAATTAAAATATCTGCCTGTTTTGTAAATTTCGAAATGTCCGCCGCGCCGGTATGTGCCACCGTTACGACTGCATTCGCCCCGGTTTGTTTTTGGAGCAGCATATTTGCCACCGGCTTTCCGACAATATTACTCCTGCCGACCACGACGACATGTTTTCCCGACGGATCGTTCCCCGTCCGGACGAGCATTTCCTGAATACCTGCCGGCGTACAGGACTTAAACGTATCCAGACCGATGACCAATTTCCCTATGCTCATCGGATGAATTCCATCGACATCCTTGTTCGGATCGATCGTTTCGATGACCCGATGTTCATTCAAACCTTTGGGCAGCGGAAGCTGGACGAGAATGCCGTGAATTTTCGGATCGCGGTTCAGGGAATCGATACATGCCAGCAGGTCAGACTCGGAAATATCCGCAGGAAGTTTTTCAGTGATTGAATAAAAGCCCATGCGTTCACAGGCTTTGCCTTTTGAAGCCACATACGATTGCGATGCCGGGTCGCCGCCGACCAGAATCACGGCAAGCCCCGGCGTTATGCCGGTTGTTTTCTTGAAAACTTTCGTGTCTTGTATAATTTCCAGTTTGATCTCTTCCGCTATCTTTTTACCGTCTATAATCTCCGCCATATTCCTTCTACCGCCTTTTTTTGCTTTATTTTTTTTCACAGTCAAACGTTGCAAACGGAACGCAAATCGCATAACCGCTGCGGGCATCCTTTCCTTTGGAATATTCCTCTGCTGTACGGTTCATTTCCGCTTCGATGGAACGGAATACATCTTCTGCGTTTTCCGGCGGAACGATTTCTTTCCAAGCCGGCAGAAAGGCTGCCTTTATAAAGAAATGATTCAGCAGCGCCGTTCCATCCGCAAAACGATAATCGAACCGGTCGTGATGAACTTTGATAACACGGAATCCGGAATCCTCGACAGCCGTCTTCATTTCGGTCAGCGGCAATCGCTTGCTGTAAATATGCGTATCGATTTTTTTTTCATATTCCTGCAATCCGAGCGCCCGGAGCACGGCACGATACACGCTGTAAAATTCTATAAATGTTTCTTCTAAATTAAAGGTAAACACAAATTGTGCCCCCGGCTTTGCCACACGGCTGCACTCGGTCAGAGTCTTCGACAGGCTTTGAACGTTATTGATTCCGTTGTTCGAGACGAGAAGATCGAAAAAGGAATCTTCGAACGGCATATCTTCGGCAAGCCCGCGAATCAGCTCGACGTTTTGGACATTCATGATTTCCTTTTTCCATCGGGCGCGTTCCATACCGGCATGCCAGGGATCGATGCCGTAGATGCGAGAGCTCGAACCGAGCCGCATTGCCAGTTCGATCAGCGGAAACCCGAGACCGAAACCGATATCGAGCGCCCGGATATTCCTTTTATACCGTACCGTGTCGAGTAAACGTATCCCGAAGGGAGCGGACCAGTAAGAACACTCGTCTAAAATCGATACGATCGACGGATCGTCCAGATCATATTCATTTTTAAGATAATCGGTCATCGGAAGAAAACTTTCCTGTTTAAAAAGCGGGAAAAATAACCTGTTCGATCTTCACTGCCTTCCCCGTCTCCGCATCGATCTGAATAAAGACCGCACAGATGCGGACATCATGTTCCGCCATTTCAAACTTGAACGGAGTCTGGAATTGGAAGCGCCGGATTGCAACTTCTTTTTTCATTCCGATAACGGAATCGTACGGCCCGGACATACCGACGTCGGTTATATAAGCCGTTCCCTGCGGCAAAATGCGAGCATCGGCGGTCGGGATGTGCGTATGTGTACCGACGAGAGCGCTGCATCGTCCGTCAAGATGCCATCCAAGCGCCATTTTTTCCGCCGTCGCCTCGGCATGGATATCGATAAAAATCACCTTTGTTTCGTTGGCAATTTTACTGATCGCCCAATCGGCAGCCCGGAACGGGTCGTCGATCGACTGCATGAATGTCCGTCCCTGCAAATTTACGACGCCGATCTTTCCCTTTTCTTTCAGATCATAAATGACGAAACCGTTTCCTGCATTTTCTTTCGGATAGTTCAGCGGACGCAGGATGTTGCGTTCCTTCGCCAGCAATGCCTTGGCAGTCCATCTGTCCCATAAATGATTTCCTGTCGTAATAATCTGGATGCCAAGATCGAACAATATGCGGGCATCTTTTTCTTCTATTCCTTTTCCCTCGCTTACATTTTCACCGTTCGCGATGCAGACATCGATCTCATATTTTTGAAGATATTGTTTCAGCACAGACGAAACGAGCGTCAAACCCGGTTTGCCGTTGATATCGCCTATAAAAAAACAATTGATAAATTTCGACACGGGGTTGATCCCTTCCTGGAAAATGATTCCGTTTTCTGACACTCAATATACTTGAAAAATATCAGTGAAAAAAACATACGCAAACATGAATTTAGAGGCCGAGTACCAGATGATAAACGCGCTTCGTTTCTTCTCCGATCTTCTGCCACGAGTACTGCTGCCGGATACGATCCCTCAAGGCTTTGTTTTTATCTTTATCTTTGAGAAGAGATTTCCGTATTCCTTGCTCGATGGAAGAAACGGATGCCGGTTCCACATATTCGACATCATTTTGAAAATATTCTATTGTTCCGCCGTAAGGCGTTATGACGATGCTCGCTCCGGCCGATGCAGCTTCCAGAGCCGCAATGCCGGGCGTTTCATAAAGCGTGGGAAAGGCAAACACCTTGCATGCCGCATATGCGGAGGCCAGGAGCATCGAATCGTGCGGCAGTTGATCGATGACCAATAAACGCGGATTGTCTTTCGCTTTTTTTATGCAGCGTATTCCCGAACGCGACGCATCCGCAGACCCGATGAGAACGGCTGTTTGGTCGATGTTCTCCAGAGCGCAAAGAAGCCGCTCGACATTTTTCCGGCTGGGTCCAATCTGTCCTACATAAAGAATAAAATCTTTGACGCCGTACTGCCGTTCGAATAAATCGGCAGGGGCTTTTGCAAACCGTTCTTCCACCCCATTCGGCACAACATACACATTCCCAGCCGGCAATCCCATCGACTGTGTAAATATTTTTGCCTCTTCTTTTGTGTTCGGCAAAACCGCATTCGCCCAGCCACACATTTCCGCAATTAATCCGTAATCAGTCCAGATTCCCCTCATAAATAAGTTGAGAAAACGGTCGGCTGCAATAGTCGCCTTGACTGCGCCGCCGGAGCGGCGCGTATAATACACCGGCGATACGACGAACGGAACATTCCGCACATGAAGCGCCCGTGCAAAATGGTACGTTGCTATGTTGGCTGAGAAAATGTGCACAAGGTCGAATTGCGAAGGATCCAGCGGCTTCCACATGTCGAACAGAGTGACCGTTACGCCGAGCGACTCCAGCGCACTTTTCGTCTGCTCTATTTGTGTGCGGATACCGCCATGATTCAGCGCAATTGCCTGATTGGCCGCAAAAAGAACCTTCATAGTAATCTTTTCCTTTATCGTACAAAAAACCGGTGAAGAGCATCCGTTGTTTTTATAAGCGGAATCCGGTAATTAAAACGCCTTTGCCGGAGGAAATCATCCGGGAATAAAAAGGCGGCCGGTTTTGATTCCCACCGAACAGTTTCCAGCGTGATCTGTGCCGCACGCGGAACGATCGCCTCCGTACCGTCCGGTTTCGTGATATGAACAAATATATCATCATTCACATGTTCCTGAAGACCGAGATGAATATTGTTTGCGGTGGATTCGCACGCGAACGAAATTTTCATTCGGCGGCGCCACCACGCAGAAAATTCTCCCATCGTTTTTGAAGCAATGTGCTGCCGGCGCATTGCTTCAAAAAGCCATTCCAGGACCGGTTCATGACCGTCTCTCGGATGATGATAAAAGAACATCGGTTCCCGCGCAGCAAGTTTTCGGCGAATGACAAAATCGAAATACCGGACCATGTTCTCATCCGTATACGAATGCCGTTTCAGGCTTCCGATGCAAATGGGATGTACAGGAACCTGCAGCATCCCGTTTCCAGGATCGCACGGCATGTTGTCATAATCATACGAAAACTCGGACGAATAATCAAAACCGAGAGCGGCCAAAGCTTTTCCATATTCCGCATTCCATTTCCCATACGGAGCAGCGTACGCTTTTACCTCAAGAGCGTATTTTCTCAAGATGCCGGCTGCTTTTCGGACATTCGCAATATTCGACTCCACATCGGGATAAAAAATATGATCAAAGCAATGTACACCGATTTCCTGATCCTTCATTTCCGCAAAAACCTGAAGATATGAGATATGGCTTTTTACGTCGAGGAACCAGGTCATAGGAATACTGTTCCGTTGAGCAAGCTGCCGGAGCGCAGTGATCTGTTCTTTGCTCCCTTCATCCGTGTCGACGCGGAAACAAAAAATCGATTTTGCACCGTACGGGTAATACCACAGGTGCACGTACGGAAGTCCACGCCGATGATGCAAAATTTCCAGGCACTCAGATGTAAGCAATCGCAGAGTTCCTTTAGAGACAAGCGATACCGTTTCGAACGGCAAACGCCCTGCAGGGGAATAAAAAGAGCGAACCTCAGAACGCGTATCAACTACGAGCTCCGACGGGTCGAACGGGAGTGCGATGATGTGTCCCCGGTCAAACGGTCCGATATAAGCGGATAACAATCCCCTGCGGCTTTCGAGATCATTCGCTTTCCAAGCGATATGACACGGCCGCTCGATATCGATCGACCCGATGGAAGAAAAATGCGAACAGTTTCCCGTCTTCACATAATCGAGATATATCCGCCGGTCCGTCGCAAGGCGCAGTCTGGATTCGACGGAAGCAGAACACAGAACCGCACCGCCCGCTTGAATATAGAGGCGCACCGCTTCCGATTCGCGTTCATTGGCATCGTTGCCTACAACCAGAACGCTGTACTCATCCGGCCTGACATCTTCCGATGCGAACGAGAATGGTAATCCTTCCTGCTGCAGCAGGATTTGCCATCCTGCATGGCGGCCGATGATACCGACATGTATCTTCATGCCAGCTTCGCCAGAATTGTTTTAATATCTTGAAACCGTAAAGCCTTGAAAACGAGCAGAAAGCAGATGTACACCGCTGCACCGGCCGGTATCAGAAAAAGAATATTCATATCGCCGCCTATAATTAGAAACAATTCCATCACGCATGCAGCGCCCAGTATGCGCGGCGTTGCTAACGGCGGAAAGAGCGGAAGAATTTTTCTTAACGTATGCCACATCATAAGAAGACTGATGCCTTCGGAAAGAACGACGCCGAATGCGGCGCCTAACGCACCGAAGAAAACCGTTCCAAGCGCTACGAGCACGGCATAGAGAACAGCGGTTGCCGCCATAATCTTACCGTATGCTTTTTCCTGATGAACGGCAAGAAGTCCCGAAGTGAATATCGTATGCAGCATCGTAAGAAAAAAATACCAGACCAATATTTTTAAAACACCGGTTGCATCGATGTATGCCTGGCCGAAAACCAAAACGATAAAACGTTCCGCAAACAAAATGCCTCCGACTGCAACCGGCAGTGCGGCGATCAATATCCAATGCGCTGCGATGCTGATCATCGATGCGAGTTTCTGCGGCGATTCCTCCTGTCTGCGCATCGATGCGGGCAGAAAAACGGACGAAAGAAGCCTGTCCCCGATCAGTAAAAAGAGAACCAGCCTGCTTGCAGCGCTGTATATTCCGACTTCTGTTGTGGATTGAAAAATCCCCAGAACAAACGGCGGATAACTCATCACAAGAGCTGCAATAACCACGCCGACGGATAGAGGGATCGATTGTTTCAGCAATCCAAACGAGGGGGAAACGAACAGACGGACTTCCGGATGTTCTTTCCTGAACTTCCGGATCAAGAGCAGCGATGCCGCGGTATCTCCTGCAACTGCCGCACAGGCAACCCAGATAATTTGTTCCGGAGCGTGCACGAAAACGACCGCCAGAGCGGTATAAACGGCTGAAGAACAAACCCGCGCCGCCCCGATGATCTTCATCGTTTCTTTCCCCTGAAAATACCAGTCCAGGAAAAAAGTCTGCGGAAAAATGGAAAATGCAAAAATTAAAATAAGCAATCGTTCCGTCCCGGCAGGAATCCATAAAAACGTACAGACCGCAATAAGAGAAAAGACAATAAAAGCCGAGAGCAGCCGGTCGCTGATGATCACACCGACGATATCGTCCGATCCTTTTTGCGCAATATGCCGTATGCCAAAGGTGGGCAGTCCGGCCGCACTCAGGACCGTACCGTATGCGAGAACGGCGAAGCCAAGACTGATCCATCCGAATCCGCTTGCCCCGAGAACACGGGCAAGATAAACCACAGAAACGAACCCGAGCACTCTGCGCAATATATCCGCAGAAAACAATGAGACAAGATTGATAGTGACATGTTTCATAGAATCCTCATAAGATGTTCGTAGAGTGCCCTCGTATCATGCGCAATATGATCCCATGAATATTTTTTCTCAGCATATCCCCTGATCTTCCGGCGCACATCTTCACCGCCGGCATACAAAGAGCTTTTAAAAAATAGTTCCATTTTTTCTGCAAGATCGCCGGCATCGTTCGGCCGGCACAAATATCCCGTCTCTCCTTCGACGACATCTTCATGAAAATTGCCGACATCTGCTGCAAGAACGGGAATCCCGAACCGGTAGGCAAGGAACAACACTCCGCTCTGATAAATGGCCCGATATGGCAGCACGATGCAATCTGCCGATACGCAATATGCTTCTACCTCAGCCGGCGGTATCGATCGAAAATCAAAACGGATCTTTCCGGATTCCGGAAGACGGCCGGCTTTTCGGATCAATTCTTCCCGGTATGCATTCCCGCGTTTAGGCGCACCGGCCACCAGCAAAAGAGCGGAAGGATCTTTCGATGCAAATTGATGAAAGGCGTCCACAGCGATATCGACTCCCTTGTAGCGGTCGATCATGCCGAAAAAAAGAACGACATGGCCGGCTTTATCGATCTTCAATCTCTCCCGGGCTTCGTAACGCGTCAAGCCGGTCGATGGAACGCGGATATTCAATCCGTGCACGATAACATTCACTTTTTTCGGATCGACAGCAAATCTCCCGCAGAGGTCTTGTTTCATCTGCTCCGTATGCACAATGAGGGCATCGACATGCGAGTAAACCATTCTGAGAGAAAACGCATCCAGGATCCGGGGATGTCCGTCTCTTTTATTTTTATCGATATTATGCGCCGTGTAAACGGTTTTTTTCCCGAGCAGCTTATAATATAAGAGCAAAAGTGTACGATCGAAAAGGAAAAGGCTGTTGTCCCATTGTATATGAAAAATTTCGGACCGAGTCGACGCGGCATACCGGAACAGCCGCATGTAATACCGTCCGATGCGGAATATTTTCACAAGGAAAGATTGCGCGGAACGATTATCCCCTCGGAGGGGAAAAAGCTTGACGCCTGGAATGGCATCGACCAGACCGACCGAACAATTTGCGTCGACAACTTCGATCTGCAAATTCTCTTCTCTTGCCAACGCAGAAACAAATCCATAGAGATAATCCGTCTGTTGACCAGCATTGAGAATGGAGACCCGCATGTATGACGCACGTCCTCGATTATTCGTCGACTTGCACTTCGAACTTCACAATATCATAACCCTTCAAGGTATCCAGTACCCCGAATACGACTCCCAGAAAAACCACAAGCATCCCGCACAGAAATACACAAATAATAACATCCTTGAGATACGGCACTTGCAGAAAAAAATCGGCGCCGATTAAAAGCGATGTCAGAACAAACAATCCGACGCTGATAAAATAGCAGGAAATCGAATTCCGGATCCATTGCGCACGCTTGAGCAGCCCGTGGAGCTGCCGCACAATGCTTCCAACCCGCTGGTTCTCCGACGTCGAAAAATCCGGTTCACCCGCATGCAGCTGCAGGCGGCGCTTTTCATCGTTCAGAATACGGATCCGATTTAAGACACTCGAAAATTTATTGCCAATACCGAGGAGAAGCAATCCGCATGCATTGATCATCACGCCCGGCGCAAGAATCAATTGGATCGTCTGAGTTACGGAAAGATTTTCGGCTCCGAATGAATTCATCTGTTGAGAACTGTAACCTGTAAGCTGCAAATGGTGAAATGATAAACTGACAACTACGAACCAAGAACTACGAACACCTCTACTCTTTGATTACCTCGCCGATTATAATCGGTTTTTCCTTTTTCTTTTTTAGTATATCAAAAAGCTTGTCCGCGCCGCGCGGATCAGCTAAAACGATCAGACCCAGACCGAGATTGAATGTGCGGCGCATATCCTCTTCCGGTACTGTACCTGCATCCTGAATTAATTGAAAAAGCTGAGGCCGTTTCCACGCATTCCAATCAACTGCAAGTTTCAAACCCCGGGGTACGACACGATACGTATTGCCTTCAATTCCGCCTCCGGTAATGTGGGAAAGAGCATGAATATATTTGCTTTGTGCTGACTGCAGCAGCGGATAGATTGTCCGGAAATAGGATCGATGCACGGCAAGAAGCGCATCGCCGAGAGTTGTTCCCAATTCATCCCTGTGTTTGTCGAGTTCAAATTTGTCGAGCAGAACGCGGCGGGCAAGTGAAAAGCCGTTCGTATGCAATCCGGTCGAAGGAAGGGCAATGAGCACGTCTCCCCGTCTCACCTTTTTCCCGTTAAGGATTTTTTTCTCATCGACAACTCCCACGATTGTCCCTGCGATATCGTAGTCTTCCTGTCCGTACATACCGGGCATTTCAGCTGTTTCACCTCCGACAAGTGCGCATCCATTTTCTTTACATGCCTTGACAAATCCCAGTATGACCTGTTCCGCTGTATCCGGTGATAATTTGCCTGTTGCATAGTAATCGAGAAAATAGAGCGGTTTTGCACCGCAAACCAGTATATCGTTGACGCAATGATTGACCAGATCCTGACCGACCGTGTTATGACGGTTCATCATGACCGCAATTTTCAGTTTCGTTCCGACGCCATCGACACTGGAAACCAGGACCGGATGACGCACACCCTTAAATTGGGCACGATAGAACGATCCGAACATACCGATATCGGCCAGAACATTGCTGTTAAATGTAGAACGAACAGGCTTTTTAATGCGTCTGATAAGCTCTTCGCCTGCATCTATATCAACACCGGAATCTTTATACGTTGCCATAGTAATAATCGAATGATAAAGTGAAAAATGATGCGGTAAGATATGAGTTTTTCCGACATCGAACAAGCCCAATAAGCGGTAAAAAGAAAATTGTGAATAGTATGTGAGATGTGAGCAGCAGCCGGAGACCTGCCCGCATAGCGGCAGCACGGCGTTGAACGTTGAAACTTGAAGGTCTTTTCTCTATATTGAATTTATTATGAAACTGCTGTCTATCCGAGGGATCAGCGATTGTCCGGCAATCGGAAAAATTATATGTATCGGGCAAAATTATGCAAAACACGCCCGTGAGATGAATTTCGATATCCCAAAAGCTCCGATTTTTTTCCTCAAACCCCCGTCTGCCGTCATTTTCAATCATGAACAAATAGTGCTGCCGTCCATTTCTTCCGATGTGCATCATGAAGTGGAGTTGACTGTCTTGATCGGCACCGGCGGAAAAAACATATCGCGGGAAACTGCGTTGCAGCATGTTGCCGGTTACGGTGTCGGACTCGATATGACGATGAGGGACATTCAACTTGAGGCAAAGAAAAATGGATTGCCGTGGACTCTTGCAAAAGGTTTCGATACTTCAGCTCCGCTTTCGGAATTTGTCCCTGCTCAAATGATCGGCGATCCCTCTCTGCTCGGACTCGAATTGACAATCGGCGGAAGTCTCCGTCAATCGGGATCTACAAGCGATATGATTTTCCCAGTAGCATCGCTTATTGCCTCGATTTCTCAGTACATGACTTTTGAAACCGGGGATGTAATCTTTACGGGAACACCGGAAGGCGTAGCACAAGTTCACCATGGCGACAAACTCGATGCATGTCTCAAATCAGCCGATGGATCTGCACTCACATCGATTTCTGTTACGGTCGCATAGACCGGAGCATCAGAACGGCGAAGATGAATCAAAAACTGAAAATTTTCTTCTCAAATTACGAAAATGCCATCATTGCCTGGTTTATTATTCTGGCTGTCGGCACTCTCGGTTTATACTTGAAAATCGATCAGAGGATCATCGGCGCAGTGATACTTTTGATCGGAATATTCGGACAGGCCTTTGCAGGACTCGTCGTCTGGATCGGATTTCTGCCTTTTATAGGCCCTTTTATAGCAAAAATCATCGTCCTCCCCTTTATCTGGCTTTTGAACAGCATCGGCTACCTGCTCTCTCTGATCGCCATCAAGCGGGGATACTCTAAAGATGTACTGACATACCAGGGAATCACAATTGCATTGACTATTGGAATTATTTTAGGCTATATTCTGGGAAAGATTTTCTAGGCAGTGGAAGAACCGCGGTTTTTTTAGTACCTTTCTTAAAGTCTTCATTCGAGAGAGCGGCAAAAATTACAAAATGACCAAGATTCTTGCCATAGCGATTCCTAAAGGAGGCGTGGGTAAGACCACGACGGCGGTAAACCTTGCCGCAAGCCTCGCCGTTCTCGAAAAGCGCGTTCTTCTCATCGATACGGATCCCTTTGGTGCATGCAGCATGGCACTTGGCTTTACGCAGGAAAAAATCGTCGGAGGGTTGTATGAAGTTTTCAATTTCATGCATTCGATGCCGAAGGTTATTCATCGAACAGATATTGCTTTCCTCGATTTCGTTCCCATTAATACCCGCAACAACCAGATGGAAGAACGAATCTTGCGGCTGTCGGAGAACAGGACGCTCCTGAAAAACATTCTGCGTCCCATTATTCCCCATTACGATTATATCATCATCGATACACCCCCGTTCCTTCGAGGTCTGACAGCCAACGCATTGGCCTGCGCCGACAGCGTGCTCATTCCCATCCGGTCGGGACATTTTTCACTTGAAGGAATCGATAAACTCTTTAAATATTTCGAATGGATTCGCGAAGCATCGAACAAAACACTCCAGGTTGAAGGCATTCTCCAGACCATGTACGAGCCGCATACGAAGGTTACTGAAATAACAGAACGCGAACTGCAGCTGCGTTTCCGGAAATACATGCTCAAAACAATCATACCGAAAAATACGCATCTTATCGAAGCGGCTTTTTACGGAAAACCTGCCATCCTTTTCAACGCAGCTTCCAAAGGAACTCTGGCATATCTTGAACTTGCGCGCGAACTGATGGGACGGCAGCAATCGGCATCGCAGCAGCTTCAAACGGTTCCTGTACAGAATATCGCCTGATTTTTTCTCCTTATGAATAAGCGGTACTGTTTTTATCTTTTCTTTCCCGTTCTTTTGAATGCGAACGCAGGCATTCCTCCCTCCGGGAGCAGCCGGGAGCATGTTTCCGCGGATATTGAACAGGCATACGCTCCTTTCGATTCACTTCAAACTCCCATGGCTGATTACCGGTGGCCGACGCTGCCGTCACTGCCGGTCACTTCATCGTTCGCAGATTTTCGGTCTACGCATTTTCACGGCGGCATCGATATTTCCACACGCGGAAAAACAGGGCTGCCCGTCTTTGCTTCACGTGCAGGATATATCAGTCATATCTCCGTTTCCGGAAACGGATACGGCAAAATGCTCTGTGTGCGCCACAGCGACGGTTTTTACACCCGTTACGCGCATCTCAAGCGATTTAACGATGTCATTGAAGCGTATGTGCGCAGCCTCCAATATGCAGCCGGCGTGTATCCGCTTGAAAAGGACCTGCAGCCGGGAGAACTCGATGTTGACCGGCTTGAACTGATCGCATACACAGGCAATACCGGCGACGGCGACGCGCATCTGCATTTTGAAATTCTGGACAGAAATATGAATCCGGTCAATCCGCTTATGTTTCCTAATTTTGAGCGGACTGTGAACGACCGCTTTCCCCCGCATTTCCGTCAGGCTGCCTTTACGCCGATGGATGCAAATTCCGGCGTCTTCGGCAGCACACGCACATTCATTGCCGATGCAGAGGCCGTGAACGAACATGAATTTCACATTGCGCATAATATTTTCCTTCACGGCAAAATCGGCATCAGTGTTCATGCTACGGATGTTATAGGCATATCGGGATACAGCAATCAGGTAAACAGGTACGACTGCTTTCTTGACGGACAGAAAATCTTTTCGTCCGATATCCTGCGTTTTCCGCAAAGAGAATACAAACAAATCGCTATGCATTACGACTGGACGATGCAACGCAGCGGCGATGTATATTTTCAAAAAATGTATATCGAACCGGGCAACCGTCTGCCTTTCTATAACCGGCTGCCCGCCGAATCGGGAATCATAGAAACGGACGCGCTTTCAGCGGGAAGCCACGAAATCCGCATTGTTGCCGGTGATCTAGAAGGAAATTTCTCTACATTGACATGTTCGTTCCAATGCCTTACTCCCGGACAAAAGGCGATCGAGAGCGGAATGCCATTGCCGGGCGTCCGGCACGGCAATCGGGAATTGGTGTCCCAGGAGGAGTATCTATCGTCATCCTCAATCCCGCCTTCCACCCGCCCTGCCAAAGCAAACTCCGTTCACGACAGCACATCGCTTCGGCTTCAGAAAACATTTTTGCAAAATTTTATGATCGTTGCCGCATCCTCACATCTGCCTTTTACGCTTCGTCCTTCGGTGTGGGTCACAACGGCAGCGCGGCATGTGCTGCTGGACATTTCTCTCGCAGCCGGCGGAAGCTATGAAGGCACATTTTCTTTTCAGCCTGAAGACCGCGGCATGGTACGCATCGAAGCGAATGCCGACATCAACGGAGCACGGGATGTAGAAGCCTCTGAAGATTTTGAATTGTTTCCGATCATGCGCAGCACCGGCGGCACGATCGTCTCGCCCGATTCGGCCTTCACAATCTCGTTCTCCCCCGATGCCGTCTATCAGACACTCTACTGCCGCATCGAAAAAACATCCGACGGTTATGCTATTCAGCCGGAAGATGTTTTATTGAATGACGGAAGCCGCATCACGTA
Source organism: Ignavibacteriota bacterium (assembly GCA_003162695.1). GTDB lineage: Bacteria > Bacteroidota > Ignavibacteria > UBA10030 > UBA10030 > Fen-1254. The sequence continues at coordinate 34,930 of PMML01000127.1, read as the reverse complement.
CATCATTCCCGAAAATTTACGTTCGCATCATGTCGGTCTTTTTGAGAGCACGGATTTCGGCACATCCTTATTGGACTGCAGCGCACCGGATACGAAAAAGATTCTTTCCGGACATTCGAACAGGCTTCTCGGTGATTATTTTCTAGCAGCAGACGACACACCGCCGCAAATTTCATCATGGAGTATCCTGGCGGCGAACCATCGTCTCCGTTTTTCATTTCATATTCGGGACGATTGTTCCGGCGTAAACGAGCGCGAAATGCGCATCACGCTCGACGGAAAAACGATCATAGCTGAATATGCGGCAAAATTTGCGCGTGTTTCGTTCGACGAACATATGATGCTGGCGCGAGGGGAACATACGTTAGAGATAACCGCTGCAGACCGCATGGGCAATTCAGCAAGCGTTCAGAAAACGTTTGTTGTGCGTTAAACCTTGTCAAGGTTCCGAACCTTGACAAGGTTTGAGGTTTGGATTGATTTCATTCCGCTTTTTTCGTTAATTGATGAGTGTTCCCGGGCAGCGTACGCTGCCATTTTCTTTCAATTTGAAATCTTAAAACTATGCAAGAACTTTCGAAAATATACACGCCGCTGGAAGTCGAAGATAAATGGTATTCCTTTTGGGAAACGAACAATCTTTTCCACGGCGAGGTCAATACAAACAAGATTCCGTTCACCGTCATCATTCCGCCGCCGAATATTACCGGCATTTTAACGATGGGACACGTGCTGAACAATACGCTTCAGGATATTTTTGTCCGCTGGAAGCGGATGTCCGGATACGAGGCATGCTGGATTCCCGGCACGGATCATGCGGGTATCGCCACGCAGAATGCCGTCGAAAAGGCGCTTGCCAAAGAAGGCAAGCATAGGTACGACCTCGGAAGGGAAAAATTCGTAGAGCGTGTGTGGCAATGGCGGGATCAATACGGCAGCACCATCATTCGGCAGCTCCGCAAACTCGGCGTTTCCTGCGATTGGCAGCGTGAACGTTTTACAATGGACGAAGGATTGTCGAATGCAGTCAAAGAAGTCTTTATTCGCCTGTTCGATAAGGGACTTGTCTACCGGGGAAAATATATCGTCAACTGGTGCCCGCAGCATCGCACGGCTCTGAGCGACGACGAAGTCGATCATGAAGAGACAAACGGGAATTTGTATTACATCAAATACCCGATCCTTGGTTCTGCGGAGACCGCGGTCATCGCTACGACGCGGCCGGAAACTATGCTCGGCGATTCCGGATTATGCATTCATCCCAAAGACGAACGGTATAAACATCTTATCGGAAAAACGGCAATTCTGCCCATCGTCAACCGCCACCTGCCGATCATCGCGGACGAATATATAGAACTCGGATTCGGCACGGGAATTATGAAGGTCACTCCGGCACATGATACCAACGATTTTGTTCTGGGTCAGCGCCACGAACTTCNNGAAGGAATGGACCGCTTCGAATGCAGAAAACAACTCGTCAAGGACCTCGAAGCACAGGGATTCCTGGTGAAGGTAGAACCGTATGTTCATAATGTCGGCAAATGCTACCGCTGTCATACAATCATCGAACCGTGGCTTTCCGACCAGTGGTTCGTAAAAATGAAGCCTCTCGCCGGCCCGGCGCTGCGTGTTGTAAACGGAGGTATCATCCGGTTCCATCCGGACCGCTGGACAAAAGTGTACGAACACTGGATGAACAACATCCGGGACTGGTGCATCTCCCGTCAGATCTGGTGGGGGCATCGCATACCGGTATACTATACGCCGGACGGCGCTTATACAGCAGCCCGCAGCGAAGAAGAAGCTCGCAAAAAACTCGGTGTGGCCGCAGACATTTCCATTGTGCAGGACGAAGATGTGCTGGATACATGGTTCTCCTCATGGCTCTGGCCGTTCTCCACGCTCGGCTGGCCGGAGGACAACGCAGACCTGCATTATTTCAACCCGACCGATACGCTCGTCACTGCGCCGGATATTATTTTCTTCTGGGTCGCACGCATGGTCATGGCGAACATGGAATTCATGAAAGGCACTCCGGGCAAAGACGGAAAGCCGCGAAAAAAAGATGAAGACCTTGTTCCGTTCCGGGATGTTTATTTTACCAGCATTATCCGGGACGAACAGGGACGCAAAATGAGCAAATCCCTCGGCAATTCTCCCGACCCGCTGGACGTGATCGAACAATACGGCGCCGATGCACTGCGCTTTACGACGGCATATCTGGCTCCACTCGGTCAGGATGTACTCTTCTCGACGGAGAAATGTGAGATCGGCCGGAACTTTGCCAACAAGATCTGGAACGCCGGCAGATTCCTCTTGATGAACAAGCAGGAAATTTTAGGCGATAAGGAAATATCGCTGGAAAAACTTCCGATCGAGTATCTCGATCTTGCCGACCGGTGGATTCTTTCGCGTCTTAATCAAGCGATAAAAACAGCGAACTATTATTTGACAGAATTCAATGTCAACGAAGCGACAAAGCTGCTGTACGATTTTATCTGGCATGATTTCTGCGATTGGTATGTGGAACTGGCCAAGACGCGATTCTACGGAGACGAACCGCAGGAAGTGAAACAGGCGTCCATCACACGCGCGCTCTGGATTTTCGATCAGGCTCTCCGGCTTCTGCATCCGGTGATGCCGTTTATTTCAGAAGAGCTCTGGCAGCATCTGGCCGACCGCAAGGGACTTTCGCTCATGCGTGCATCTTTCCCTTCTGCCGATGCGCACTATATCAATCCGAGAATCGAGGAAGAGGTCGGATTTATGATGAAGCTGATCGATGCCGTGCGCAACATCCGGGGAGAACTGAACGTACCGCCCGGAAAGCAGATAGAAATCTATTTTTATCTGCACGGCGAGATAGGCGAAAGAATTGCGGTAAACGCGGAATACATCAAGGGATTACTCGGCTACATCGAACGGCTCTGCAAGGCAAAAGCGATTCCAAGCTGGCTGCAGGATGGTCAGAAACCGGAGCAGCATAAAAATTCCGCCAGTGCGGTCGTAGACGGCACGGAAATTTTCATACCGCTCGAAGGCATCATCGATCTGGATGCGGAACGAAAGCGTCTGGAAAAAGAAATCGCCCGCCTGCAGGGATTGATCGACGGCATCGGCCGAAAACTTGAGAATGCGAGCTTTATAGAAAAAGCTCCGAAAGACGTCGTTGAGAAAGAGCGGGAAAAACAGAGGAACATGACGCAAAATGTAGAGAAACTCAAAGCGGGTCTGGCGGCGTGGAGTTGAAAGATGCTTATGGTTCGCGGGTGTGAGTGAAATGCCGAAATGATCCCGGTCCCACTCGCCGAGTTTTTTGGGATTTCGCGACCTAAAAAACAAGCCGCTGATTCCAAGCACTTTTTCCGTCATTGTTGTTCCTGATAGGTTTTGACTATACAAGAATACTACTTTGTTTTCGTCATCAACTCCAATGTGTGGTTTAAAAGTTCCGTTCCGCCCACAGCTCCATGTCCGGGTATGACAACACGAGCGGATGGATACGCCGCAATCACCCGTCTGATGGTCCCAGGCCATGCAGCAAGATCGGCATCTGCAATATTTCCTAAAGAAGTCGATTTCATTTCCTTCACCATGCACCCTCCGAACAAGACCTGTTCGGAGGGAAGCCATGTGACGATATTATCGGCAGTATGTGCACGTCCGTAATACCTGCAGACGGCAATCCGGCCGCCGAGATGCAATACCAACGAATCGGTAAAGCCATGATCGGGAACAGGCAAATTTTTTGATTTGGCAATCTCTCTGGTCAGTTCGTTGGCATACGATGGGATTCCGATTTTATGGATATAATTCAAGCCTCCCATACAGTCGTCATGCCAGTGGTTCGGAACAAATCCCACGATTCGCACTTTTAAAGAATCACTTATCCAGTTTACCAGGTCTTTTGTAAGCGAATCTGTAACCGGTGTATCGAACAGAAGCGCCTCACGGCCGACGACAAAGATCATACCGTTGGAAGGAACTCTGCCGTAATTTCCCATGAGAGCATAAGAAACATGGGCGAATACATGATCGGATATTTTTATAATTTCAATGTCGTCTGAAACCTTGATATGCAAGTATGAATCGCGCGCATAAGCAAATACGGTCAAACAGACGCTGAGGAATATAATAATCAAAGAAGTTTTCATGAATTCTCCTCATACGACATTTTTTAATGTCTCAAGCGCAGTCCTATCGAAAGCCCGTATTCCGGTACACTATTATGTTCGGAGTACCTGCCATTGAGAAAAAGAAATTCCCCGTCATCAAGTTTGCATTCGAAGCCGATGGCAGGTCCCCAATTTTGATAGGGAACCGTATTGGCGCCCAGCCACACATGTGAACCGGTTTCTTTGAACGGCAATCCCATTCCGATACGAAACGCTCCACGCCCGGTAGAAAACGGAACTTCATCCAAACCTTTGATCTCAAAAAAAGTAGAGCTTAATGAACCGATCCGAACGCCTGTCGTACCGAGAGAAAGCGATCCATTGTCCATCGCAAGATCGGGATAAAACAGAATACCCGTCCTATCACCCGAAGGAAAAACACCGGCAGTGACGCCGATACGAAATGGAGCTGCGAATTTATGCGTTGCACGAACTCCGCCGTCTATAAAGTTTCTTTTGTGGGCGCCGCTGCAATCGGAATACGTATACTGGCCGCCGCCGACGCCGAATTCAGATTCAGAGTAAGTCGAATCCGCAAGCGTGAATCCCATGATATACGGCAGTAAAATTAATAATCCTAAATAACGCATACTTCTCCCCCTTTTTTATAAGTCTGCGACTCAATGAAGATTGAATAAATTTAAACAAATCACATACTGATTGCAAGTTTTCCGTTTGTGAACAGGTCATTATTTCCGTACTTTACAATAATGATATATGAATTCTTTCTCACACTTTCTATTTAATTTTATAATATTTTCATGTATACGCTGACTATTGAAACGAACTTTTCCGCCGCTCATATTCTTCGCGGCTACGACGGACCATGTTCACACCTGCACGGACACAATTGGAAAGTGACCGTCGAGGCAAAAACCGAATCGCTTGACCGGCTCGGAATGGGCATCGATTTTTATATCCTGCAGAAAAAGACGGAAGCTGTAGTTGCAAAATTCGATCATCACGACCTGAACGCCATTCCGCCGTTCGATAAGGAATTGAATCCGACATCAGAAAACATAGCACGCATCATCTTTCAAGAGCTTAAGGGACAAATGCCTCCGGGCGCAAGGCTTTCATTCGTCGCCATCGGTGAAACCGGTCAATATACGGCAAAATATTCGGAAGAATAAGAAAATCCTTTTCCCCATCATGACTTCAGCATCGAAAAAATCGCTCGTTATCAACGAGATATTTTTCAGCATCCAGGGTGAATCCACGCTCGCCGGGCATCCGTGCGTGTTCGTTCGCCTGACTGCATGCGATCTCCGATGCGCCTGGTGCGATACGGCTTATGCTTTTACCGAAGGTACGGAAATGTCTTACGACGCCATTGCCGGAAAAGTCAAAGAGTACGGATGCACATTAGTAGAAATTACGGGCGGCGAACCGCTGATGCAGGAAAATGTCCATGCATTGATACAGCGGCTATGCGACGAAGGCTGCAAAGTGATGATTGAGACCGGCGGGCACCGCGATATCGCCCGGATTGATCCGCGCGTAAAGCGCATTATGGATATCAAATGCCCCGGAAGCAAGATGGAAAAACGAAACCGCTGGGAAAACATCGACCTTCTGACTCCCGGCGATGAAGTAAAATTCGTCATCGCCGATGAGACCGATTACCGATGGGCCAAAGACATCGTCTTGCGGTATGCATTGCCGACACGTTGTACGATATTGTTTTCACCGGTATTCGGAATAATTGAAAATCGCGCATTGGCAGGATGGATACTTCGGGACCGGCTGCCCGTCCTTTTTCAACTGCAAATGCATAAATATATTTGGGATCCCACAGCAAGAGGAGTTTGATATGAATCCGATCGATAAACTGGAAACTTTCGACAATAAATATCCGTCGCGGGACTATACCGTAACTATCGTCAACCCGGAATTTACCTCAGTCTGTCCGAAAACCGGACTGCCTGATTTCGGAACCATCACGATCAATTATATCCCGAAGAAGAAATGCGTCGAACTGAAATCTTTGAAGTATTATTTTCTGGAATACCGGAACAAGGGAATTTTCTACGAGACGGTGACGAATAAAATTCTCGACGATCTGGCATCCGTCCTTCACCCGAAATGGATAGAAGTCACCGGTCAGTTCACTGCCAGGGGCGGCATCACTACGACGGTCAAAGCGGTGCACGCAGAAAAAGGAAAGAAGCGGCATGATTAAATCACGGGCCGTCGTTCTGGTCAGCGGCGGCATGGACAGCTGTGTTACTGCTGCAATAGCAAACCTGGAACATGAACTGGCGTTCCTGCACATCAATTACGGTCAGCGTACCGAACAGAAGGAACTGAAATCTTTTCATGCTCTGGCGGATCATTACGGCATTCGGCAAAGGCTGATTGCGGATCTGACACACCTGAGCAAGATAGGCGGTTCGAGCCTGACCGATACGAACATAGAGGTGGCCGATGCAGATCCGAAAAAGTTATTTCACACGGTAAAAGGAGACATCCCGACATCCTACGTCCCCTTCCGGAATGCCAATATTCTTTCAGCCGCCACCAGCTGGGCAGAGGTTATCGGCGCGCAGTATTTGTACATCGGCGCTGTTGAAGAAGACAGTTCCGGCTATCCGGACTGCCGCAAGGAATTTTACGAAGCATTCGAGAAGATGATCGGCCTCGGGACAAAACCGGAGACCCATATTTCCATCGTCACTCCGGTCATACATCTTAAAAAATCGGAGATCGTAAAACGCGGCATGGAATTGAAAGCTCCTTTTGAGCTGACGTGGTCGTGCTATAAGAGCGAAGATCGTGCCTGCGGTATCTGCGACAGTTGCGCGCTGCGGCTCCGTGCATTCCAGATCGCCGGTCTTGAGGATCCGATACAGTATGCACAGCGCCCCGATTATTCTTTGTAATCCAAAAAACATCTTCGGATAGCGCTGGGATGACCCTGAATTCCGGATGGCTTCTATTTGATTCCCAGAAGCGCCGCAAAAGGCCCGTTCTTGTGAACGATATCGACATTCCGGAATCCTGTTTCGAACAAAGTTTTTAAAATAAAAGTGGTGCTCTCCGGCGTGTCTTCTTTTTCAATCTGACCGAAGACACCCTGCTGATACGACTCGTCTTTAAGGCCGATAAGATACTGCCGGTAACGCGCCCATTGTATTTTTTCCAGCGCTGCATCTTCGTGCCGAACCAGATCCCAGTACCAAAACGATCCTCCCGGAGTAAGCGCGCTATAAATTTTGCGGAGCACAGCCGACCATTCTTCCCGGCTTCGCAAATGATGCAGTACGGCAGCAGCCGTAATAATATCATACTTGCCGCTTCCCAGAGGCGAGGTCCTTATATCCTCCTGCCGTGCTTCGATGATTGTGCCGCCCAGCGACCGAATGCGTTCCTGTGCACGGTCCAGCATAGGGCGGCTTAAATCTATCAGCGTGCACTGCATGTGCGGAAGACGACGCAATATCCTGACCGTAAAATTTCCGGCGCCGCATCCGACATCGCAAAGCATCGCTGCATCGGGATGCCGTGCTGCAATGGAATCCGCAATAATCTGCAGAACAAGCGCGGAATCGACCGCCGTTGCCTGTCCGGTTTCCTCATTTGAAAATCGATCGACGACAGTGTCAAAATGCTCGCGTATTTCCTCTACTGAACTTTTCATTTTCCAGCCTTTCAAAAACTCTGTACCTGAATATCGATTGTTCCGGCATTTTACGCCGAAAGCCCGTTAAATAAAATATAATCCTGCTTGTAAAATAAGGATAAATAACTATTTTAGTGGTATCATTTCATCGATTCAGCGCGCGAAATAAATAATTTCATTGAAATATCGTATTTCCGTGCGAAAGAAAAAATATGATTCCGACAGACATCTTGCGCAATATAAATAGATTGATGCAGCTCCTCTCCAAAGGATTCCGCTCAAACGTCGCAGTGAATACACCCCAGCATGGTGCGCATTACAATCAGACCAACCATCCCCTGCCGGTACAGCGGAATATTTGTCCGCATTGCAAGTTAGACATTCCGGCCGGAGCGCATGTTTGTCATCACTGTCATCAATTCGTCAGCGTAAAATTCAATCTTGCTAATATTATCACGATTATTGCATCGGTCGCCGCGGTATCGATGTCCGTCTATTCGCTGTATGTGACTGCAACGCAAGCACAGGTAGAAAAGAACATCCAGAGCCGGAGATTCCTTATCGAAACTTTGAGGAACATGCAGCAGATACAGGACGAGCTTCAAACATCGCGTGAAAGAAACGGAGGCGAGGAAAATCTGACCGAAAAAGAAATTCTGATGCTGAATTATTATCAGGTACTTTCCAAAACGCTCGCACAATATATCAAACAGGACCCGAATCTCTTTGTCAAAGCTCGCTGCACGTACGAACCGTCCGTCCGCATGCGTCAGAGTCCCTCCACAAAATCCAAACAGATCGCAACAATCTATAAGGACGAGGAGGTTTTTATACTCGGAAAATTTACATACGGCAAAGGAGATATGTGGTATTACGCTGCAAGCGCGGATCAGCAAAAGATCGGCTGGATTTTTAAGTTTTTGGAAATTGTGCAGTAGGGGCAGTGAATGGTAAAGAGTCAATTGCAACTAAGCACTACAGCCGGAGGCCTGTAACTATTATCATGCGTTAGCATGATTCTAATCGGAGGATTTCTGTAACTAAGCACTACGAACTACAGCCGGAGGCCTGTAAATGTTATCATGCGTCAGCATGATTCTAATCGGGAGATATCAGTAAATATGAACTAAAAATAGTAAACTGAGAACTGACAACTGACAAACTGACAACTACGAACTAATACAGCGTTGAACTGCAGCCTGCCCGACTGCTGACGCAGTCACGTAGGCGGGCACATTGAATGTCGAACGTTTTTACCTCCCCAGCCAATAGGCAATTTTCAGCATAAAAACATTGTCCGGATTGGCGATAGAAAGCCTGTCGAAAGAACGGGCAAATTGAAAAGAATCTGTATCGATATCGTCATAACGGTTTTGAGTCCAGACAAGATAGAGAGTCGATCCGGGTAAATATTCCCAGCGCAATACGGCGTTCCCGCGCAGCGACGCAATGGAAAAATTCGGATTCGAAATAGGGATCGGCGATGCTGGTCCGCTGCCGTCAGGATCGAGATCGTACGATCCGATGGATCCGTCTGAATTCAGTTCCTTCGATATCGTGGTGCCGTTCTGACCGAAGACTGTAAAACTATGCGTCCTCGGCTGCGCCAATTGCTTGAACTGCGAATAACTCCCGGAAGAAATAAAGGGCTGAACATAGAGCTGAAAACTGAGTGCCGGCGTCAGCGTCCAATTGACACGCATCGTCATAGATAATTCATGATAATTAAGGTCTGCAAAAACATACCGGTTCCCGTACGTTTGGACCGCATACGTATCGGCGTAATTCCCGATCCATTGAGTGCGATTGAAAGATGTTGTATATGACGGATTGAGAATAAAAGAAAAGTTTGCCACCGGCCGGACGGTCAGCACTAATTGCAGGTTTTGATAAAAACCATCGCCGCTCTTATTGCCGTACCAATACGCTTCTTCGATATGATCGTTCCTGCCGTCGGTCCAAAATCCGACGTTGGCTTCTTCAAAACACGGATTCAAGGTCAGGGGACCGCCGCGTGTAAGCGAACGGTTCAGACCGTCAAAGATATGATCGTACGATACGTTAAACGTTTGAAAACCCGGAGTCTGGTAGAAAACCTGCCCCCACACGCCTTTTGTAAGATCATCACCGCCGTAATTCCGCGTATCAAAATATGAACCGTAGATATTGATAAACCGGTAATACAGCGTGGGATCATTCCATTGATATCCTCCGGCAAAATGATAATTAATATAATCGGCGCGGGAGATATATCCGAGATCGCCCGATTCAAAACCGGGACTGATAAATCCAAAAGCTGAATTGAGCATGACTCTGCCGCTTTGTTTATTCAGCGTAAACCGCCCCGCATATCCTTCCATCGAAGTGGCGCTGCTGTCTACGTGGACATAATCGGCATCAGGACGCTGAAAATAATGCGCCGAACTTTGCTGCAAAGCAATCATACGCTCCGTCGATCCGGCAACACGGGAAAATGCCGTCCATCCGGAGATCATATATTCTTTTGTAGTATCGAATGCCGTCCATCCGTCCAGACCGCCGACAAAGGCGTTGTCATTGACATCGTTCCTCATAAACGGATCGTCGAACGATCTTTGCGTATAGGTCACCAGAGCGCCTATTCCCTGGCCTCCGTTATTAAAATCCTTCTGTATGCGGCCCACGCTGTAGGATGTAAGCGGTTCGGCCTCGACGTTCCAGATTGTGGACCCGGTATCTAACCGCGCATATTCCCGTCCGGTCACCGCTTCAATTACGCCGACATTCCATCCGTCCAGAATTTTTCCGGTCAGTTTTCCCGCCCCTATAATATGCGTTGCAAGCGGAATGTCCGCATAATTGTACGTCATATCGGCAATATCGCGTTCCGGTGCGCGTCCAATCCGGCGGCTGTAAAAAAGACTCGGCGAGGACCAGTTGAAACCCCAAAAGCTGCTCACGCCTCCCTGCCCGTAAGAAAAAATATTAATGCCTTCCAAAAAGAAAGGGCGCTTTTCGCTGTAGATTGTTTCGACATCGCTTAAATTGACGACGGCGGGATCCACTTCCACCTGTCCGAAATCCGGATTAACAGAACCTTCCAGCATCAGGTTATGGCCCAGCCCTACTTTAAAATCCGCACCGACATTCGTGGTGTACTTAGAAGGGCTATTGAGCGGATCTCCCGCTGCCGGGGTTAAATATTCGGCTTTTTCGTTGATATAAGGAAGCACTTCGATTCGAGACGGAGGGTCGATATTTTCGATGCCGGTCAGCTCCGGAAAGCGGGAAACGAAACCGCTCTGGCTGCGCGGTGTATAGGCTAAAAACGATTGTTCCTTTTTTCTGCCGATCGTCCGCTGGAAATCTATTCCCAAGACATAATGGTCCTGTTTTTCGAGCCGGAGCTGCGAAAACGGAATTCGCATTTCGAGCGTCCACCCGTCGGCCGTTATCTGCCGTTTCGCCTCCCATACTCCATCCCAGGAATTGTCCGTCCAATCATCGTTATAACAAATTCCGTCGAGCAGCGTACCGCCGGCCGTAATAATAAAAAAGAACCCGTCTCTTTTGCTGCGAGACGGATCGATCGCAACGCCGAACTGATCGGCTCCGATATCGTTGTCCCGCCGTGAAAGACGCGCGATGATGGAATCCGGCCGGGAATCTTTTAAGCGCGCGGCGATATAAATCGCTTCATCGTCGTACGCCACCCATACTTCCGTTGATTCCGAAGCCGGCATACCCTGATTCGGTTCCTGCTGAAAAAATTCCGTCATCCCGGGCTGCTGCCATACGGATTCGGAAAGAACACCGTCTACACAAACCTGTTCGTGCAGCCGGACCGCATGAACTGTTTTAACAAACTCAGGAGTGAGACATAGACCGACCGACGAGCTGATACATATTCCAACAAGAACCGAACCAAGTTGATTCATGAACCTTCCTATTTTTCCCAATGTTACGTTGTCTGTATGACTTTAGTTTCACATAAAAGGTTGTGGAACTATTGCTTTTCATATGATGGTTTTTAATACTATGGTAAAGAAAGTAAGCAATCAAATGAATAATATTTTTATTGACATGCGGTTTTTTTTACAGCGGCCCGAACAGATAGGCGAACGAAGAAAAGAAAATCCATTCTTGACCATGGAACCGCATGAAAGGAGCCGGACTTTTGAACCTTCATGTTCGATTATACGGCGATAAAAAATCTCCGCCTCTGGTGATCCTGCACGGACTGTTCGGGTCATCGGATAACTGGCATTCCTTGGCAAGTCGTTTTGCTCAAACTCATTTTGTCCTCGTGCCGGACGCACGCAATCACGGACTTTCTCCATGGACCGACCATTCCGATTACTCGACGATGGCTGAAGATACCGTAGAACTGCTGCGGCAGAATGATATCGTCTCAACTTCGGTACTGGGACATTCAATGGGCGGAAAAACCGCAATGGAGACCGCTCTCCTTTATCCGGAATATGTCGATAAACTGATTGTTGTCGATATTGCTCCCAAAGCCTATCCAGGTCATCATGATGCAATCTTCAGCGCACTGGCTTCTTTGGATCTTGTCGATTTTACGAGCCGGAAACAGATTGACGAAGCTCTCCGATTAAAAGTTCCGGAAGAAGGTCTCCGGAAATTTCTCCTGAAAAATCTTCTGCGTAATGCCGGTGATACATTTTCCTGGAAAATGAATTTTAACGGAATTCGCGCAAACTATGCAAATATATTGGCGGGCATACCGGGAGGCCGATTATACACGAGACCCGTCCTTTTCATTCGAGGAGAATTATCAGAATATATCGGCATGGACGACCTGAATGAAATATCCGGATTATTCCCCGCAGCAGAACTCGTGACCATACAGGGTGCGGGTCATACGGTTCACGCAGACAAACCCGATAAATTTACAGAAATCGTTGAGGAATTTCTTTCTTGAAATTTTTCTGCAGCCGATAGCTGGAATTTCCACAACCTACTCTGCAGCCGATACCGACCTGCCCGCATTGCGGCGACGCCGACTGATAGCACAGTCATTCAGGCGGGTGGTGTCGGATTAAATTCCCGCGACGAACTCCCGACAATATTTAAAAATATTATCGGGACAAGCTGTCGCGGCTACAGAAAATGACAGGGAATGAGCTCTCTGTAAACCACAACCAACGAAATTACATTTTTGCAAATATCTTCGTACCTTTACTGATAACAAATGTGCAACAAAAATCGTTAATATAGTGATATGCAGTCATTTCATTTGGATCCTCAATCGATTATCAACATTTCTCTCATAACGGAGGAGTTATGCGAAACATGACTATTTTCATCATTCTTCTGCTTGTTGTCATAGCTGTTTTTCCCCTGATATTGTTCGCTCAAAAACAATCGGCAAAGAGCGACATCGTCGATATCGATATTCCATACACCAAATTCGTTCTCGACAACGGCCTAACCTTGATCGTGCATGAGGATCATAAAGCGCCGATTGTTTCCGTCAATGTTTGGTACCATGTCGGTTCGAAAAATGAAAAACCCGGAAAAACAGGTTTTGCGCATCTCTTCGAACACTTGATGTTCAACGGAAGCGAGAATTTTAACGACGATTATTTTCAGGCAATGGAACGCGTCGGAGCGACCGACCTGAACGGCACAACGGCGGAAGACCGGACTAATTATTTTCAAAATGTGCCTACCTCTGCCGTGGACATCGCACTCTGGATGGAATCGGACCGAATGGGACATTTGCTTGGCGCCATCGATCAAAAGAAATTAGATGAACAGCGCGGCGTCGTTCAGAATGAAAAACGACAGGATGAAAATCAGCCGTATGCTATTGCAGATGAATTGATCACCAACGCCATGTGGCCGGCGCAGCATCCGTATTCGCATACGGTCATCGGATCGATGGCAGACCTGGATGCAGCCGCCCTGAAAGATGTTCAGGAATGGTTCAAGACATACTATGGTCCATCCAATGCGACGCTCGTTGTCGCAGGGGATATCGATCCTCAGACGGCGCTCGAAAAAGTAAAAAAATATTTCGGCGATATTCCTTCCGGTCCCCCCGTTGCACATTTTAATTCATGGGTCGTCAAACGTACGGGCGAACAGCGTCAGGAAGCGCAGGACCGCGTGCCGCAGACGCGAATTTTTAAGGTATGGAACATTCCGCAGCGCGGTACTGCAGAGGCTGCCTACCTGGACCTTATCACGGATGTGCTCTCATCCGGAAAAACATCGCGTCTTTATAAACGGTTAGTCTACGACGACCAGAGCGCCACACGGGTGTCGGCATTCCTCGATCTGCGTGAAATTGCAAGTCAGTTGTATATCGAAGCGACCGTAAAGCCGGGAGGCGATGCGAAAAAAGTTGAACAGGCTCTCAATGAGGAACTTGCAAAACTCATTAAAACCGGACCGACCGAACAGGAATTGAAGCGGGTAAAGACCGGATATAAAGCCGAATTCATACGCGGCATCGAGCGTATCGGAGGATTCGGCGGCAAGTCCGATATACTCGCGATGAGCCAGGTATACGGCGGCAGCCCCGACGCGTGGAAAACAAACTACCGATACACCGTTTCGGCTTCAATCAACGACCTGAAAAAAGCCGCTGCAGACTGGCTGAGCGACGGCGTTTATACTCTGACAATTACTCCATTCCCGGAATATTCCGCAGCGCCGCCGGATACGAATATCCGCAAATCGCTTCCGACACCCGGACCCGCTCCTGCTGCGAAATTCCCCGAGCTTCAGAAAGCAACGCTTTCCAACGGCGTCAAAATAATTTTGGCGGAACGATCATCGATTCCCATTGTAAACTTCAATATCCTTTTCGATGCCGGATATGCATCGGATCAGTTTGCAGTGATGGGCACAGCGAACCTTGCTATGAATATGATGGATGAAGGAACGAAGACGCGAACTTCCCTCCAATTGAGCGAAGAACTTGCACAGCTCGGCGCCAATCTCGGCACCGGTTCGTCGCTGGATGGTTCCTCCGTTACAATGTCCGCATTGAAGGCGAATCTCGATCCTTCGCTTGTCCTTTTGGCCGATATTATACTCAATCCGTCTTTCCCGAAAGCGGACTTCGACCGGCTCCAAAAACAGACCATCGCCGGCATACAGCGCGAAAAGGCGCAGCCGGTTCAAATGGGACTCCGCGTTCTGCCGCAATTCCTCTATGGTAAGGGGCATGCGTATGCATCGCCGTTTACCGGAACGGGAACTGAAGAATCAGTTGCGAAACTGACGGTTGCGGATATGGTTAAATTCCACGATACCTGGATCAAACCGAACAATGCGACTATCATAGTTGTCGGGGATATCACGCTTGCGGAATTGCAGCCGAAGATCGAGAAATTGTTTGCTGCATGGAAACCGGGCGATATACCGAAAAAGAATATCGCGGCGGTCGAGCAGCCGACTAAGCCGATCGTGTACATCATGGATAAACCGGGATCGATACAATCCATCATTTTTGCGGCACAGCTTGCACCGTTGAAGAGTTCACCGGACGATATCGCACTCGATGCCATGAACACGATACTCGGCGGAGCATTTACATCCCGCATTAATATGAATATCCGTGAGGACAAACACTGGTCGTACGGAGCTTGGACTATTATCGTCGATACGCGCGGCCAGCGTCCTTTTTTCGCCTATGCGCCGGTTCAGACGGATAAGACAAAGGAATCTATGATAGAAGTCAAGAGGGAATTGATGGATATTATCGGCCAGCGTCCGGCAACGCAGGACGAATTAACTAAAACTCAAAACAATTTGACTCTCCAGCTTCCCGGTGAATGGGAAACCATGGGTGCGGTCAGCGGGTCCATTTCGGCCATGGTAAATTATAATCTTCCGGACGATTATTTTAATACGTTTGCGGGGAAGATCCGAAATCTCAATCTTGGAGACATCTCGAACGTTGCAAAACATGTAATCCAGCCGGACAAACTTATCTGGGTAGTCGTTGGAGACAGGCAAAAAATCGAAGCCGGAATAAAAGAATTGAATTTCGGCGAGATGAGATTCCTGGATTCGAACGGGAATGTGATACAGTAACGTTTTTTATGTTTTTTTCCAATAAGGGAAAAGAGGATTTTTCAGACCTCTTTTCCCTTATTTTATATGCATAGACTCATTGCCAAGCTCCAGCTTAGAAACCAATCGTGGAAGCTCTGCTTCCATTCCTATTTAAATTTAGGCCTCCATCCATTCTGCATTCTTAATTCTGAATTCTTCATTCATACAAATTGTCCTGCCACCCAGCCCGAAGACCATGCCCACTGGAAATTATAGCCTCCAAGCCAGCCGGTTACATCGACCACCTCGCCGATGCAATATAACCCCGATATTTTTTTTGCTTCCATCGTTTTTGAAGACAACTCATTCGTGTCAATGCCGCCTACCGTGACCTCCGCTTTGCCGAAGCCTTCTGTACCAATTGGAATAACTGTCCAATTAGCCAAAGCTCCGGCAATATGCTGAAGTTCCGGAAGAGAATAGCGGTTCATGGGTTTCGTTTCTCCAAGATTTTGAATCCACAGTTCGACAAACCGCCCCGGTAGATATTGCTCCAGCACCGTCGAGAGAAGTTTTTTCTCGGTCCGGTTAATGGTCAAAACATCCATCCAATCGATATCCGGTCTAAGATTGATATGGATTTCTTCTCCCTCTTTCCGACACGACGAAATCTGTAAAATCGCCGGGCCGCTCATTCCGCGATGTGTGAAGAGCAGGTTTTCCCTGAATTTCATTTTGCCGCACCGCACTTCCGCTTCTATCGAAATTCCGCTAAGTTCGCTGCACAACGATCCGAGCGTTCCGGAAAAACATAAAGGAACGAGTCCCGGTCTTGGTTCGACGATGGACAAGCCGAACTGGCGTGCGATTCGATGTCCGAAATTGGTAGCGCCGATCTTTGGTATCGATAAGCCGCCGCTCGCAAGGACGAGGAATTTCGATGTTAAGATCTGACCACCGGTTGTCACAAAAAAGTTCTCTTTCTTTTTTATTGTATCTGCTTCAATACCGGTTCGTATTTCAACATGCGCCGAACGGCATTCCTCCAGCAGCATTGATACAATTTGAGCCGAACTTCCATCGCAAAACAACTGTCCCAGCTTCCTCTCATTGTACATAATACCGTGGTGTTCGACAAGCCGGATAAAATCTTCCGGCGTGTATCGTGCAAGCGCTGATGTACAGAAGTGTTCGTTCTGCGAAATAAAATTTTCGGGCCCAACCGAGATATTTGTAAAGTTACATCGTCCGCCGCCGGAAATGCGTATTTTTTCCCCGACACTCACATTGTGTTCAAGGACAAGAACGGACCGTCCGCGTTTTCCTGCTTCGCACGCACACATGAGTCCGGCAGCGCCGGCGCCGAATATTATTACATCGTATGTCATATATATTTCTTAGAGCAATATCGCCTAAATTCAGCCGTGCATCAATGCTTGCGGCCGGCTCGATTATATTTAATAATGATGTAGGATTCCATTAAAATTCTTCGTATCTTATAAACAGCTGCAGGTTGCAGTTGCCGCATCTATGCTTTTAATGCCGTTCCTACGGCTTCAGCATCGGAAGCGGAATTTGAGAGACTCGCTCTCCGATGAAAAGCTTAAGACTTTTTGGATAGATTCAGCCTTCGGGCATTCTTCTCCACAACATCCTTCTGCCTATTTCCATTGTTACAGCGCGTTTCGTTATTTTTTACTAAGGAGTAATATGCCTTTTACCACACTTGGTCTCACAGACCAGCTTGTGCAGGGAATTCTTGCCACAGGTTACACTACACCCACACTCATTCAATCGCAAGTGATACCTCTGGCTCTTGCGGGACACGACATTATCGGTTGTGCCCAAACCGGCACCGGGAAGACCGCCGCGTTTGTGCTTCCCATTCTGCAGCATCTTGCGCTGAATAAGGGTCAGCATAAGGGAAGACCGATTCGCTCGCTCATCCTCGTGCCCACGCGCGAACTCGCCCAGCAAGTGGACGAATTCGTCAAAATGTACGGCCGTTTCAGTACCATTCAGAGTACCCCTCTCTATGGCGGCGTCAGTATTGAAAATCAAAAAAGACACTTGCGCAACGGCGTCGACATTGTCGCTGCAACACCCGGACGTCTGCTCGATCACTTACAGCAGAGAACTGCAAATCTTTCGCTTGTGGAAATTCTTGTCATCGATGAAGCAGACCGCATGTTCGATATGGGATTTATCAACGATGTTCGAAAGATTATCAGCTTCATTCCAGCGCAGCGTCAAACCATGCTTTTTTCGGCAACAATGTCGAAAGAAGTCAAGGGACTTGTTGCGTCCATTCAAAAGAATCCGAAGACCGTCGAAATCGGCGAACAGCAGCAGCCTGTAGCTTCGGTGAAACAGCATTTCTTTTCAGTGCCGCAGACGAAGAAACTGGACCTACTGCACCACATTCTTCAGAAAGAACAACTCGACTGCGTTCTTGTGTTCTCACGGACCAAGCACGGAGCAGATAGAATTTCACACCGTCTCGAACGCAGCGGTATTAAATCCATAGCACTGCATTCGGACCGCACACAGGCGCAGCGCCAGCGCGCGCTCGCAGGTTTCAAGCAGGGACAGTATCAAGTCCTCGTCGCCACCGACATCGCGGCACGCGGTATCGATGTGGAAGGCATTTCTCACGTCATTAATTTCGATACGCCGGCTTTTGCGGAAGATTATGTGCATCGGATCGGAAGAACCGGCCGCGCCTCGGCGCTCGGCGATGCTTATACATTCGTTTCCGGTGAAGAGAAAAAGAATCTCAGAGGAATCGAACGATATGTAGGAAAACATTTCGAAGTAAAGGAATACAAAGGATTCGATTATACGCAGCAGACTGCTCCTCCTGCACAGTCAAGACAGTCAGAACGGCCGTCACACTCACGGGGTGAATACCCGCGGAACGAGCGTCCGAGAGACGATCGGCGACACTCCCGGAATGAGAAACCGCAGCAGCGCAGACCATTCCAGGGTTCAGATCGATCTGCAAGGCCCGATCAACAGGTACAGCCTGCTGCACAGCCTTCAGTGAAGCCTGCGACACCGCATGCGGCACAGCCTGCATCGCATCATTCAGCGCAATCAGGGCATTCGACACCGAGAGACCGGAACGAAACGCGGCCGCAGCGAAACTCTTCGCGCTCCGATAACCGCCGGAACGAACGCGGCAGCGATCGCAGAAACGATCGACGCAGCGACAACCGGAATAAACGCGAAAGCGCCGTTCCGCAGACTGAATTTCCGACTTCGGAAAAAGACTGGCAAAAAGTTGTTCAGGAAATCGATCAGCACGGCGGATTAACGAAGAAGTTAAGACGCTGGTTTAAGAAGGACTAACTCTCACATCTTTACAAGAAAAGCCGCCCGGTCAATCGATCGTGCGGCTTTTCTTTTATAAACTGCAATCAGCATCACATGCATTTGGTCCATCTTCAGACCTTCGTAGAATGCCTCATAATCTGAGTCCCAGGCAGAAATCCTCTGTTCGCAAGCAGAGCTTGGGAGACAACATCGGGAAGCTCCGCTTCGATATTTGCTCTTCTATACTTTAACCCCTCTTTACCTTCAAAAATTCGGGCGCTTAAATAACGCCATTCGCTCTATTTATCCACGCAATCTTACTTTACAGGATTATTATATCTCAAAAGATCCGCAAAATGAACCGGTAATTACTCAAATGTTCTTTTTCAGCGATTGACGCCATAATTCAAACGATAACCACCAATCGATTTCATGCGCCAAATGTTGTTCACCGGCATAATAGCGGTCGACTATAGATCGGATCTTCGGTACATCGTATCCTGAATAATTTTGGAAGTCTTGCGAATGAACGAGATCGAGCGTGTATTCTTTCAGCATATCGAGCATTGAATATATCCGCATATCCGTATAAGGCTTCCCGATCTTCTTTTTCATCACTGTCCAGATATGAGCCGGTACGGTTGAGAAACGGAACGGATACGTTGTTCCGCCTTTGACTAATGGAAACGACGCAAGTTCAGGGCATTGCTGCATAATCATTTTTCGGAAGAGCCTGCCCTTCCTCTTCAGATACATGGGAATGCAAAAAACACTCGCGAGGACCGAAGGCTGCAGGAAAGGCATATAACTGATCATGAATGCATCCGTCCGCGCTTGCTCCACGCCGGAATAGTTTGGAAACCTTGTATGAATAGTCATCAGATCGGCAAAATCTTCATCGCCGATCGGACAGTGTGAAGATGTCTCATCCAAATACCATTGCATCTGCCTGACAAAGCCTCGCTCCATTGTTCCAACGGTCTCCCGATTAAAAATTGAAGCCCGGCGGATGGTCATGTATTGCGTCATTCGATCCGCGGCCCGCTGCCGAAGCGCTTTCGATCCCTTGATCAGCAAACGATTGAAACATTGGCGCCGCGCAACCTCACCGAAGGAGCCGTCCAGGATGAGAGATGAATGTCCGGCGACTTGCTCAACAGCTCCGGCGTTGAGTACGGCTGAAGCCGGACTCGTCATGTAAATTTGTGCCAGATACTCCCGCAGACGGGAAAGAAGCTCTTCCGAACTTTGAGGAATATATTGCTCGTGGATGTGCGATAACTTCAACCGGTGTGCAATCCGCTTCGATATGATGACATCAGGATCGAGCGAATCGCCGAACACATGAAGTTTCAGATTTTTCTCTCCCATGGCTGAGTACATGGCAAGCAGTAATCTCGAATCCAATCCTCCAGACAGACCGAATGAAATCGATTCCGCGGAAACATCCCGCGGCACGAGAAATGGTTTGAGTGTTTCTTCGAATCCATTTTTCCCATTGGAATCGGAATCCGGGTACCATAACGATTCCTTATGCTCGAACGAAGCTGCCGTATAGCGCGCTCTGCTTCCCGGACCAAGGCGATAGATGCTGCGAACCGGACTCCAGCATGAAATCTGATTGAATGCCAGCCATTGCGGTCCGAACGATTCAAAATCGATTTCGTTATTATCCGAAGCCCGGGCAACCCAATCCAATCTTGTTGAGAAGACGACACCGCGAGCGGTTTTTGCCGCATAGAAGCTTCGCATTCCAAGCCGATCTGTAAAAATTTGAATTTCACTGTCGCTGACACGAAGAGCGACGAAATGGCCGTCGATCCGGGAAAAATCCGGCTGCGGTACGATAAGAACCGAATTCCATTGCGACGCAGAATAAAATGAACTGCGGTCTTTCTCCCACCGCATGCCGAGTCCTGCTACAAGCCAGGTATGCCAATCGGTGGTTTGCGACGGAGTAAACTTTCCCATTAAACAAGTGGACGGGATGCCGCCGGCTGCAATCGAGATGCTGTCTGTTTTCATGATCGCAAGCGGCCGGGGATGAAGGGCTGAGATACGCTCCTTCTCCGCTTCGGTGAATGTACCGATTGTTCCTAGAATCCAGCTCATTGTCGACTTCTTTTAATAGGGAATGTGAAAATAGAATAGCCGAATTGTGGAAAAGATGCAAGGGAAAAATGTCCTCTGAGGCTGTCCAAAATGTTCATTTGTTGGTAGGATAGGCATTCTTGCCTGTCCAATATTAATAAAAAACGACAAACAGGAATGTTTGTCCTACCGTGATTTTTCTTTTTGGACAACCTCGAGAATGTCTACAAACTCTTTATTACCTTGACGACCTTCCACATGAAGGTCACGTCCCGCTTGCGCACGACCATCGGTTCGTATTCCGGATTGAGCGGAATCAGGTGTACGAATTGTTCGTCGATCTTGATACGCTTGACAGTATCTTCCTCGTCCACGCGCACGACGCAGATATCCCCGCTGTGCACTTCCATTCGGGGACTCACGACAATCACATCTCCGTTCTCAATGCGCGAAGCCATACTGTTTCCCTTTACTTCCAGCGCAAAGGCGCCCGGATCCCGTATGTCATCGACGGTAACATGCCGCTCGGCATGGTCGGGATGGAACGTCTGCCGCAGCGCACCGCCGGGAACCGACGATAACAATGGCAGCGATATCAGTCCCAGTTTCCGGTACCGACTCATCGGCAGCGGATGCACGATTCCCTTTATCGTTTCCGGCAAAAACATCTCCCCCTCTCCTGTCAGCAGCCAGTGCGAAGCGACACCGGTCGCTTTTGCAATGCGCATCAGATAATTACTGTCGGGCACCTGTTCCCCTTTTTCCCACCGCTGCACGGTCCGCACGGCAATATCGATTCTCGCTGCAAGCAAGGATTGATCTATCTGCTTTGCCGTACGCGCTTCTTTGATACGGCTGGCTATGGTCGATTTCATAGGGTTACCGGTAAATTGTGAATTGTAAACAGTCAATAGTTAAAAAAACAATGCATTGCAAATTGTTAATCAATCGGCTGTTGCCGATTATCTTATACGACAATTATGTCATACATCGAAAATGCGGCTTTTCTTTTACATTGTCAAGTGTTTTTTTTGATATGATAAAAATGTTATTTTGTTCTTGACAAGACGACATTTTTGTCGTATGCTTTCAGCAGATAAAAAGATGAAATGAAGAATGTGAAATCATGCCGCACCATATCCTGCAGGCTTATATGATGAACCGCCATGTGCCGGCACCGGCACAGTCAATACAGGCAGCGCACATTATCCGCTCGTTCGCCGAGGAGCCGGGAAAGATTTACCTCCTCTACGGCAACCCGTTCGTATTTAACCTGTCCCTCCGGATGGCGGCTCAGGCAATGGCGCACGGTTCTTCCATTGCCGTCGTAGACGGCTGCAACCGGTTCGATGTGCATGCACTGACCCGTTTTGCCCGCGAGCGGCGCATCGATCCGAATAAATTTCTCCGGCACATATATATTTCCCGCGGATTTACCTGCTATCAAATGGAACAGGCGATCACCGACAAGCTTCCCGCCTTTCTTGCAAAGATCGACTCCCGCACGGCAATGATCTTCGGATTGCTCGAAACATTTTACGACGAACAGGCCCCGCTGCGCGAGGTGCAGCAAATTCTAGGACGGGTTGCAGAGCGGCTCCAGCAAATGAAATCCAAAGGACTTTCCATTCTGATCGTCTGCCTGGAGCGCACGGTTGCGCCAAAGGAACGCAACCGTCTTTTTCTGCGGCTCAAATCCAGCGTCGACCGGGTCTATAAACTCGACGCCGACGCCGCAGGATCGCCGCAAGTGTTCTTAGAAGCTGAAAAACCAACCAATAAGACCTCTAGCCTTAAAACAGGCCGGGCATAAAAAGGAGCAGCACCATGGGACGGACAGTACCGACATTTACGAACCTGATCGATGCGGAAATAGCAAGCTGGTCTAAATTCCGGCGCGGACTGCGCAAAGAGGACCAGGACGCTTTCGATGAAATCTTCCGGGCGGCGAGGAAACATCTTGCCGAGAATTTTTATACCATGCGTCCGGTTCCGTTCGAAAGCGTCATTATCTCGATTCTGGTAGAACAGCAGAAAGCGTTGAAACGGTTAACAGCGAACAGTAAACAGTGAACAGAAAAACGAATTGTTAAACAACGGCAGCACTGCAGCACCGCCGCACGGCAGCACGACTCTTTAAGTGTACTGGTTTCATTTGTCACATAACCACTAAGAACTAAGAACCAAGAACTACGAACAATGATGAATCGACAATCCTTGGTCTCCGGATGGCTCTTTGACGTTTACCCGTCCGAGCAGGGACTGACACTGTGGCTGATCGGGCGCAGCGGCGAGCGGATCCCGTGCTGGTGCCGCTTCCTGCCGTCGTTCTTTCTGCACCTGAACGCTTCCGATGCGAAACGTGTCCCCGTCCTGGCATCCCGCTGCCCGGTGCGCGTATCGTTTACGCAAACGACACGCACGGAGATTTATTCCGGCGATGCTCTCGATGTCCTTTATGTCCATGTTCACGACACGAGACGGTTCCAGGATGCCGTGCGGTATTTTGAAAATTTTTTCCCGCATTTCGCTTTCTTCAATTCGGATATTCCCGTCGAACAACTGTTTTTCTACGAAACGCAGCTTTTCCCTCTGGCTCTCGGCGATTATAGTATAAATCAGAACGGGGAATTGACGGAGTGGCGACTGAACGACGACCGGGAAGCGCTGGAGTACGAATTGCCGCCGCTTTCCATTATGCTCGTGCGCAATGCGAACGATTTCGTCCCGCCGAAATATCAAAAGAACATACTCCTCGAAATCAGCTATGAAAACCATTCGTTCCTGCTGGAACAGAACGACCCGCGCGAGATGCTGGAGTCGTTCAACTGGCATCTGCACC
Source organism: Ignavibacteriota bacterium (assembly GCA_003162695.1). Taxonomy (GTDB): domain Bacteria; phylum Bacteroidota; class Ignavibacteria; order UBA10030; family UBA10030; genus Fen-1254. The sequence goes on along the minus strand of PMML01000127.1, from coordinate 10,872 downwards.
GCTGCGATCCGGACATTCTTCTGACACATTACGGCGACTCGAAGCTGCTGCCGTTGATCGCCGGCGCATCGCAAAATTTCGAGGTTCCTCTCCTTCTGAACCGGGACGACACGGCACAGTACCGCACGTCGAAAGAATCGAGTTTTTTTCAGTACGGGAAGATCGTGCATAAGGACGGGGCGTTTACACTCTCAGGCCGCTGGCACGTCGATGCGGACAACTCCTTTACCATGTCGAATGCCAATCTGGATGGACTTCTTGAAATGACCCGTTTAACCCAGATGTGCGGACAGCGGCAGGGCCGTGCAAGCATCGGCACGTCGATGTCCTCCATGCAGCTTTCCTGGGCGTACCGGAACAACATTCTTATTCCGGCAAAGAAGCGGGAAGCGGAGGATTTCAAATCCGCAGAAATACTGCTGCTGGCCGACCGCGGCGGCCTTATTTTCAATCCTCCCGTCGGCTATCACGAAGACGTGGCCGAGCTAGATTTCGTTTCCATGTATCCGAGCATCATGGTCAATCACAACGTTTCGCCGGAAACGATCAATTGCCGCTGCTGTTCGCCGGACGATATTCGCAGCCGCGTTCCGGAGCTGGATTATTCGATCTGCGCAAAGCGGACCGGCATCGTGCCGGAAACGCTTCGTGCGGTCGTAAAGAAACGCGCGTATTACAAGCGCATGAAAAAATTCTACAAGGGAAAAGACGAAACGCTCTTCAAGCGCTACGACGACAGGCAAAGTGCGCTCAAATGGATGCTGGTCAGCTGCTTCGGATATCTCGGCTATAAGAACGCCCGCTTCGGACGTATCGAAGCGCACGAATCGGTCAACGCTTTTTCGCGTGAGGCGATTCTGACCGCAAAAGAAATTGCCGAGAGCCGCGGCTACCGCCTGCTGCATGCCATCGTGGATTGCGTGTGGCTCAAAAAAGAGGGGGCAGCGCAGCGGGACTACGAAGAACTTGCAGAAGAAATATCCCGCCGCGTCGGCATCGATATTTCGCTGGAGGGAATCTACCGGTGGCTTCTCTTCCCCTCCTCCAAAACGGATCCGCAGATCACCACGGCAAATCATTATGTGGGTTGGTACCGCAGCGGCGAATGCAAAATGCGGGGCATCGAAGCACGGCGCCGCGACACGCCGAAGTTCGTCAAAGATATGCAGTCGGCCATGCTCAAAGCCATGGCAGACGCACAAACGAAAGATGAACTTTCCGCACTCGTGCCGGATGTCCTCGATACCGCACGGCCGTTTATAACACTTCTGCGCAGCGGACGCGCCAATCCGATGGATCTCGTCATGCGCAGGCACATTACACGCGAAGCTGACGAGTACAGCACCAACACGGTCAGCGCCGTCGTCGCGAAAATGATCGAGGCGATGGGCGTACATCTTTCGGCAGGCGAATCGATCGAATTCATCATACTCGATCAGTCCGGCAGAAAAAAACCGGAGAAGGCAAAGCCGCTGGCGCTCTACGCTTTCGAAGACGGATACGACATCGAGCAGTATACCGAATTCGCCCTTCGCGCAATGGAGACGCTCCTGCTTCCCTTCGGCTACGATCTCCAGCGGCTGAAGCTGGAATTCGGAATCCAAAAAACGAAACGACCGCTCCCGGCGCTGCAGGAACTGCCGCTCTTCCGTATCGAGATCTAATCCACATTTCTGTTCCCGCCGAATCAATCCTTGCTCATGCGGACAATTTTTGCTACCATTTTTATAGTACAATGTGTGCCGAACATCGGATGCCGAAGAGAAAAACAAAAAATATATTCTGCGTTTCCGCTTCCACATGCAGTGCCGCCGTGCGCAGTTCTACTGGCCGCGGCCTCGCTGCGCAGGAACTTGCGGAAAAAAAACGCCGTGAATGGCGTGAGGAAGACACCGGGCTTATCAAATGTGCGCTTGACGGCAATCAGGGAGCATTCCGGAAGCTCCGTTCCAAATACTATGAACAGGTGCGCCTTCTCGTCTCACGGTTGGTCCGCGGCAGCGACGAGGTCGACGATCTGACACAGGAAGCTTTCATTAAGGCTTTTACGTCTCTTCAAAACTTCAACAACGAATTTGCATTTTCCACATGGCTGTGCAAGATCGCAAGCAATAATGCCATCGATTATTTAAGAAAAAAGAAGCTGCAGACTTTTTCTATTCATACACCCATCGAATCGGACGAGAACGATTACATGTTCGAAATTGCAGACGCCGAACCGATCGCCGACCAATCGATGATCGCAGAACAGCGCAAGCTGCTTTTGGATGAAGCAATGCAGGCACTCCCTCCTAAATACCGCCAGGTCATACTCATGCGCCATGTCGATGAAAAAGAATACATCGAAATAGCCAAAACCCTTCGGCTGCCGCTCGGGACCGTTAAAGCGCATATTTTCCGGGCACGTGAGCTTCTTTACAAGCAGCTAAAAGACAAAATGCGCCACTATTAATGCAACTTTCTGCACTCGAAAACGTAAGAAGTAGCATGAGAGAAGCAAACGAATGAAACTGCAGCGATTCATATTACTTTTGCCGTTGATAGGTGCGGCTGCCATTGCAGCGGCATCACTTCATGCTCAGGATTCGCGGCATATCGAATACCCAAGGACTCATGAGAAAGAACTTCGGGTTATTGTCGAGGTCTCGTTCGGAACGTTCACGCTCGAGCGCGGCACCTCAGATAAAGCCGCCGAGATCGACTACCAGGAATCGTCCGACATCAGGGATAAACTCCAAATGTCATACGATGTTTCCGACGGCCAGGGCACTCTCCGCATTAAACTGAAAGAGTCGATGGGAATATGGGATGACGATTCCGATCACCGAAATAAAGACAGGCACCTTTCTCTGCAAATAACCGATGCCATTCCGGTCTCTCTCGACATCGAATACGGTGCGGGAAAAGCAACACTGGATGTTACGGGATTAAAGATAAAAGGAATGCGGGTTTCCACCGGCGCGAGCAGCGTCTCCCTTGAATGTTCTCAACCCAACAGTATAACAGCCCAGAACATTTCCATCGAGTCTGGTGTCAGCAAATTTACAGCGCATCAGCTTTCCAATTTGAATTTCCGCTCTTTAAAGTTCAGCGGCGGAGTCGGAACATATAAGCTCGACTTCGGCGGCACTCTTCATCAAGAAGCGGATGTCAGCGTTGAAGTCGGATTAGGATCGATCACTCTGGATATACCGAAATCTATCCCTGCACGGCTGCTTTATGACGACAACTGGCTTTCGAGTTTCAATGTGGACAGTGATTTTGAAAAGCAGGGAAACGGAGTCTATGAAACGGCTTCTTTCGGCGACACGAAAGAACGGATTACGTTTCACATCGAGGCGGGATTGGGCAGCGTAAAAGTGCGAAGGAAATAAATCATTCTTATCCTATCCCGTAGTGGAAGAATTGCCCCCACGAACGCTGATGCCTTACTTCCCTCACATCCCGTTCCCGGATCATATTGAGAAGCGCCTGACGGTATGCATCGCCCGGAGCCAAGCCATTGGCAAGCTGCGTAAAGAAATACTGACTGAAGAATTTTGCCGCTTTACGGTCGGCAATCCACGCATTTAAAAAAACATCGGTTACCCCGTTGATGCGAAGCAGCATTGCCTGCCGTGCAGATAAAGCCGACTGCGTAGAACGGTTGGAGAGCAGAAAAACCGTCGGTGCATTCAACTCCGATAATTTTTCAAAAGCGACCGCCGTCGATTGTTCCACCGTAAGACCGTCGGACAGGGAAATTGTCCCCAGAGGATCGACGATGCCGGAAGGACCAAAGTCCGTCGAAAGCTGCAGAACATCCGCCTTGACTGATTTTAAATTAGCCCACGAAGCTTCCAGGCCGACGAGAATTTTGACTCCTTTGAAAAAGCTCCGTATATCGCGCAGTTCGTAATCGACCGACCAATTTTTACCGGTCGGATTCCCGAATGCTACAACATCGTTCAAATGTTTGGCAGATGCGGAAATATATCTCAGCGCGGAAAGTGACGGCACATAATCCACGCTCGTCAGCTCCACAAGATAATGGACTCCATGAGCATCCTGCCGCTCGAGCGCATGGAACGGAAAACCTTCCATCCCGTCCGAAGGGGCAATGATCATGCTCCTTTGATAGAGATCTTCAATCGGCCGAAACAGCAGATCGTACAGCTGGGTTGACAGGAGAGCATAGCGAGTCATAGGTCCGAGACTCGATGCGCCGCCTTCGCCCGAATAGACCGCCGGGTCCTGCATCAAACTTTTATATTCATCCAGAAGGCGCATCAGGCTGTCCCGGCCGATTGGAGAAGTCCTTACAAAAAGTTCCGATCGTGTAAGAACGAAAATCGACAATCGATCATTCATCGGAAAATAGCGGACTGCAATCGTTCCAGCCGGAACACTTTTCTTATCCTGGACAATTTCCACAGGTTTCGGAAGAACGAGCGTTTCGTAATTCGGATACTGGCCGGCAATATCGTACGACTCCTTCTGAATCGCTTTTTTCGACGCTTCAAGTTCCGCACGCAGCGAAGCCGTTCCCGCCGGATCCGCCCGCCTGTTGGCTAAACGCGCCCCCAGTTCCATTTCTCTCAGCGCAGATCTGCGAAGTTCTTCCCGCACAGCCATTGTCTGCTGTTTTAATTGGGGATGCCTGATTGTAATATTGAGCGAACGGAAAGTCCCGGCATATTCTCTTGCTTTCGATAATTCGAGAATTTTCAATGCATCCCCGGACTGGTTCATTTTCAATAAAAGCGCGGCAAGATCGGAATACCATGCGGTATGACCTGCCCGGATATGCAAGGCTTCCCGGAACGGGCCATGGATGGCATCGTCATAGTATTCGCCAAAAGTGTTTTGATCCGCAACAACCGCTTTTAGATAATACTCCCGGGCAGACGCAAAATCCGCAGCCTGCTCGGAAAAAGATCCGAGGACGTTATAGAGATAACCCTCTCCGGAAGGATGGTCGATCTCATTGAATTTTCTGGCAAGCTGTTCGTACGATTGACGCAGAAGATTTTCGTTCTGTATCCGCTGCTCCGGTGTCATCAGCGTGAAATTGCAGCGAACAACGAATATCGAACAATAATATTCCGTCAGCCTGTCCCCTTTTTTCCGCGCTGTTTCCAGAGCATCGCCGTAATATTTTTTTGCTTCGGCAAGCCGACCGCTGTTTTCATAGATTTGAGCGATTTGAAAAAGAAGAGTCGGCTCATATTCCGTTCCTGTTCGCGACTGGCGGAGAATATTGACTGCTTCACGATATGCCCGAAGCGCTTCATTGATGCTGCCGCGTTCCATATGCAAATACCCTATGTCCGATTCAATAGATGAAGCCAGAAGAGGATTCTGAACCTCACCCACCGAACTTTCCGCCTGAGCAAATGCATTGAGCGCTTCCGCATATTTCTGCTGCCGCCCGTAGAGACGACCGAGGCCCTGCAATACTTCAGCCAGACGGCTGCGATCATCTGCCGATTGAGTCTGATCCAGAAGGCTCTTATACTCGTCAAGGGCAGTTTCATCTTCACCGGCCTTCAAGAGCATGGAAGCGATACGCAGTTTTGTTTCTATAAGAATCGATGCATGGTCGAAGGCGCTGGCGAGTAAAAGCGTAGATTGATAATGAGCGACGGCATCATGATCTTCATGCAGGGACTCATACAGGTCGGCTTCAAACAAACTGAGCTGCATTTCCTCATCGGTATTTCCTTCTTTGCGGGCAACAACGCTTGCCTCCTGAAGGTGATTGAGAGATGCGCGAAACTCGCCCAGTTTGACTTCTACGCGTGAAAGGAGAAAAAGTGCATCGTCAAGATGCACGGAAACTGCCTGTTCACGTAATTGAGGAAGAACCTGTTCGAGCAATTGTTTTGCATAGACATAGTTCTGTTCCCGAACAGCAGCAAGTGCCTGATCGTAGATATCGGCAGGATCCGAGAGAGGACTTTTGTCGACATCGCATCCCTGCAGAAGGAGAAAAAGAAGGACACATATAACCGACAACCGCTTCACAATTGCATTATTCCTTTCTTTAAAATCTTGAGATCATCTTGCGGCGTCATTTGATGAATATACAAAACTCATCTCTGGTGTTCAAGGCTCTCCGCAGACGATGCTGAACGACGAACCGGGACAATATCGTCGGCTCGATTGGACATAATACCGTCGACACCGAGGGCTCGAATTTTTTCCGCATCCCGGATGGAATCCAGCGTATAAACGTAGACGGCAATGCGATGCCGCTGAGCATCGTTGACCATGGATCGCGTTATTTCATGTTTGGCACAAATAAATGCCGCCGCGTCCGCCCTCAGAGCAATGTCCGACGGTGTTTTGGTAAAATCGCGGTACAGGTTGTAGAGCGTTCCAGTCTGCACGTGCGGACAGATATGTTTCAGCCTGGCTATTAACTGGTGATCGAACGATGAAATGAGTACTTGATCGAGCATCCCGCATTCTTCAACGACCTGCAGCACTTTCGTCTCCAGTAAGCCTTTCGGTTCCCTATGGAAAAGGTCGGATTTGATTTCAATGTTTACCAAAAGACGTCCGCGGACAAGATTCAGAACTTCTACAAGCGTCGGAACGCGTTCATGTGAAAACGACGGGTGGAACCACGATCCTGCATCGAATTGCTTTATTTCCTGCAGGGTATATCGCCGGACAATCCCGTTCCCTGTCGTAGTGCGCTGCAGCGAACGATCGTGAAAAACGACAACCTCTTCATCGAGTGACAGCCGAACATCGAGCTCGATCATATCGATGCCTTCCGTGCTTGCCGCCATGGAAAATGCAGCAAGAGTATTTTCCGGAGCCTTTGCGGAAATACCGCGATGGGCAATGATATGCGGCTCTCCCTGCGGAGGCTGCGGACGATAGGGGCGTTCCATATTATGCGCTTGTTTTATTCCTATAGAGCTGATCGAGTATTAATTTATGAACATAGCCGATTTCGTACATACCGTCAACCGTGACTAACCGCCCCGATTTTTGATAATACTCCACGAGAGGCTTTGTCTGCTGCTGGTACACTTCCAGGCGGCGGCGTACCGCATCCGGTTTGTCGTCATCGCGCTGGTAAATTTCTCCGCCGCAGCTCTTGCAGATTCTATCTCCTTCCGGAACACGGTCGAGAGTATAAATACGCCCGCAGCCCCGGCATAATAGGCGCTGGCTTAGCCGCCGCACGACTTCATCATTATTCACTTCCATGCTTATCACACAATCCAGGGCAAGGTTCAGTTTTTTAAAAAGCCCGTCCAGAGCGGAAGCCTGCGGAAGGGTTCTCGGGAATCCATCGAGAATAAAATTTTTGCGCGACTCTTCCGGCTGCAGCACTTCTTCGATCAAGCCGATCACCACATCGTCGGGAACAAGATCCCCGGCATCCATAAACGATTTTGCCTTGAGTCCGAGTGAAGTTTTATTCTTGACTGCTGCCCGGAGCAGGTCGCCCGTGGATATATGCGCACAGTGAAATTCTTCAACAAGTAATTTGGCTTGGGTACCTTTCCCAACGCCCGGAGGTCCAAAAAGAATTATTTTCATAGTCCTTAGTTCAGTTTGTTATTAATCAGTGAATTGAAGTTACATTGGAATTGTATTTCATTGTCTTTTCCGGATACCTACAGAAGAATACCCGCCGAGAAAATAAATGTCGTCACGAATGGATCCCGCTGAAGAAACGGCCGTATCACCAGCGTCATATTCGGCTGAAGCTGCTTCGTAATCGACACACCGCCGCGCCAGACGAAGTTCCATTCCTGACTCGACAGCGCGAACCCGCCTCCGAAAAACGGCTGAAAATCGAAATTACGCCACGAACCGGCCCGTCGATGAGCAATTCCCATAAGTGTTATAAAATTATATGTCGTGTTGTTGGTCAACGAACTGTCTCTCACGCCTGCGGCGCCGACTGGAACAATAAACGAAGTCGTTTCTTCGACGGTGTAACGGCTATAACCGACCGAAACTCCGATAGATGGAATGCGTGGAGCGTCTTCCTGTTTCAAGACGTAATAAGTAAAGTTAGGGGAAAATATTCCGCCGGCTGTATGGCCGCTGCCTCCTTTTTCCCATGTAAAACCGGCATCCCATATACCGCTCGGAGAATAGCCAAGATCAATGATTCCTCCGGCTGTTCCAGAACCCGCGACAAAACCGGCGCTGCCCAGAAATCCGCTTGCACCTCGTAGTTCAAATTCACTTTGAGCACGGCTTTCATGTAACGTCAAAACGGACAATGCTGCAAGCACTATGCATATATGAGATCGTATTGTTTTTCTGTGTCCATTTTTCATAAGACCTTTTCTCCTTGCGTAACCGCCAGCTGACCGCATGCTGCTTGAATATCTTTTCCGCTGCTGTTGCGCACCAAAACCGTCATATCGGATCTGCGCAGTACCTGTGCAAAGGCCTCCATCTGCTGCGGCGACGCGGCATGCAAGTCTGCAGCAAAGCCTGCGGTGTGCATAAAGTCAATGGAATGAAACGGAATAAGATTGATCTTGCATGGTATTCTTTTACTTAACGCGATCAGCGCCTTCGCATCATCCGGTGTATCGTTAAAACCGTCGAAAACTATATATTCAAAGGTAGGCCTGCGCCTCGTTTTTCGATAGTAAAAGATCATCGATTCGATCAATTCTTCCACGGAATATTTTTTAGTGATCGGCATAATGGATGCACGCTTGGCCTGATCCAAAGAATGGAGCGAAAGCGCCAGTTTGACCGGAATTTTTTCATCTGCAAACTGTCGGATTTTATCGGCATATCCGGCCGTCGATATCGTGATATGGCGGGCGCCGATATTGAGCCCGCGGTCATCGTTCAAAAGCGCAACGGACTTGATAACATTCTCATAATTCAGCATCGGTTCACCCATTCCCATGAACACGACGTTCGATATTCTTCGATCGCTTTGCCGCTGGGATTGAATGACCTGATCGACAATCTCGCCCGCTGTAAGATTTCTTGTAAAGCCCATGGCTCCGGTAGCGCAAAATTTGCAATCGAGAGGACAGCCCACCTGGGTGGACACGCACAATGTCAACCTTTTTTCAAATCCGGGCGATTGTTGATCGGGCGGAATGAGAACGCTTTCAACCGCCATACCGTCTTCGAGCTTAAAAAGGAATTTTATCGTGCCATCCTGAGAAATGTCCTTTGCTGCGGTTTGCAGGTTCAAAATCGATGCAGAGCGTTTCAGGGTTTCACGGAATTCCTTTGAAATGTCGGACATCTCGTCAAAGGATTGTGCGCCTTTTGCATAGAGCCAGGAAAAAAGTTGTCCCGCGCGATATTTTTTTTCGCCCAGAGATTCGACAAAATTCCGCAGTTCGGCCAGGCTAAGACCTTTAAGATTCTTCTTCATTATATTGTAAATTACACAAAGATGTCTCCCAGAGCAAGGGATAGAGACGAACTATTTTTGACAGGTCAAAAGATGTCACAACATATTTTACAGATGCGTCCAAGGAATACGATCTCCATTGATGCTTCCACCAATGGATGTTCCCTCCGGCTGCTTTGTTTTCTCACTTACATTCACATAAAATATGCGAATAATCTCGGACGCAAGAAGATCATAGTAAAATGCTGTTATAAACGAAGAGATAAAATGATTACGGCAAATTCTATTCGGTGCGCGAAGACGCATCGCCGGAGGTGTATATGCCAGGCATCATTATCCTGAGCATTAAAAAAAAATCACCAACAACCAAGTTCGGAACTGCATGCTTCAGGCAAGGCCGGTTTTTATCCCGATACCGAATGCCACCACTGTATCGCGCGAAAATGCAATTCCATATATCGGCAAAAAAAAGCCCGGACTGTCGAAACAATTCGGGCTTTCATTAAAAAAAACTGAGCCGGAGACCTGAGAATATAGCACGCGTTAGCGTGATTTTAATTTATCTTCACAGCCTAAAATAAAAAAACCCCCAGCAACTTCCGTTACTCGGGGTTTAATAAAAATCTGGCATCGACCTACTCTTCCATGCAGTTACCCACATAGTACCATCGGCTCAGAAGGATTTAACTTCTCTGTTCGGAATGGGAAGAGGTGGTACTCCTTCGATATAGACACCAGAAAAATCATTGAGAAGTGCCGAAGATTGCAGAGCAATCCTCGGATCTAAAACAACCTTGATAATGTTTTCTATTCCGTTTATTTATTGATGACCTTCATCTCATGGAGATGACGTCTGTAGATCAACAAAAATAAATGGATAAGTCGTTCGACTTATTAGTACTGCTCGACTGAACACATTACTGCGCTTACATCTGCAGCCTATCAACCAAGTAATCTCCTTGGAGTCTTATCCCATAAAGGGAGGGAAACCTCATCTTTGGGCGGGTTTCGCACTTAGATGCTTTCAGTGCTTATCCCATCCGGACATGGCTACTGAGCAATGCCACTGGCGTGACAACTCATTCACCGTCGGTCCGTTCACTCTGGTCCTCTCGTACTAGGAGCGACACCCATCAAGTTTCCTACGCCCGCACAGGATAGGGACCGAACTGTCTCACGACGTTCTGAACCCAGTTCACGTACCGCTTTAATTGGCGAACAGCCAAACCCTTGGGACCTTCTCCAGCCCCAGGATGCGATGAGCCGACATCGAGGTGCCAAACCTTGCCGTCGATATGAACTCTTGGGCAAGATCAGCCTGTTATCCCCGGCGTACCTTTTATCCTTTGAGCGTTGGCTCTTCCACTCGAAGCCAACGGATCACTAAGTCCTGCTTTCGCATCTGCTCGACTTGTAGGTCTCACAGTTAGGCTTCCTTATGTCTTTACACTCGTCGCATGATTACCGACCATGCTGAGGAAACCTTTGAGAGCCTCCGTTACAATTTAGGAGGCGACCGCCCCAGT
>PMML01000070.1 GCA_003162695.1 Ignavibacteriota bacterium | reverse complement strand
CTATACGGTACCATCTTGAAAAGGCAGTTTATCTTGCCACACACGGCCGCCGCGGCCCCGTATGGATTGATATACCGCTGGATGTCCAATCGGAAAGTATAGATGAAAATGTTTTGGTCGGTTTTAACGAGTCGCCTCTGCAGCCCGGTGATTCAAAATCCATCGAGCAGGATGTTGCCAAAGCAATTGAATTTATAAAGGACAGCAAACGTCCGGTTTTCCTTATAGGCAACGGCATTCATTCGGCAAATGCTATAACTCTGCTCAAAGAAATGCTCGACAGCGTTAGAATACCGGTTTTGCTGACCTGGAAAGCCGTTGACATTCTTCCCTTTGATCATCCCCTGTATTGCGGCAGACCGGGGGGAATTGGACAGCGCGGCGCCAATTTTGTGCAGCAGAATGCAGATTGCATCATAGTGATCGGAGCGCGTTTGGATCTGCCGTCCATCGCCTTTGATCATGCGAACTTTGCGAGAGCGGCAAAAAGGGTAATGGTTGATATCGATCCCGCAGAGATTTGGAAAATGCAAACTGAAATCCATTTGCCGGTGTGCGCCGATGCGGCAGTTTTCCTGGGAGAGTTTCTAAGACAGGCCGGTCCTCTGAAAAATTACAATTGTGATGCATGGTTGAAAAAGGCCAAAGATTGGCAGAAAAAATATCCGGTGGTTATTCCGGAATATCGAAAAGAAGAAACGGGGTATGTGAGTACTTACGTAATGAATGAAATCCTATCAGATGAATTGCTGGCATCAGATGTGATCACGACCGGAGGCGCCGGAGCTTGCAGCGACATCCTTATGCAGGCCTTCAATGTCAAAGAAGGGCAGCGAATTCTGAACGTTCCGGGGATTGGAGCTATGGGATCCGGAATTCCAGGCGCGATAGGAGCCTGCCTTGCGTCGGGCAGAAAGCGAACAATTTGTGTCGACGGCGACGGCGGTTTCCTGGTGAATATTCAGGACCTTGAAACGGTACGACGGTTGAATCTGCCGATCCGGTTTTTTGTTCTCAATAATGACGGCTATGGCTCAATCAGGGCTATGCAAAAAAATCATTTTCAGGGAAGACTGGTAGCTGCAGATCCGAAAAGCAATTTCACTTTACCCGATATAGTAAGGATTGCTCAGGCATACGGCTTGAAAACAGAAAAGATGAAGGATAACTCGGAAATCAAAAAAACCGTTCAAAAAGTGCTGGCATGCGAGGGGCCGGTCGTCTGCGAGGTGATGGTTTCACCGGATGAACCGACCGCGCCGCGTGTGTCGTCAGTGCTTCTCTCGGATGGAACCTTGATATCGAAGCCGATGGAGGATATGTCTCCGCTCCTGGAACGCAGGGAATTTCTTGAGAATATGATTATTCCTCCGCTCGACGAAAAAAGATTTGAGGATAGAGGCAAATGACACAATTGATTGCTGAAATCGGTTTGAATCATAATGGCTCCGAAGAGCATGCACAAAGGATGCTGGAAAATTTATTGGCGGCGGGGATCGATGCTGTAACATTTCAAATCCGGGAACCTGAATTCTATACAGCGGCTGCTCCCCCGCGCCGCAGGCTCAGTGAAGATTTTTATCGAAAAGCAGCCAAAACCGTTCATGAAGCGGGACGTCTCTTTGGAATTGCGATTTGCGACGAATCAGTGATCCACTCGTTCAATGCAATCGGTGTCGACTTTTGGAAAACGCTCAGCTGGGACTTTAAAAATTATTCTATCAACAAACAATTGCAGGCGACCGGAAAATTGGTCTTCATGTCGACAGGCATCTCCGGCATGGAAGATATCGTTGAGATAAGTTCGGTTTGGAAAAACATCGTGCTCATCCATACTCAATTGTCACAGAAGATCGAAGATGTAAACCTGAAAGCTGTCGATACCATTCGCCATCGGACGAATTTGCCGGTTGCTTTTGGCCTGCATTGCAGTAATCATGAAGTTCTCAAATTGGCTGTCGGTCTCGAAACCCGGGCGATATTCTTTTATGTAAAAGAGGAAGGTGTCGGCGGATTGCTCGATGACGAGCATGCGATTTTTGTTCATGATGTTAAAGATCTAACAGAGAGTCTCCGGATTCTATCAACAGCAATGGGAACAGGCCAAAAAACAGCAATGGATGTCCCGAACTGGGTAGTACATTAAAAAAAATCGAATGATGAATATCTGGAAATGAATAAACAATCAAATATACGCATAGGAATCATCGGTGCCGGCGCTATTGTCAAACAGCGCCATTTGCCCGGTCTGCAGATTATTCCCGGGGTGGAAGTTGTTGTCGTCTGCAACAAGCATATGGAATCAGCTCAAAAAGTTGCAGGCGCTTTTGGCATCCAGGAGGCTGCAGCAGACTGGGAAGATATAATAAAACGTTCGGACCTCGATGTCATCTGGATCGGCACGACACCCCATCTTCATGCTCGCATCGCCATTGCAGCAATCGAGGCGGGAAAACATGTCTTCTGCCAGGCGCGTATGGCAATGAACCTGACGGAAGCACGTCAAATGGTGAAGGCTGCCCGGGAGCATCCGCAGCAGATTACCATGCTTTGTCCGCCTCCCAACGGTATGAAGAACGGATGTTACTTCATCAAGCTTTTACAGAATGGTACTATAGGCCGGGTTTTGCATTTTCATCTCAATTCATTAAACGCAAGCTGGGCAGATCCCGCGGCACCGGCCCATTGGCGGCAGCGGATTGAACTCAGTGGAAATAATATGCTGAGCGTGGGGATCTATGCCGAAGTATTGAGCCGTTTTTTCGGTCAGCCGCTATCCCTGTGCGCACAGGGCCGCGTGTGTGTGCCGGACCGGCAAGGTTATCAAGTTGAAATTCCCGATTTTTTACAGGTGCTCGGACTTTGGCCGCAAGAGATCTATGGCTGCATGGAGTGGAGCGGTCTCGCACAATTCGCCCCGCATGACAGCCTGACAATATACGGCACAGAGGGAACACTTGTGTACGATTTTGCGACAGACGATATTTTTGCCGGACGCCGGGGTGACATGAGCGTGGAATCGATGCCGGTACCAAAAGAGTATGCAAGGATCTGGACGGTAGAGGCCGATTTTATTCAGGCCGTAAGAAATGGGGGGCAGCCCGAACCCAGCTTCATCACGGGATTGGGTTATATGCAATTTCTTGAAGCTGTTCATCAGAGTCTGAGAGAACGCTGCTGGGCGGATCTATCTTCTCTTTGATATGCATACGAATAGAACTCTAAAATGACTCTATGAAGACCATAATCTGGGATGTCGACGATGTATTAAATGACCTGATGAAGGAATGGCTGGAGAAGCATTGGCTTCCGCTTCATCCCGAATGTACTATACGATATGAAAAATTAACGGAAAATCCGCCGCATAACATTCTTCATATCTCGATTGAGAATTATCGAAAATCACTCGATGAATTTAGAAGCACTTGTGGAAGTGAATTACGGCCTGTTTCGGAAGTGTACGATTGGTTTAAAGTGAATGGAAGCAATTTTAGACACATGGCGCTTACTGCCGTTCCGCTCTCTTTAGCTCACATCTCGGCTGCCTGGGTCTGCAAATATTTCGGAATGTGGATACGATCTTTTCATGTCGTTCCTTCTCCTCGATCGACGGATCCGCATTTTTTCTATGATCGATCGAAGAAGGAATATTTAGTTTGGCTCAAGAAGGGTGATATCTTTGTCGACGATAATCTGGAAAATATTTCCGGCGCTGAAGATTTGGGGATGAAAACCATCATCATTCCTCATCCGTGGAACAAAACATGCGGATCAACCTATGAGAATCTTCAATTACTAAACAATATCTGACTGCAATCAACGGAGTAAGAGTCAATAACTGATGTTAAGCACAGTATTAGCTATACAGAAAAAAGTAAAGTTGTCATACCCGCATTGCGGCAACGCCGAATGCTTTAATCGGCCTGCCTGCGTGACTTCGTCAGCAGTCAGGCAGGGTGTCCAGTTCTTCTGGATTCCCGCTAACAACCTGCGGGAATGACATTTCTTTTTGCTTTTTGCGTAACATCAGTCAATAAATATTCAGGAGCGGAGGTTCGGTTGAAAGTAAAAACGGGAACGATAATCAATGCGGCTGCACTTTTTTATTTGATGATGCCGATTATAATCTTTGCATTCGGATGGTTAAAAACCGGCTATGCCTGCGGGATCACGGCTGTGCTTCTTGCGGCATTTTTCTTTTCTCTTAAAGAAATGGCGGATGTCGATATTCATTTTGATATGAAGCAGGTGAATATTGCTTTAGCCGTTAGCATTCTTGTCATGCTCTGGGTCGGCCTGTCCGGTATCGGCGAAATCTCATTCCAAAATTCGGATCATGAAATTCGGAATGCCATTTTCCGGGACCTTGTGCAAAATCCATGGCCGGTTGTTTATCATTTTTCCGGAGAGCAAAGTGCACAGGCGTTAGCCGGCCACGACGGTGCGCTTGTTTATTATATAGCATATTGGCTGCCTGCGGCATTAGCGGGGAAACTATGGGGATGGGAAACCGCCAACCTGGTGCTCTATCTTTGGACGGTTCTTGGCGTCTTGTTGGGCATGTACTATTTATCGTTCTTCTTAAGAAAAAGGCTTTCTTTGATTGCTGTCGTTTTTTTTATTTTATGGAGCGGATTGGACGTCGTCGGCGTCCTTTTGCGGCGATATCAATTTATAACGGGCGCGCATATCGAATGGTGGGCAACATACTTTCAATACTCATCCAACACGACCGCGCTCTTTTGGGTGTTTAATCAAACCGTCGTTCCCTGGCTTGTGGTTATGCTGCTGTTAAATCAAAAAAACAATAAAAACATTTTATTATTCTATGCGTTATGTTTCCCTTATGCACCATTGCCGTTTATCGGATTACTCCCATTTGTTGCATATTGGGCATTATTCCGTCCGGCGGATCTTATGAATGAATCTTTGCAATCTCAGTCCCGATTCTTGAATCGTTTACGTGCCTTTTGGACACAAATCCGCCCCATGCTCACGTTCCAAAATATTGCCGTTCCTCTCGCCCTTGGTGCGCTTATCAGCAGCTACTTTATGGTTAACTCTTATATTGGAAATCGATACCATGGGTTGATTATATTTATAGTAAATTCACCGGCTAATCTCTTATGGTGCTATTTTCTTTTTTGTATTTTGGAATTCGGTCTGTATGCATCAGTTATTTTTCCGTCATGTAGAAAAAATTCGATCTTTCTCATTACAGTTATATCGCTGGCGCTTATTCCGTGGTATTTTGCAGGGGTCAATAATGATTTTGTCATGCGGGCATCGATACCGCCGCTCTTGATACTGATGACGTATGTTCTTCAGTATCTCTTCGATGGTCATAACCGGGCAGCGAAAGCGTTCTTAGTGTTTTTCTTTATAATTGGAGCAGTCACACCGTTCAATGAAATTTACCGATCAGTTCTGATAACCTCCGGTGACTATCCAGACCGGCTTGCCGATCATATACAATCGATGTCGAATTTCAAGTTTATTAAAGATGTGGGTCCCTTTATTGCAATTGATCCGGAAAAGTCTGTGTTCTTTAAATATTTTGGGAAATCTATTCCGCCGAAATAGAAAGATGTTAATAGAGCGAAGAAACGAGCGGGGTAATGGAATTATGAGAATTGGGCTGAGCGCGGTGTTATTCCTTTCCTGTTTCATGGGAGGTTCTATGAATATCGATAATATCCATTGGCTGGGACACGCCTCTTTCCGGATTGAAGATGGGAAAACGGAAATTTATATCGACCCGTGGAAAATTTCTGAAAAATCTCCAATGGCCGATATCATCTTTATTACACACGGTCATTACGACCATTTTTCTCCGGTCGATATCGCAAAGATTCGGACGGGGAAAACGATTCTTGCAGTACCGATAAATATTGCCGCACAGATTCAAGGAAACGTTATTGCTGTCGAACCGGGAAAAACATATAAAATCGGGTCTCTCAAAGTTACGACGGTTCCGGCGTACAACATCAATAAAAAATTCCATCCGAAAGAGAACGGCTGGGTGGGATATATCATAACCTTGTCGAACGGGGAAAAGATTTATCACTCCGGCGATACTGACTTCATTCCGGAAATGAAAACGATTGTGACTGATATCGCCATGATGCCGTGCGGGGGGACATATACGATGACCGCGAAAGAAATGGCGGAAGCGGCAAATTCCTTTATGCCGAAAATATTGATTCCCATGCATTGGGGAGATATCGTCGGAGCCAGGGCGGATGCCGAAACCGTCAAGAAGTTGTACAAAGGAGAGACGGTGATCAAAGAGAAAGAAAAATAGTTCTTTAGTGCGTAGTTCGTTGTGCGTAGTTCAACGTTCAACGTGCCTGCCTGCGTGACGGCGTCAGCAGTCGGGCGGGCTGCTGTTCAAAGTTCGTAGTGCTTAGTTCTTGGTTCTTAGTTATTGCTTCTCCATGTATCATTCACGATTTACAGTTCTACTCTTCCAATTGACAATTCGCGATTCGCAATTTATTTAGAACACTTCTTTCAGCCTTTCGCATGCCCAATCGATTTCTTCTTTCGTTATAATAAGCGGCGGTGCAAGTCGGACGATGTTTTCATGCGTTTCCTTGCAGAGGAGTCCTTTTTTCATAAGCGCTTCGCAGAACGGCCGCGCTTTTTGATTCAGCACAATTGCTATCCATAAGCCGCGTCCGCGGACTTCGACAAAATACGGACTGCGGAGAGATCGGATTTTTTCGATGAAATATTTTCCCAGCTCGGCGGATCGTTCGATCAATTTTTCGTCGATGATAACATCCAAGGAAGCTATGGCGACTGCCGCAGCCAGAGGATTTCCTCCGAACGTGGAACCATGGTCTCCCGGCTGAAAAACGCCGAGCACTTCTTTGTTCGACAGCACGGCAGAGATCGGGTAGAATCCGCCTCCGAGCGCTTTCCCGATGATGACAACATCGGGTCGTATGTTCTCATGCTCGAATGCGAAAAGTTTTCCGCTGCGTCCGAGTCCGGACTGAATTTCGTCCGCCATAAAGAGGACATCGTTTTGACGGCACAAAGCGGCGGCCTCATGCAAATATCCATCCGGAGGAATTACGACGCCGGCTTCGCCTTGAATTGGCTCTACCAGGAATGCAGCTGTGTCGGCTGTGATTGCCGCTTTCAGGCTCTCGATGCTCCCGAATTCGACGATTTTAAATCCCCCTGGAAACGGTCCGAAACCCGCTTTGTACTGTTCATCTGTAGAGAAGCCGACGATTGTCGTTGTCCGTCCGTGAAAATTATTCCGGGCGCAAATAATCTCTGCTTTATCTTTCGGAATTCCTTTGACTGTGTATCCCCATTTCCGCGCTGCTTTTAAGGCGGTTTCTACCGCTTCCGCTCCGGAGTTCATCGGAAGGATCATATCGTACCCGGTGACTTGATGAAGTTTCTCAAGCAGCAGCGGAAATTGATTGTTCCTGAATGCTCTGCTCGTTATTGTTATTTTGCGGGCCTGTTCGATAAATGCTTTCAGAATTTTAGGATGACAATGTCCCTGGTTTAAAGCTGAGTAGGCAGAAAGACAATCGAGATACCTGCGGCCTTCGACGTCCGTCATCCACACCCCCTGAGCTGATGCAATGACTACATCGAGGGGGTGATAATTGTGTGCACCGTATTGGTTTTCAAGAGAAATATAATCCTGGGTTTTCATAGGCTCATGCCTTCCTTCCTTGACGTTTTGTGAAAGAAGAATTAACTATTCAAGAAAGAACTACCAGAGAGCGCGATAGAGATGGGCATGTCTGCGAGATTGTTCGACCGGACCGGGAGATCCGATTGCCGAAGACAATATTTGAGGAACGATGAGAGCATTAAAAGAGTATTTTTGTATCGCAGCGTCATTACGCTTTTCCCTTATGCCAATAATTCTTTATCATTTTTTCTAAATTCAACATACAATTCCGGAAGGGAATAAGCAAATACGGTCAAAAAAAACGTCGTATTGCAGGAATATTTATACAAAAACTATTGTTTGTAGCCGCGATAGACCTGCCCCCACGGGGTTGTCCCGAGAATATTATCGGGAGGTCATCGCGGGGTATCCCGAGACCGCCGGTCTCGGCTACAGGGGATCATCGCGGGATATTCCGAGACCACCCCATAGGGGCAACGCCTTGCCCGCCGCAGGAGGGCGGTCTTCGGCTACAGAGGATCGTCTCGGCTGCAGGGAATACATATTTTTACTGCATTTTCTTCCCGTACCAATCCACTTTTTTTCGTATTTTTCTCTTTACCAAAAAATATGACCCGCAAAACCGATCATACTCAAGTTCTATCCAAATCTGTCCCGCCGCACTCTCCGACCCCGAAGAATTCCGAAATTATAATTCGCGGCGCACGGGTTCATAATTTAAAAAACATCGACCTCACGCTTCCGCGGAATAAACTGATCGTCATGACGGGAGTGAGCGGCTCGGGAAAATCGAGTCTTGCATTCGATACCATTTATTCCGAAGGACAGCGCCGGTACGTGGAAAGTCTCTCTTCGTACGCACGTCAATTTTTGGAACGGATGGAAAAACCGGATGTCGATCTGATTCAGGGAATAAGTCCCGCCATTGCAATAGAACAGAAGACGACGTCGCGCAACCCGCGTTCCACGGTCGCCACAACGACTGAGATTTATGATTATCTCCGCCTCCTCTTCGGCCGTACGGGACGGACATTCTGCCGTGTCTGCGGAAAACCCATCCGGCGCGAGAGTGTCTCGACCGTCGTGGATCGGATTCTGAAGGAACCGGATGGCAGTAAATTATTCGTTATGTTTCCGATTCATGATCATCCGGACAGGCCTATGAAGGAAGAGATCGCACTCCTTAAGCAGCGCGGATTTTTCCGTTTAAGTGTCAACAGCGAAGTCATCGATCTGAACGAACGTCCGTATAAATCGAAATCGAAAAAAGACGTCTTCGTCATTGTCGACCGCCTGATTCTGCGAAAAGACGATCAGGAAAGCTTAACCCGTCTTGCCGATTCTTTGGGAACCGCCTTTGAAGAAGGAAGCGGCTATGCGTTTGTTCAGTGCATCGATTCGAAAAAGCTTCTGAAATTTTCACAGCATTTTGAGTGTTCGGAAGACGGCATTCGTTACGAAGAACCTGAGCCGCGGCTGTTCTCTTTCAATAATCCGGTCGGTGCATGTCCCGCCTGTCAGGGATTCGGGCGGATCATAGGCATCGATATGGATCTTGTGGTTCCGGATCCGTCGAAAACAATCAGGCAGGGGGCCATACTTCCTTGGACATTCCCGCGCTGGCGGGAAAATTTAATAGACCTTTTACGGGTTGCCCGGCCGGCTGGTATTCCTGTCGATGTTCCGTTTCAGACATTGAAACCGGAGCACATTGCGCTGATTATGGACGGGACGGAAGGTTTTCAAGGGCTCCGGAAATATTTCAAGTACATCGAGCGGAAATCATATAAGCTTCACTATCGCGTTTTTCTGAGCCGGTTTCGCGGTTATACGGCATGTGAAGAATGCGGCGGGTCCCGGCTGCGGAAGGAAGTGCTTGCCATTCGTGTGGCGGATAAGACCATCTATGACATTGTCCGGATGACCGTCGGTGAGGCGAAAGAATTTTTTGATGGTCTGGTTCTTACGGACTATGAAGTTCAGGTAGCCAAAAGGATACTGGAAGAAATTCGAAAGCGGCTCCGGTTTCTCGATGGCATCGGTCTCGGGTATCTGACGCTTGACCGGCTGACGATGACGTTATCCGGCGGGGAATCGCAGCGGATCAATCTTGCAACATCGCTCGGCTCTTCATTGATGGGAGCGTTGTACGTGCTGGACGAACCGACAATCGGTTTGCATCCCCGCGATAATGCAAAACTTGTAGCCCAGTTGAAATCACTCCGCGATATCGGCAATACGGTGATTGTAGTGGAGCATGACGAAGAGATGATGCGCGGTGCGGATGTGGTGGTCGATATGGGACCGCATGCCGGCGAGAATGGCGGGGAAATTATTTTTTGCGGGGGATTCGATGAGCTGATCAGGCACACGGATTCATTGACTGCGAAATATTTGAACGGCACGCTGGAAATTCCTGTGCCGAAACGGCGAAGAGCCGACTCCGAACAATCGATTTATATTCGGGGAGCGATAGAGCATAATCTGAAAAATATCGACATCCGTATTCCGCTTAAAATGTTCGTCTGCATCACGGGAGTCAGCGGTTCCGGAAAAAGCACGCTCGTGCACGACGTACTGTATGCCGGGCTGATGAAGCGCAAAGGCGGCTATGACGGGACTGCGGGAAAATGCCGGTCCATCGAAGGTGCGGACTATATCGGTCTGGTGGAAATGGTCGACCAGTCGCCCATCGGCAGAAGTCCACGATCCAATGCAGTTACATATCTAAAGATATTCGATCTTATCCGCGATCTGCTTGCCCATACTCCGGCGGCAAAAGTTCACGGGTACGCGCCGGGTCATTTTTCATTTAATGTCCCGGGCGGACGCTGCGAGATTTGCGAAGGGGATGGTGTTCAAAAAATCGAAATGCAGTTTATGGCGGATATTTATTTACCGTGCGAGTCGTGCAAAGGAAAACGCTTCCAGCAGGAAATCCTGGATATCCGGTATCATGGAAAAAATGTCGACGATATATTGTCCATGACTGCGACTGAAGCGATAGCGTTTTTCTCACAGACAGCGGAAGGGAAGCGGATTGCAAAACGGCTGCAGGTTCTCGTGAATGTCGGTCTGGGATATGTGCGGCTCGGACAGCCGGCAACGACTCTTTCCGGCGGGGAAGCACAGCGGATTAAACTTGCCCTGCATCTTTCCGCCTCGGACGATGAGGGCAAAAAATTATTTATATTTGATGAACCGACAACCGGCCTGCACTTTGACGATATAGCAAAATTATTGATCTGTTTTAATGAACTTGTCCAGGCCGGGCATTCGCTTATTGTCATTGAGCATAACATGGATGTTGTTAAATGTGCTGATTTCGTTATCGATCTGGGTCCAGATGCTGGTGCAGAAGGCGGTTTTATTGTCGGAACCGGAACGCCGGAGGAAATCGCGGCGATAAAAAAATCGCATACAGGACGGTTTTTAAGACGAATATTAGGCGACCGGAAATTCATGAATAAATTCGAGCCGGAATAGGAAACTTTTTATAGGGTTGCTTCGTTATTATATATGACCGCATTTGTCCCCCTCCCCAACGGCAGATGCGGTTTAGTTAGCCTCCCTGACCCCGACGTTCGGTAGTACGTCGGGGTTTTTTTTGGTCCTTCCGGCAAAAAGAATTGGTTTTTTTGTAATTGCTCCGTTTTAAATTTCCGTTATAAAGTTCTCCATTGGAGGACTGCTCTTTTACCGGGATATTTTGATCATTAAATTGTATGCTGTGCAGTTACGTTTTTTCCACAGTATTCATAGTCATGCCGGATATGTTTGATTTTAAAAATATCCGTAACTTCTGTAGTCGCGACCGAGCTTGTTTACCCGCTTTGTTCCACCTTTTGGTGGGTCC
>PMML01000003.1:155-10520 GCA_003162695.1 Ignavibacteriota bacterium | reverse complement strand
GAACTCGCTCTCAAGAAAGGGAAAGGGAAAATGGTTAATGCCGTACGGATGACGAAACGCGAACTTGAAATAATTGCATTGATAGCCGATGGGCAGAGCAACAAGGAAATTGCCCGGCAGCTCAGCATCGCTACCCACACGGTCAAAAGTCATATGCACAACATAATGGAAAAATTAGCCATTCACACTCGCTTACAGATAGCAAAATTTACGCGTGAAGAAAGTCTGTAGACCTCGCAGAACTTCTTTTTGTTCGAATTGGAATAGCCCCTATTTGCCCTATTTAAAGTATCCGGTCCCCAAAGGATTAATCCCATTTTCATCCTTTTGAGTGATTGTCTTCCCCTACATCTCTCAGTAGTTTATTCCACAATGTAATCCGGTCCAATTTCAGATCGAGAAAAGAACTCGTCGATTACAACGTAATTGCAGCTCTCGTCGTAGCGTTTGTTGTTGTCGTTGTGCTCTTCCTGTTCTTCGTCACCGGGTCAATGACCGGAGGAACGATGAATGCGAGAAAAATGGAAGCGGATGGATGACGGAACGAAACTGGACGTGGACTCCTGCCTTCCTTGCACTCGGTCTCGGTATCGTGCTCGGCTGGTCATCTTCAAAGAATGATCGAGCCAAATTGAATTTAGGTCACTTAACTCACAAACCAAATTAGAAAGGATTTATTATGAATTTCAAATATGCATTACTTTCAATGGCGCTGGCAGTCGTTTTGGCACTGCCGATACTCGGACAGAACACTCATTGCGATACAACCAAAACCGACATGAAGCATCATCACATATCGAAGATGATGGGCAAACCGGCTGTTGATGCAACAGTCGAAGGGCTTCACATGAAGGTGTGGTTGATGACGCAGAAGCACCACAAAAAGATGATGAAGGAAATGAAGCACAACGGCATGCGGATGAAAGACACCAGCATGGCGATGGACGACGGTATGAAGAAAATGAAACATGATGGCATGGAAATGGACAAGGCGATGAAGGAAGCGATGATGGCCGGTACACATTGCATCATGCTTAATGTAACAGATGTTTCCAGCGGAAAAAATATTGATGACGCCACCGCCAAGGTAACTATTGTGTCTCCGTCAAAGATGACCTCGTCATTCGATCTCAAGTCTATGATGAGCCACTTTTGTACAGGCATTTCACTTAAAGAAAAGGGAGAATATCATTTTTCGGTCAGCGTTACCGTCGATGGAGTTTCAAAAACGAAGGATTTCGAATACACAGTGAAGTAGTCAGTGATTCCGGTTATCTCGCTGCCACGTGATAACCGGAATCAAAAATACATTTACGAAAATAGTTGATGGTGATCGTATTTTGTTGTTTCACCAGGGAGATATTTTATGAAAAGAGTTTTAGAGCTTGCCTTGATCGCAATATTCATGGGAGTAGCTTATTTATTGCTCCAGAGCTTTGATAGGAATGAATACGAATCAGGAAAATCATCATACAAAAACAAAACAGGAGCTGTTATGAAAGNNTTAAAGCCAGGGGAAGAGATCGGGGCGGAGGTCCACAAGTCCGACCAGTTCTTTCGTGTTGAAGAAGGATCTGGTAACGCGGTTCTCGATGGTGTTACAACGGAGGTCCATGCCGGTTTTGGAGTGGTAGTTCCGGGCGGGGCGAAACACAACATTATAAATACCGGCACTGCACCAATGAAGCTTTATACAATTTATTCGCCTCCCAATCATCGGGACGGCGTTGTCCACAAAACCCGAGCCGATGCGGAGAAGGACAACGAACACTTCGACGGCAAAACGACGGAATAAAGAGTCGACTGCGCGTCGTCCAGGCGAAAAACAAAACTTGAGCCTGCGGTTTCTCCGGACCGGGATAAGCCGGGGATGAGGCACGGCATATCGGACTTGACAGCGCACGACAATTGCCCGCAGGTTGGCATGTTACACTAAGGAAATCGATCATGGGCAAAAGAAAGACAACGAGCAATTCTCGAAGCCATAAACAGGAGAAGGGTTCGGTTTTCAACGGAGATCCGCGAATGGTTGCCGGCGGTGATCGCGTTCCCGCAACCGGAACCTCTCCAGTTTCTCCGCTCAATGCGCGCCGGTTCTCACCGGACAAAAAAACTCGCGTGGTACGCTTCGAGATTTCGCTCGTGACAATGATCCAACTTATCCTCGTCGCCCTGTGCATGTGGCTGCTGATTCTGCTTTGGCCGGTACTCCTTATGCTCATCATCGCTCTGCTCATCGTCGGGACATTGAGTCCGGCCGTCACTTGGATGGAAGCAAAGCGCATAAAGCGCGGTCTTGGGATAACGATAGTCTTTACACTCCTCTTTGTTGCCGTTATTCTCGCCATTACGCTGACTATCCCGTCGTTGTTGGTGCAGGCCTCAGCGCTGGTTGAGCAAGAACCAGCATTTCGCGCGCGCCTTGCAGATTATCTTGCCCGCTCCATCCTAACAGAGCCGCTCGCGGGCTGGCTGCGGAACATCAAGTACGAGGCATTCTCGACCGGCATTAGTACAACGGCTTTTGCTTTCTCGCTGCGCATTTTTGAGATCATTGCGTACAGCATGAGTGCCATCTTTCTGGCGCTTTATATGATGATCGACCGCGACCGGCTTCGCGGAGGGCTTTTTGCGACAGTTCCTCGTACACACCATATTCGCCTCGCCCGTGTCATGATGAATCTTGAGACAATTGTCGGAGCTTACATCAGCGGACAGGTGATCACGTGTCTGCTCATTGCGGTCTTTTCATTCGTCCTTCTGGCGGCGTGCGGCGTGCCAAATGCGATGGCGCTCGCTGTGTTTGCCGGCATCGCGGATGTCCTGCCGTACATCGGTGCTTTCCTCTCGATAGGACCGATGGTCATTGCGGCGCTGGCCCGCGGCCCGGTCGTCGTGGCTGTTGTCCTGTTGATTATGTTAGCGTACGAGGAATTCGAGAGCCGTGTGCTCGTTCCCCGCATTTATGGACGTGCACTGCGTCTTCCGCCATCCGTCGTGCTTTTTGCGCTCCTTGCAGGCGGTACGCTGATGGGGATTCTCGGTGCGCTCCTCGCACTTCCCGTCGCAGCGACGGTCATAATGCTCATCGAAGAGCTTCGCGTCGAACTACCGGGACAGCAGGAACAGGTCGCAAATGTGGAACAGCGCGTCGTGGACGAGCGTGAGGAGGAAGAGTATGAGCGCCGGACAGAGGGTGTGGCTGCGGAGCAAGCCGCCGCGATTGCCGTCGAGATATCGGATGATCGGCGTGAAGAAGAGGACGGTTCGCCGGAGGCAGTCGGATCGACCATCGAGAACAGAACCAAAGGACAGGAGAGGCCGACGACCCATGCCGATAAAAAAGAAAGAAAACGATGACCATGATTACGATGAAAGACGGCAAGCAGACCTGTTATAATTACCGGGGTACTAAACAGTCTGTGGTGTTCAGTCACGGCAATCAGCTTTTAAAAATATTACGGAAGCAATAACAATGAGCAGAACTTACATGGGACGATTATCGGAAAACGACCCGTTGCACGGTTATCTTCAATATGACATCCAGCCGCAAATCAACGGTTCTGCAGACCATGCAAAATACCGTGTTTTCCGACTCAATGGATCCAACGATGTTTACATGTACGAAGATCGAAACTCCGGTACCAAGATCGTCGGCAAGTTTTTTCTCTCAGCACGGAAACGAGATGCGGCAATGGGTGCAGCGCGCTTAACTGGTGAATTCGATAATCTTCGCATGATGCGCGATTTCGGATTGACGGGTTATCCTCACCATGTTGTCCGGCCTCTGGGCCGCAACTATTCACTGAACGCACTTTTAGTCACTGAAAACTGCGAGGGCGAACTCTTCAGCGACGTGATACAGTCCACTATCCAAAGTGGCGACAATAGCCGCCTCTTTTATAAGCTGACTGCGTTGGCGTATTTTCTATCGAATTTTCACAATAAAACAGCCAACGGCGCGGGAGTCGACTTCCATCAGGATTGCAGTTATATGGACCGCCTGATCAACAAGCTGCGCGAAATAAGCGCGATTGGCTGGGATGAAGCGCGCGAGCTGTACTGGCTGCGCGATCAGTGGCGGAATCAGCCAAGGATGTGGGAAGATCAACAGGTAATTGTGCATGGAGACGCCACGCCGGATAATTTTATGTTCGGCGACGGTTTGAGCGTGGTTGCATTCGATCTGGAACGGACAAAACGCGCAGACCGCGTTTTCGACACCGGCCGCATCGCCGGCGAACTAAAACATTTCTTCATGCGCGCGACGGGCAACAGATACGCGGCGGAACCTTTCATCGGCCATTTTCTCTGGGAATATTCCTGCCATTTCCCGGATCGCGAAAGCGCCTTCCGTTCGATCACTGGCCGGACTCCTTTTTACATAGGTATCACACTGTTGCGCATCGCAAGAAACAGTTGGGTTGGACCGGAATACCGGCGCCGCCTTCTCAACGAAGCAAAAGAATGTTTAAGGAGATTTTAATGGTTATTAGAGGACTCATTTTCGACATCAACGGAACACTGGCGGATATCAACACAAACGAATGGCACGATGATGTCTATCGAGTTATCAGCAACCTGTTTTCTTATCAGGGAATATTACTCGATGCGAACGCAGTGAAAAATTTATATTTTCAGATCATGGAGGAACAGCGCGTTGCGCGCTGTGAGCGTCATCCGGAATTCGATGCCGTTGGCATTTTTCGCGAGATCATAACACGGTACTCGACTGACTTCACTCGTCGCCTTCCGTCTAAAAAGCGTGAACAGCTCCCGCTGCTCTTTGCCGAAACTCATCGTGCCGCCTCTCGCTACCGCTTGCAGCTCTATCATGGTGTAGAAGACACCATAAAAAAACTGTTTTCGAAGTATCGTATGGCGATCATCACCGACGCCCAAACGGCCTATGCCGTCCCGGAGTTGAATGCTGTCGGCCTTCTCAACTATTTCGACCCAGTCATCGTCTCCGGTGACTTCGGCTACCGTAAGCCGGACAGACGGTTGTTCGAGAGAGCGTTGAATGACATGAAAATTGGACCTTCGGAAGTTGTATTTGTTGGAAACGACATGTACAACGACATTCATGGCGCGCAAAAACTCGGAATGAAAACGGTCTTTTTTAAATCGAATCAAGGACTTCAGAAAAAAGAGGGGGTGAGTCCGGATTATATTATTTATGATCTTCCTGATCTGCTAAACGCACTCAACTTCTTTGAAGAGCAATGATTGCCGTGCGTTGTATGAACCGGTTGGTATATTTCATTGGTTTTTTAGTATTAATTACTCTTTCATACCTTCGACTGATACTTGCTTATCAGAATCATCGGTATTATTTCTTATTGATATCAAGGCCCTAAGACCATGCCTGAGAAAAAGCATGGCAACTTATCACCAGCGAATCCCGCTGTAATCCCCTGCGAGTATGCGAGGGTTTTTATGTGATTGCAAGGGATACAAACCAAATCACACACATCAACTATAAAGAGATAATAGTATGGAAACAGCAAGCCAAGATTTAAATCAAGAACATAAAGCGATCCTTATCGTATTGAATGTGATTGAAAAAATGTATGAGACAGTGAAAGATGATAAAGAAATTGCCCGTGAAGACATTGAGAAAATAATAGAATTCTTAAAAGTATTTGCCGACAAATGTCATCATGCAAAAGAAGAAGGCTTTTTATTCCCTGCCCTTGAAGAAGTTGGCGTTAAAAATCAGAATGGCCCTATTGGATTAATGCTTGCACAACATAAACAAGGCCGTGAATATATTCAACGAATGCAAGAAAGCATTATCAATAAAATAATCGATAAAGAAGTGTTTGTTGATGCAGCTTCATCCTATGTTGATCTTCTTAGGAAGCATATTGAAAAAGAAGAAACTATTTTATTCCCGATGAGTGATGCTAAACTCTCAAAATCAAAACAACAGGAACTCTTAAATAATTTTGATACTCTGGAAAAAAATGTCATTGGAGAAGGTAAGCATGAAGAGTTCCGTTCCTTACTTGAAATATTTAAAAACAAGTATTTAAAATAAATCCATTAATGGTCTAAAAATAACACATATGCTGCCAATCAAAGAGAGTAAAATGAACAAGATTGGATTATTGAATCTTAATAAACTAAGCACCATTCGGCTAAAAAATCAGCTTGTAACGGCACTATGATGCGTTCTCATGCGACAGCGAAGAATGATAGAAGAGGTGAACAATTACAAAGCCTTTTAATGCGGGAGTGAATGCACGATATGACAAATCATAAAATATTTGAACAGACAACTCTTCCGCATATTACCTATTTGCATGCTTATGCATTGCGTCTGACTATGAATTCCGAGAATGCGAAAGATCTCTTGCAGGATACGTACTTTAAGGCATATAGATTCTGGGGTAATTATGAAAAAGGAACGAGTATCAAATCATGGTTATATTGTATTATGAAGAATTCATACATCAACGTCTATAGAAAAGAAATAAGGGAACCGAAAAAAGTTGAATATCAAGAATATCACCTGCCTTATAACACAACACAAGAAACATATTTCGATCAAAAACATCTTCTGAAAAATAATTACAACGATATATTTGGCGATGAGATCGCTTGTTCACTTAAGTCGCTCAATGATTCTTTGAGGGACGTCATCGTCCTGAGTGATGTTGAGGGACTTAGTTATCAAGAGATCGCGGATACTATTGATTGTCCAATAGGCACTGTCCGTTCTCGCTTATGGAGGGGTCGGAAACAATTAAGAACTAAACTTTTGCACTATGCCAGGGAGAACGGATATATCTTCAAAGGTTCTTGAACTCAATGGATTATAAAAAATACATAATTACTTTAAAACCTCTAAAATCCTTTCCTTAAAGATATAATTCCTGAAGGTTTTGTCTGTGGAAAATAGGAGGAGGACAAACGATGAATAAACTTAAATGAGCGGCAGCATTAATCATTGTCTGGTTCATTTGTCCGCAATACGCTTTTATTGCACAAGTAAAGGATATTCCAAGAGATCAAATAAATCAATCAATCGTCAAACAATCACTTTAAAAAGGATACTCTCATGAATACGACAAAGAAATTCGAATTTCAACCGCTGCCATATTCTTATGATGCTCTTGAACCTTTCATTGATAAGCTTACGGTAGAGATCCACTATAGTAAGCATCATAAAGCTTATCATGACAATTTCATTAATGCAATTAAAGGTACCGAGATGGAATCTATGGATATAAAGGACATTTTCAGGAGTATAAGCAAGTATCCTATGGCAGTGAGAAACAATAGTGGCGGTTATTTCAATCACACTTTTTATTGGGAAAACATGAAGGCTCATGGAGTCGGCAAGCCGACCGGCAAATTGTCGGAAGCTATTGTAAAAGCATTCGGCTCTTTCGACGAGTTCAAAAAACAATTTTCGGATGCGGGGAAAACAAGATTTGGAAGCGGCTGGGCATGGCTATGCCTTGATGATAAAGGCACCCTGTTTATTTGTTCCACACCAAATCAGGATAATCCGTTCATGGATATAGCTGAAAAAAAAGGAATTCCTCTGCTTACGATCGATGTATGGGAACATGCTTATTATTTGAAATATCAGAATAAAAGACCGGACTATATAGAGGCATTCTGGAATGTTGTAAACTGGGAAGAAGTAGCGAAAAGATGTGAAAATGCTTTAAAGTCATTGGATCTGAAAATAATTTAATGACCTGCTAATGAGCAAAAATGTATCGGATCAACTGGTGGAGACATTAGTCGAAGCAGGTATCCAAAGGATCTATGCTGTCACGGGGGATAGTCTCAATCACGTAAATGAAGCTGTACACCGAAATGGTAAAATAAAATGGATCCATGTACGGCACGAAGAGACTGCTGCATATGCCGCCGGAGCAGAGGCACAGCTGAATGGTCTGGCATGTTGTGCGGGCAGCAGCGGACCAGGACATGTCCACCTCATTAACGGCTTGTATGATGCGCATCGTTCATCGGCTTCCGTATTGGCCATTGCTTCTACAATCCCTACAAAAGAATTTGGAACAAGTTTTTTTCAAGAAACGAACACCATCAAACTTTTTGACGATTGCAGCTGCTGCAATCAGGTGGCTGCTACACCTGAACAATTGCCTCGCATGCTGCAAACTGCCCTTCAGCATGCCGTGCACAAAAAAGGTGTCGCTGTCCTTGGATTACCGGGTGATATTACCAACCTTCCAGCAGCAGCGGTTGAAACTACTACAAAGCTTTTCCGGAACCGGCCTGTGATCAGGCCATCGGGAGATGAACTAATACAGTTGGCTGAATTGTTAAACTCGCACAAAAAAGTTACTATTTTCTGCGGATTGGGCGCTGCGGATGCACATAAAGAAATAATTCAACTGGCCGAAAAACTAAAAGCACCGGTAGCATATTCTTACAAAGCAAAGATGGCGATCCAGTATGATAATCCTTATGAAGTAGGTCTCACAGGATTGCTGGGGATTCCATCGGCGTACCATAGCATGCATGAATGTGAATTGCTTGTATTATTAGGCACAGATTTCCCTTATACAGCCTTTATGCCAGTTCAAAATAAAATTGTACAGATTGACATTAAACCTGAAAGTCTTGGGCGAAGAGCTAAACTCGATCTAGGGCTCTGTGGAGACGTGAAAGATACATTGCAGGCGCTTTTGCCTATGATAGACATGAAAGAAGATGCCACTTTCCTCGCGCAACAATTGGAGTTTTATAAAGAGGTCAAAAAGAAATTGCTGATCTATGTAAACGATCCCGGAAAGCCAAATGCTATTCATCCTGAATTTGTCGCCTCTGTAATTAATGAGCTCGCTGCCAAAGATGCCATATTCACGGTAGATACCGGAATGTGCTGCGTATGGGCAGCACGCTATATTCATGGAACAGGCGAACGAAAAATGCTGGGTTCATTCAATCATGGTTCTATGGCAAATGCGATACCCCAGGCTATTGGTGCAGCACTTGCCTGTCCCGGTAAACAAGTGATTGCGTTCTGCGGCGACGGAGGCCTGTCTATGATGATGGGTGACCTCATGACCATTGTCCAATATAAGTTACCAGTGAAGATCGTTGTTTTTAACAATCGTTCACTAGGAATGGTGAAACTGGAAATGCAAGTAGCAGGNNTAGCGGAAGCAATGGGAATGCCCGGTATTACCATTTATGATCCCGCTGAAGTAAAACCAGAATTAGAAAAAGCTTTTTTCCAGGAATGCCCTGTATTGATTGCTATTCAAACTGATCCGAATGCCCTCGCCATGCCTCCCAAATTAGAGTTTGACCAGATGAAAGGCTTTGCTTTATATATGGGAAAAATGATGTTAAGCGGTCGTATGGATGAGGTGTTTAATATTATTTCGTCCAATTATAAGCATTTGGGAGAGGTACTATAAGTCGATACTGAAGAGGCGACTGAAGATAGGATCAAACAAACCTAATGGTGCGTTTGAAATAGGAAGAACTGATAATGAACATTCAAAGAATAACTGAAAACATTTATAAGACGGTTGGTCCCATGAAGAGGGACGACATTCAACCCACAGGAGTTCAATATGATAAACGATCTTACATCCAAACCCAATGGGATTACAGCCGGCCAGGTCATGAAAGCAGCAGACTTAGTTGGATACCAGTCGGGAGCTGTTGTGAGTCGCGAGATAGTAAAAATGCCCGCAGGGAACATAACAATATTTTCATTCGATGAAGGTCAGGGCTTGAGCGAGCATAAAACCCCGTTCGATGCGCTTGTTCAAGTATTGGAAGGAGAAGCAGAAGTCTTCATCGAGGGCAAGCCGCACCATATCCAAAGCGGTGAGATAATTCTCATGCCCGCGAATCAACTCCATGCACTGAAGGCTCTCAAGCAGTTTAAAATGATTCTCACAATGATGCACTCTTGATGTGGAGAGTAATGCCTTGAAAGTATTTATCGAAATTCAAGGATCTTGATTAAATAAAACCGATGCACAATAAAGCCTGATTATCGACAGAGAAGGACTCTTTGGAAAAATAAATGTTCCCTCGCATACCGGGAATACTTGCGGGGCCGGGACTCAAATTGAAAACGAAACAAAATACTTCTGAAAATAAATCAATACCGGCCAAATCAGCATATGCTAAGACTCCTGACATTGCCTCACTATCTGTTCCCGACACGCTCGCCGCACTCTACGTGAATCCCGACACCGGACTTACACACCCGGAGGCCGACGTTCGTCGAAAGGAGAACGGCTATAATGAAGTAGCTGAAAAAAAAGGACATCCGCTCCTCATGTTTCTCGGCAAGTTCTGGGGTCTGTCGGCATGGATGCTTGAGTTGATAATGGTGCTGTCGGCGGTGCTCGG
>PMML01000003.1:0-141 GCA_003162695.1 Ignavibacteriota bacterium | reverse complement strand
GGATGTGAAACTCCTCACTGGAGGGTTAAGCGTTAACCAGTCAGCTCTCACCGGTGAGTCGAAGGATGTTGAAAAAGCGCCCAGCGACGTACTCTCATCGGGGTCCGTCGTGCGCCGCGGCGAAGGCAATGGCGTGGTCAT
>PMML01000083.1 GCA_003162695.1 Ignavibacteriota bacterium | reverse complement strand
TTCTTATTGGCAAGTTCCGCATTGCCAAATGTTGTTTCTTCCACAGACAAGAATTCCACAAATGCGACATCTTCTGGCGCCTTATATTCAGATGGTCAAACGATGCAGTATGATATAGCTTGGGAGCAGGATGTTAATAGTACGAAAAGTTCAATTAAACATATTAATCTAACAAGTATAAGTACTGGCACCAATCAATATTCAGCTACTCCAAGTGTTGTAGATCAAGTATCAAGTAATTCAATCAGCAAAAATTACAAACCTTCGATTGTCACAATGCCTGATGGAAAAGGATGGAATAATACCTATTGTTCCTGGATAGGAGATTTGGACGGCTCAGGTACATGGATGAATGTTTACACTTATGAACGTGAAGTAGGCTATTCAACTATCTATAAATATGGTGTAGGTGCACAATCCTTGTCGATGAATACAGACAACGGCAACAATTATTATCTCGCTTGGGTCCAGAATTCTTCATATAACCAAAGTCCAAGTTCCTGCACAAACTCGGTTGTAGGCAGCAATCTTTCAGCAAAATCTCTGAACACTACAGGCCAGTGTGTCCAATTGTCCAATGGAGCTACAAGCTCGAGTATGTATGTATCATCGTTCTATAACTCAGCATTGCCATATTACTTCCAAACGTCCAATAGTCTAACTAGTGCTCCCCAAGGAAATGTCATTGCCCAAGCAAACGCTGTCTCCAAAGCAAATGCCATTTCTACAATAAACACCGTTACTAGCGGCAGAGGCAGAGGAATAGCCATTGACAAAGGAAACACCGGATTTTATTACTCGATAGGTGATATCAACGTTGATGGTAATTTAATTGACTTTGTCAGTGCGAACAATAAGACCAAATATAACAACATGGACACATTGAATAACATGCTCCTTTCACAGCCATTTGCGATCAAGAGCAATTCCATTCTCAGTTTTAGTGATAACTCAGGAGCGGTAGATTCTTCGGCAGCGGCTGGAGTATTAGGAGATCAAGGATATCTCACCTTTACTATTCAGCTTATCGATGATGCTTCAGGAAGTGTACTTGGAACGGTAAGACAACAGAAGTTCAGTTCGGCTAATCTACAGAAATACAAAACATCTTCATATAAACTCCCTACCAAAGGACTCGGTGGAAAGACAGGAAGATTGAAGATAGCCGTTGGAATGAATCTCGATAGTCTCCAATTGGCACTTGTAGAACAATATGCTGGCCCCAGTACGAGCGTCATGGGTCAAGCCAATACCTTAGCGATGCAGCCGATCTCTGGAACGGGAGTCACTCTTGGCAGCTATCCGAATCCGTTTAACCCGACCACAAATATCAGCTATCAGTTAATTGAGGATAGCCATGTAAGCATCAAGGTCTACGATATACTCGGCAGGCAGATAGCGACGCTGGCTGAAGGCAATAAAACAGCCGGCCAATATACGGCGGTCTTTGACGGTTCTCATTATGCCAGCGGTGTATATTTTGTACGCATGATGGTGCAGGGATCGAATGCGCAGCAGATTGTAAAAGCACTGAAAATACAGATGCTGAAATAGCCCTGTGATTTATTAAAGAAATCTCGCCGCCTGTTGTTGCTATTTTAATAATGACGGGCGGCGAGTTTTATATAAGGGGAAAACGACGCTCTTGTTTAAGGTGTCGATAGGATCTTCTCGTAATATTCTTCGTATTGCGGTATGATCTTTGTCGATTCGAATTCCTCTGCACGCCTCCGGGCAGCTTCGGCAAACATTTTGTGCTTGACCGGATTGGAAAGCAGGTCGATGGCGTAGCGTGCCATGCGATCGATGTCGCCGATCTCCGCAATGAAACCAGTCTGTCCGTGCACCTGCAATTCCGGCAGCCCGCCGACGCTGGATGAGATAACCGGAACTTCGCATGCCATTGCTTCGAGTGCGGCAAGACCGAAACTTTCCGATTGGCTCGGCATGAGGAATAAGTCCGCCGTTGAGAGAAGAGGAACGATTTCCATCTGTTTTCCGAGGAAGCGTACTTTGTCTCCGATGCCCAACTCGCGGCAGAGAATTTCACATTGCGAGCGGTCGGGACCGTCGCCGATCAAAAGAAGAATGCTTGGAATTTTTTTCTGAACTTCATTGAAAATACGTATGACGTCCGGGACCCGTTTGACGGGTCGGAAATTCGATGTGTGGGCAAGGACTTTCTGTCCCTCGGCACCGCATTTGACGAAAAAAATATCGGAGGGGATCCGTTTGTATTTTGCGGTGTCGATAAAATTCGGAATAACGGCAATATCTTTATCGATGCCGTAATTGGTTTGTGTCTTTTCTTTAAGGAACCGCGAAACTGCGGTGACACCGTCGCTTTGTTCGATGCTGAACTTCATAATCGACAAAAAACTCGGTTCCAAACCGACTAATGTGATATCGGTGCCGTGAAGTGTCGTAACGATCTTTATGTTCGTATCGCGGAGAATTTGTTTTGCCAGGTAAGCGCTTGTTGCATGGGGAACGGCATAATGACAATGGAGGATGTCGAGCTTCTCATACCGGGCGACTTCCACCATCTTGCTGGCGAGCGCAAGAGTATAAAGAGGAAACTCAAAGAGCGGGTAATTGGACATTTCTACTTCGTGATAGACAATGTTATCCTGGAATCCTCCCAATCGCATCGGCAGCGCATAGCTGATGAAATGAACGGAATGGCCTCTGCGGGCAAGTTCTTTGCCGAGTTCGGTTGCAACAACGCCGCTTCCGCCGTAAGTCGGGTAGCATGTAATGCCGATCTTCATAGACGTCCTCAATGTAATTACTTGGTCTTCAATCCGCTGACTCGATTAAGCTCTTTCAAATTATTGGTCACAATTCTTGCATCATTTGCAACAACAATTGCCGCAATATGCATCTCCATTGAGCCGATCATTCTGCCGGATTGCTCCAATTTATACAGTATGTATCCATATTGTTTTGCGGCATTTGCATCAAAGGGAAGGATAACAAGCGGTATAATAAAGCTTTCGATCGTCCGCTTATTCTGTTCGATATGCCGGCTTTGACCGGCTGCACATAGACTTCTTTGGATGTAAAACGATATTTTTTTGGGAGCCGAACTGCCTGGCTTCCTCCATTTGTAAATATTTTTGCAGGGGTCATAAGCTCTTTTAAAAATAACTGCAAACAGTATATATAATATTTGAGTCAAAAATCAAACAAGAGACATCCTGTACGACTTTAAAAGTCCTGGCGAGAAAAATACCAGATCGAGAGTGCATACATCAGAACAGCGGAGCCGAGGGAGCACAGAAACGGCATAATTGTAAAATCAAGCATGCCGGGAAAGAGCGCTGTTTTTATTATAACCCTTGAAGAATTTTCGAGCATTGCATTGAGCTGCGGCGTTAGATAATAGAGCGCATCGAGGAGACGATGGTAGACAATATTGTTCCATAACAAATAAAGCCCGTGTTCGCGCGCGTCTAATCCCCATGAAATGAAAAGGAAGCAGAATGAGATGAGAATAGTAAATCCGGTGCTGCGCGTAATAAGTCCGACGACGGTTACAACGGAATAAAAACAGGCAAATGCAAAAAAAACGTAAATGAAGGAGGATAGGAAAGCCCAATGCCATACGCCGAGCTTCAGTCCAAAAACCGCCCATACACCGATAAAGAAATAAAAAAGATTTAATCCGATTCCGGCAGTAGCTCCGAGCGAACGGGAAAGGAGCAATTCCATGCGCGTAAGCGGTTTGCTGAGGAATAAATCAATCGTTCCCTTTTCCAGCATGTCCGGAATCAAACCGGAAACACCGAAAATGCCGAGAAGCAAAATGAACTGAACGGATTGATGGTGCAGCATGTAGAGCAGAAATTCGACAAGGCCGAGATTGCCCATCGCTTTGCCGCCGAAGGGGATTCCGAACATTGTGATAAGCTCCGGGTCGTTCGGCGACCTGGTAATACCGAAAGCAAGCAGGAGCAGAGTAAGTGTTGCAATGCCAAAATAAAAAATCAATGTGCCTTTTCGGACGGTCTCAAGAACCGTAAAACGAAACATACCCCAGAATCTCACTTGTTGTTTTCTCCTTGGACAAGCTTGATAAAATAATCTTCAAGCGAAGCTTTTTGCTGTGTCATCCCATCGATGCCGATGCCTGCCGTCCGCAGCGCATCGATGACCGGATTCAGGTCGGTTTTATCGTTGAGCGAAATATCCAGGCGATTGTCCGTGTACGAAAATGCCGGAAGCGAAGATTTGAATCGTTCTTCCAGTGCGAGCGGCAAATGCGAGGAAAGCTGTATGGTATACGACAGCTTTTGAGATGTTATTTCCGCAACTGTTCCTGTCCGTATAACTTTGCCTTTATTGAGGATGGCCACCCGGTCGCTGATGAGTTCTACTTCCGAGAGCAAATGGGAATTCAAAAAGATTGTCGTCCCTTGCGATTTTAAGCCGATCAGCAAATCGCGTATCTCTTTTCTTCCGACCGGATCGACACCATCCGTCGGCTCGTCCAGAAAAAGGAGCTTGGGATTATTCATCAATGCCTGCGCCAGACCCAGACGCTGGAGCATGCCTTTTGAATACTTTTTTGTCTTGACTTTTGCCCACTGTACCAAACCGACCGTTTCCAGCAATGTTTGCGCCCTCGGACGCAATTCCGATTCGGAGAGTCCATTCAGCCTTCCGAAAAAAAGGAGTGTATCGAGTCCATGCAAAAACTGCGGATAACGATGATTCTCCGGCAGGTAGCCGCATAATTCTCGTACTGAGCGGATTTTGATCGACTGCCCGAAGATTTCCGCTTTTCCCGATGTCGCATGAACAATCGAGAGCATAATTTTAATAAATGTCGTTTTTCCGGCTCCGTTAGGGCCAAGAAGGCCGAAAATTTCACCTTCCCCGACTTCCAAAGAAACTTTATCGAGCGCGGGTATGTTATATTTTTTGAAGGCCCCGGAGCGGTATTGTTTGCTCAGGTTTTCTGTTTGAAGTGCATTCATAGTATACATAAGGTAGAGAAAAAATAGCGCACTTCAAAAAAATTTCAAAGTAAGAAATGTTCTTGATTTGCAAGAAATTTCCAGAGATATTTAAATAGCAAGAAAGTAATTTCTTTGCAATGATTTTAATGAGAGCGGCAGAATGCTCTCATTTTTTTGAAACAATATAGGACTGATTAAGTCGTAGTTATGCTGCAGCTCTCGAAAAAAGTCGAGTACGGTCTGATGGCGCTCAGGCACATGGCAATGAATCCATCCGGTCAATTCTTTACAGCCAAAGAAATTGCCGTGCGCTGCGATGTTCCATACGAGCTGCTGGCGAAAGTACTGCAGAAATTGTCGAAAGCGGGACTCCTCATATCGATTCAGGGAATGCGCGGCGGATATTCGCTTGCACGCCGGCCGGATGAATTGCAGGTCTCGAAAATTATTCAGGTTATTGAAGAAGAGAAGCCTACAATTACCGAATGCTACGCGGAAGGGATGGATAACTGTTCGATTTACGATTCATGCACCATCCGCCGCCCGCTCGAAAAAATGCAGCACAATCTCAACGTCCTTCTTGAAAATACAACATTGGAACAGATTATATAGAAACGCGAGCACGTATGAATGCAGATCAAAATCAAATTGAGAATCTTGCAACGCAGGAATATAAGTATGGATTTGTAAGCGATATAGAGTCCGATACGGTCGCACCGGGCCTCAGCGAAGAGGTCATCCGAATGATCTCGTTAAAAAAAGAGGAACCGGAATGGCTGCTCCAATGGCGTCTGAAAGCGTACCGGCATTGGAAAACCATGACGGAGCCTCATTGGCCGAACGTGAAATTTGCACCGATCGATTACCAGGCGATTGCATATTATTCGGCTCCGAAACAAAAAATAAGGCCGAAAAACTTGAACGAAGTCGATCCGGAACTTGTGAAAACATACGAAAAATTGGGTATTCCGCTCAAGGAGCAGGAGTGGCTTGCCGGTGTTGCGGTCGATGCCGTTTTCGACAGCGTTTCCGTTGCAACGACATTTAAAGAAAAGTTGAAAGACCTCGGAATTATTTTCTGTTCCTTTTCAGAGGCGGTGCGCGAGCATCCGGATCTGATAAAACAGTATCTCGGATCGGTCGTTCCGCAAAACGACAACTTTTTTGCGGCTCTCAACTCGGCTGTGTTCACCGACGGTTCTTTTTGTTTTATTCCGAAGGGCGTCCATTGTCCCATGGAGCTTTCTACGTATTTTCGCATCAATGCTGCGGACACGGGTCAATTCGAGCGCACATTGATCGTTGCGGAGGAAGGGGCATACGTCAGTTATCTGGAAGGATGCACGGCTCCTATGCGGGATACGAACCAGCTGCATGCAGCAGTCGTGGAGATCGTTTCGCATGCAAATGCTCAGGTTAAATATTCGACGGTACAAAACTGGTATCCCGGGGATAAAGAAGGCCGCGGCGGTATTTTTAATTTCGTAACCAAGCGGGGCAAATGCACCGGCGACAGTTCGAAAATTTCATGGACGCAGGTCGAAACCGGATCGGCCATCACCTGGAAATATCCGAGCGTTCTCTTAGTCGGAGATAATTCCGTCGGCGAGTTTTATTCCGTTGCAGTCGTCAATAATTACCAGCAGGCTGATACCGGAACAAAAATGATTCATATCGGAAAGAACACGCACAGTACGATCGTTTCCAAAGGCATCTCGGCGGGACGCGGGCAGAATTCATACCGCGGACTCGTCGAGGTCAAAAAGGGGGCAGTGCATGCGCGTAATTTCTCGCAATGCGATTCGCTTCTCTTAGGGGATAAATGCGGCGCGCATACGTTCCCCTATATCGAAGTAAAAAATACATCATCCAAAGTGGAGCATGAAGCGTCGACTTCAAAAATCGGCGAGGATCAGATTTTTTACTGCAAACAACGAGGCCTTTCTGCAGAAGATGCGGTGAATATGATCGTTAACGGATTTTGCAAAGAAGTTTTTCGCGAATTGCCGATGGAATTTGCCGTTGAGGCCCAAAAACTTCTCGGCGTAAGCCTGGAAGGAAGCGTAGGCTAACAAGAATGAAGAATTCAGAAGTAAGAATAAAGAATGCGGTCAATAGTGAATAGAAACTAAGAACCAGGAATTACAAACATTGAACGGCGGCACTTTGAACGAAGAATATACTTTGCGAATGATATGAGGATAATATATGTCTTTGCTTGAAATTAAAAATTTGCGTGCGGAGGTGAATGGAAATGAAATTCTCCGCGGAATCAACCTTACAGTGAATCTTGGAGAGATACATGCGATTATGGGGCCTAATGGTTCCGGAAAAAGCACGCTCGCAGGTGTTCTTGCCGGGCGCGATGCTTATACGGTAACAGAAGGCGATGTCCTATACCGCGGGAAAGACCTTTTTTCGCTCAATCCTGAGGAACGTGCGCGTGAAGGATTGTTCCTTGCCTTTCAATATCCGGTCGAAATTCCCGGAGTCAATAATTCGTACTTCCTGAAAGCAGCGCTGAACGCCGTCCGGAAGTACCGTGGATTGGAGGAACTGGATGCTATGGATTTTCTCAAACTCATTAAATCGAAATTGAAGCTGATCGAAATGGATGAGAGTTTTCTCAATCGTCCGGTCAATGAGGGATTTTCAGGCGGCGAGAAAAAGCGGAACGAAATATTTCATATGGCCGTGCTTGATCCTGTTCTTTCAATCCTCGACGAAACGGATTCGGGACTGGATATCGACGCGCTCCGGATTGTCGCAGACGGCGTCAACAAACTGCGCAGCAAGGAAAATGCATCGATTATCGTGACGCATTACCAGCGCCTGCTGAATTATATTATTCCCGATGTCGTCCATGTCCTTGTCGACGGCCGTATTGTAAAATCCGGCACGAAGGATTTGGCGGTCGAACTCGAATCGCGCGGCTACGATTGGGTAAAAGAAGAAACGGCACAGGCTGTCTAACGGAGCGAAGAATGCAATCGACGGATCAAACAGTGCAATTATCGTATCAATCGGATTTTGAAAAATTCGAACAGGGACTCAACGGTGAAAAATCGACTCCGCGGCATGCTCTGCGCCGCCGGGCATTCTCAAAATTTATGGAAATGGGATTTCCGACTTCCAGACATGAAGAATGGCGGTTTACGAACATACAACCCGTTACCAAAACACATTTCCAGCCTGTTCCTGCGAA
This sequence comes from Ignavibacteriota bacterium, assembly GCA_003162695.1. GTDB lineage: Bacteria > Bacteroidota > Ignavibacteria > UBA10030 > UBA10030 > Fen-1254. Next base: position 35,800 of record PMML01000083.1, on the reverse strand, counting down.
TCAGGCCGTGTCTATTTCTTTAGCGGATCTCGAATCCGTTATGCTGAAGGATGTTATACGTGTAGTTATTGTCGATGGATATTTTTCTTCCGCACTTTCAGACTTAAAAGACCTGCCTGCAGGCGTTGTTGGTGAAAGTCTTGCCGCCGCTCTGAAGCAGAACCGTCCCGAAGCGCTGATTCATCTCGGCGCATATACCGATTCGAGTGAAAATGGATTTACAGCGCTTCATGCCGCTTTTTCACTGGATGGTGTTTTTCTTTTCGTCCCCGGTCATACGATTGTCGAGAAACCGATTCAGGTCATTTATTCGGCAACAAAGCGAAATGACCCGTTCGTTGCATATCCGAGAAGTCTTTTTATTGCCGGCGATGCGGCTCAGGTGAAAATTGTCGAGACGTATTTCGGTCCTGGCGGTCAGGCATATTTGACAAATGCCGTATCAGAAGTGGTTCTTGGAACTCACGCAGTCGTTGAACATGACCGCATTCAGCTTGAAGGCGAAAATGCATTTCACGTCAATACTTCTTCCGTGTACCAGCAGGCCGGAAGTGCGTATCGTTCGAATTGCATAACGCTCGGCGGTCTTCTGGTCCGGAATACGCTCGCTGCCAGGCTCGATGCGGAGGGAATAGAATGTCGTCTCAACGGTCTCTCGATTGCGCATGGAAATCAGCTTATCGACAACCACACGCTGCTGGATCATATAAAACCGAACTGCAGCAGTCATCAAGTCTACAAAGCTATTCTGGACGGAAAAGCCCGAGGCGTATTTAACGGAAAAATTATGGTGCATAAAGACGCGCAAAAGACGGATGCAAAACAAACGAATAAAACGCTCCTGCTGTCGGATGATGCCGTGATCGATACAAAGCCGCAGCTTGAAATATTTGCGGACGACGTCAAATGCACGCACGGAGCTACGGTGGGACAGCTCGATGCGGAACATATATTTTATCTTCGTGCGCGCGGTCTCGATGAATCGGAAGCGCGGGATATGCTGACCTATGCTTTTGCCGGCGAGGTAGTCGGGAGTATCGGCATTCCGGAGCTTCGCGAACAGATAGATTTGCAGATTCATTCCCGGCTTGACCGCGGACGAAAGGGTGCTGTATGATGACTGCAGAAAAAACACGGAAGACGAAATCGTCTGCCGCATTCGATGTCGAAGGGATTCGCCGGGATTTTCCAATTCTCTCGATTCGGGTTCACGGAAAGCCGCTCGTGTATCTGGATAATGCCGCGACCACACAGAAGCCGCTTGCGGTTCTCGATGCAATAGACCGTTATTACCGGGAAGAAAATGCCAATGTGCACCGCGGTGTGCATGCGTTAAGCGAACTTGCCACGAAGAAGTATGAGGATTCTCGTGAAACCGTCAGGGCGTTTATCAACGCCGCTTCTTCAAAAGAAATTATTTTTACACGCGGAGCTACGGACAGCATTAATCTTGTCGCTGCGACCTTCGGCAGGAAATATCTGAAACCGGGGGACGAGGTCGTTATCACCGGGCTCGAGCATCATTCCAATATCGTTCCCTGGCAGCTCATCTGCGAAGAGAAACAGGCGAAACTTCGTGTCGCGCCGATCAATAGCAGCGGCGAAGTTGAATTGGCTGAGTTTGAAGAGCTCCTCTCGGAAAAAGTAAAAATTGCGGCAATCAGTCATATTTCGAACGCGCTGGGAACGGTCAACCCTATACGCCGGATGATCGAGGCGGCTCACCGTTTCGGTATTCCCGTTCTGATCGACGGTGCACAGGGTGTGCCGCATTTGAACGTGGATGTGCTCGCTCTGGATGCGGATTTTTATGCATTTTCTTCGCATAAGATTTTCGGACCGACAGGACTCGGAGTGCTGTACGGAAAGGAACGACTTCTGGATGCTTTGCCTCCATATCAGGGCGGCGGAGATATGATTCGTTCCGTGACGTTTGAAAAAACTATTTTCAACGACCTGCCCTATAAATTTGAAGCAGGCACACCGCATATCGAAGGAGCAATCGGTCTCGGTACGGCACTGGAATATCTCCATACGTTCGATTGGGAAGCAGTTGTCCGTCATGAACATGCATTGATTCGATCTGCAGCGGATCGGCTTTCGGAGATTGAAGGCGTGCGAATAATCGGCACGGCAAAAGAAAAAGCCGGTGTCGTTTCGTTCGTTATAGACGGCATTCACCCGCATGATATCGGAACCATACTCGATCAGGAGGGGATTGCTATACGGACGGGACATCATTGTGCGCAGCCGGTGATGGACCGGTTCGGAATTCCTGCAACAGCACGCGCTTCATTTGCATTCTACAATACCGTCGATGAAGTCGATGTGCTCGTTCAGGGCATTCAAAAAGTGAAAAAGGTTTTCGGCTATGTCTGATCTCAAAGCGCTGTATCAGGAAGTGATACTCGATCATAATCGCAACCCGCGGAATTACAGGAAAATGGAAAACCCGGATCGTTTTCTGGAAGGGTATAATCCGCTCTGCGGGGACCGCTATACAGTCTATATAAAAATGAAAGGCGAGGTCATCGAAGATATTTCCTTTCAAGGATCGGGCTGTGCTATTTCCAAAGCGTCCGCGTCGGTCATGGGAAGCTTGCTCAAGGGAAAGACGCGAGCTGAAGCGGAAGTAATATTCGATCAGTTTCATCGTCTGGTGCGAGGAGAATCGAAAGCGGATGCGGAAGAGCTGGGCAAGCTGGCGGCATTCTCGGGTGTCAGCGAATTTCCGGCTCGGGTCAAATGCGCGATCCTCGCCTGGCATACGATGAAGAATGTTCTAGAAGACAAAGCTGAATCCGTTTCTACGGAATAGGGAATTTTCATAATAAAGTTGATGTTCAATAATAAACGGAGAAAACATGACGGAAAACATGACGGAAAACATGACGGCAGCAGAGATTACGATCACACCGGAAGCAGCGGCGGAAATTCGGCGTGTTCGAACGGAAAACAATATTCCGGAATCGTTATCGCTGCGTCTAGGTGTTAAGGACGGCAGCGGATGCTGCGGGGTTTCTTATCTCATCGGATTCGACGACAAGGCGAGCGAAACGGATCGCGTATTTCAAAGCGAAGGATTGACGGTCTTTGTCGATCTTCAAAGCCTTTTGCGTCTTTCAGGATCGAAGCTGGCCTTTGCCGAGGGCCCGGAAGGACGCGGATTTTATTTCGATAATCCGGGCGAGGAAAAATGCGGCTGCGGCGGCGGTTGTGACTGCGGTAATTGATTATGGCTGCCCAGGAACAAAAACAAGAACGGCCGGCTGCTGATGAACCGAAAGAAATTCCCTCTCTCGATCTCAACGGTCCGATAATAGAAAGCCGCGTGTGGGATGCGCTTCGGGATTGTTACGATCCGGAAATTCCGGTGAATATCGTCGACCTTGGACTCGTCTATGACATAAAAGTCGAAGAGGAAATTCCAGGCGAGGCGAATATATTTATTGTGATGACATTAACGGCCCCCGGATGCGGGATGGGTCCTATGATCGCTGCGGATGTCAAGAGGCGGGCGGAACAAATTCCGGGCGTGCGTAATGTCATGGTCGAGCTGGTTTTCGAGCCGACATGGAATCCGGGAATGATGACCGAAGCGGCAAAATTGATTTTGAATATGTCGTAATTTTTAAAAAGGCGCTGCCAGGAACTTCCTGCAGGGATATGCTGTTATATATTTTGAATTGAAAGAAGCCGCTTACACATTATCAAGAGAGGAAATGATATGGCATACGAATGGAAATTCAGACCGCGTCCGTATACGGATGAAGATGCAAAGAAACTGCTGGCGAATGTCGTCAGTTCGGAAACGACTGATTGGCATTACAACACGCACCATAAAGGGTATGTCACAGCCCTGAATAACATCGAAAAAGGACTGGAGACGGCGGATCGTTCGGTAGCGAACGGAAACTACAGTCAGATCGGCGAGCTCAAACGCCGGTTTACATGGAATCACTCCGGAACGCTGCTTCACGACCTGTACTGGGAAGTCCTTGGCGGCGACGGAGATTCTTCAAAGGGACCGGAAATAAAAGCGGCGATTGAAAAAGAATTCGGATCGTTCGATGCATGGAAAGCGGACTTCAAAGCTTCAGCGCTCTCGGCGAAGCTCAGCGGATGGGGATTGCTTGTGTTCGACCGGCTTTATTCGGAGCGGCTGCTCAATGTACTGGTGGACGAACATCAATACGGAGCCATCTGGGGCGGAGTTCCGTTGATCGCTCTCGATGTTTTCGAACATGCATATTATCATAAGGACGGCCCGGCGCGTGCAAAGTACATAGACAACGTGATTGCAAACCTGCACTGGGGAAGAATCAACGAACGGTATAAAAAATATGTGCTTGGGAAGTGAACAGTAAACTGTAAACAGAAAATTGTATAGACTGAACTGTTAAAACGAAGCCCGGTTTTGCTCAAGCGAGACCGGGCTTTTATGTTTATATCAAAGGACAGGCATCAGTGTTCCCGAATGCAGCCGATGAAGATCAAGGGGACTCGCCCGGAGAACGCTCTGTGGATTGAAAACAGCGATGTTCCATTCATTCCCGCTTAAATAAAGGCAGTCCGGTTTCCTTTGAAATAGACAAGGCAAGACCTTCTCCTTCCAGGCTGAAAGACCAATAGAAAAGAGATTTGAGAGGAAGCTGTTGCTGCATGGATTTGACGGCTTCAACGGTCAGGCGGCGGGCTATTCCTTTTCCCCGATATTCCGGCAAGACGAGAGCGGAGCAGAGATACAGCGCGGTGCAGATCGTGTCTTTTGGCGTCAGGTTCAGAAGATCGTTTTCATTAATGGCTCCGGTAATAAATTTATTCATTACATATTCGGTTGTCGGTATAAGTAAAATCCAAGCGATTGGTCCGTCTTCATCCTCTTCCTGCGTGATGGTCGCAGGATGTAATTCCCTTAAACGCTGTATAATATTCTCATCGACCGAGATCTGATCGGGATCGTCGTGAGCTTGAAAGAAATCACCCGCAAGCTGAATCATCCGTTCAAGATTGTTTTTATACATGCTGTAAGGTACTGCGGACAGGGATAAGGTGCAAGTAGTTCGTAGTTCCTGGTTCTTAGTTAAGAGAGCCATTGTCCGATTTGTATCACGCTCATGCGTGATAAGATTTTCAGGCCTGCCTGCGTGACTGCGTCAGCAGTCGGTGTCGCCGCAATGCGGGCAGGCCTCCGGCCATAGTTCTTGGTGCTTGGTTCTTAGTCTCTATTACCATTGACTATTTACAATTTACTATTCACTGTTCTCAATTTACCGTTCACAGTTTACAATTCACAGTTCCCGTCAAAAAACACGGGATTCTCAAAATCGCAGCCACTCACATAATACGCTCGCGGGCGATTTTTGAACTTTTAACTTTCATAACATTTCGGTATACTTGCTTAATCGATAATACACAATTCAAGGATGATGGACTTTAACAGGCTCATTAATCTTATTTTCCTTCTGCTTGTCCGGCAGATTTTTGCTCAATCACCGCCTGCGGCTTCGATAACGGCTCAGGAGGAGAAACGATTTATTTCAAAAGTCAGCCAGGTCAATCTGCGGATGACTGTCCGGGACATCGTTCAATGCGGGAACCGGCTCGGCGGAACGGTATCCGGCGACAAATCGGTAAAGTATGTCGTACGCCGGCTCAAGGGATATGGATTCGATCCTGAAATTGTTTCGGAACCGGAGCAGCTTGCCTTTTCCGATGTACATTGGAATATCAGGATCGAAGAACCGAATCGACTTCGCGGTCTTATTCAGCATGAATGGCTTGCCGGATATTCTCCCTCTGTGCGCGAACAAAGATCCTCGTTAATCTCCTGCCTTTCGGATACCGATCTTGATAAGAAAAAAATCGACGGTAAGGCAGTGCTGCTGGACCGGCATCCTTCGGATCAAACATACAAGGTGCTAGTCCAGGCCGGTGCTCGCTGCTTGCTGACCTATGAACCCGTTCACTCGTCCGCATATTCTATATATGCAATGATTACGAACTTGAAAGCATCGAAGACTAACCCGATTCCGGTTTACGATATTTCAACGTATGCCGGAGAACGATTGAAATCGGAGCTGCAAAAAGGAATACCGGTTACGATAAAATATTCATCAAAGTGCATCGTTGCGCCCGGGCATCCAAAAACAGTGATAGCGACATTGCATGGAACCGGCGATGGATATTTTATCGTCTGTGCTCATGGCGATTCCGATTCCGGCGGGCCGGGAGCCGATGATAATGCTTCCGGTGTTTCCGGAGTAATGGAAATAGCTCGTCTCTTAAAAGGGCTGGTTGACGATCAGGTTCTTCCGCCCCCGTCTAAAAGTATCCGCTTTATTGTCTGGGGAAGCGAAGTATCATCGTCCGGATATTATGTCCGACAGCATGCTCAGGAATTACAAAAAATTGCCGGTGTGATCAATCTTGACGAAATCGGCATCGCCCGTCCGCGCAATTGCATCTACTTTGAGGGAAATGATGCCGAACAAAATCATGATCTCTTGAAAATTTTTGAAAACATCGGTGAAAAATATGCAGGACAGAGGGGATTCTGGAAAGAAGCGACTACGAATCCTCTGCTGGGCGGATTGGATTCGCATGTCTTTTTGCCGAAGTCGCTGGAAGGACTCGGCCTGCCTTCGGTTGGAATTCCTTCTATCACCATCTTCACCGCGGCCTGGAATGAACCGAAAACCGTTGCGCAGACAGAAGGATGGCGATCAAAAGCGTGGAAAGGGAAATCCGATTCCATCGTGATCGGCTATTCGCCGTATTACCATTCCGCGCTCGATTTGCCGAAAATGACGACTGATAAAGAGCCGGTCGATATGGTATGGGGAGTCAATGCCGCAGGCCTTGCTTTGCTGCAGCTCATGTGGAAATAAATTTTTTATAATCGATGGATATGCGAACGAATTTTCTATTTCAATTCGGCAATATTACTTACGATCTCTTATCCCGTACGCATATCATGGGTATTCTTAATGCGACTCCGGATTCATTCTCCGACGGCGGCAAATATTTTGGCATCGAAGAAGCTGCGGCTCATGGAAGGGCAATGGAAAAGGAAGGTGCGGACTTTATCGATGTCGGGGGTGAGTCGACGAGACCGGGATCGGAACCGGTCGGTATCAACGAAGAGATCCGGCGGACTATTCCTCTTATTGAACGGCTGAAAAAAGAAGTCAAGGTCCCGATTTCGATCGATACGACGAAATCGGAAGTTGCCGATGCGGCATTGTCTGCAGGCGCAGTGATTGTCAACGATATCAGCGGGTTTACATTCGATAGTCAAATGGCCGGAGTAACAGCCCGGCATCGCGCAACGGCTGTTCTTATGCACACCAAAGGAAAACCGAAAACGATGCAGGCCGATCCGATTTATGAAAATGTTGTAGAGGAGGTAATGCAGTTTCTGTCCGCTCAAGCGGAGTCGGCAAAGCTGGCAGGTGTGGATCAAATTATTATTGATCCCGGCATCGGATTCGGAAAAACCTTTGCGCATAATATCCGGATATTGAAAGAACTTTCATCGTTTCGCACACTCGGTTATCCTTTGCTTGTCGGTCCTTCCAGAAAATCTTTTATCGGTACTATTTTGAACCTTCCTCCGCATGAGCGCTTGGAAGGAACTGCCGCAGCTTCCGCTGCCTGTATTTTTAACGGTGTTCAGATTCTTCGCGTTCACGACGTTCAGGTGATCAAGCGCATTGCGCAGGCATGCGATGTTTTAAAACCGGGTGCAGCAGGAGACTTTCCCAGAATATGAATCTCATCGTAATGATTCCAGCCTATCGTGCAGAGCGAACGCTTCCGGAATTGATCCGGAGAGTGCGTGGCGTAATGCCGGACGCCGGCATTCTTGTCGTGGACGACGGATCTCCGGATGCCACGGCCATTGCTGCCGGGACAAACGGTGCAACCGTTCTGCGTCATGCTGTGAATAAAGGGAAAGGCGCTGCCCTGCAGACCGGATTTGATTATATCCGTTTCCACACACCGGCCGATTTTGTGCTGACGATGGATGCCGATCTCCAGCATCTTCCGGAAGATATTCCGAATTTTATTGAAGTCCAGAAAGAGATGGACGCCGATATAGTCGTGGGGTGGCGGCAGAGGAAAGGGACGTGCATGCCGTTCCACCGGAGAATGTCGAATACCATCACGTCGGCTTTGGTGGGAATACGGACCGGAATCCGGATCAAAGACAGTCAATGCGGGTTTCGGTTGATCCGGAAAATAGTGCTTGAAAAAGTTTTTACGGTTTCATCGGGATACGAGGCGGAAACTGAATTTCTCATTAAAGCGGCAAAGCGGGGTTTCCGGTTTGCATGGGCGCCTGTTCAAACCGTTTATGGAGAAGAAAAAAGTTATATGACACATTGGAAAACGACCGTTAAATTTATTGAAGTCCTTTTTAAGGAAAATGCATGAGCCGCTTTGAAGACGAACGCGCAGAAATGGCAGCTTTGCTCAAGCAGCGAGGCATTACCGATGAAGCGCTGCTGGGAGTGATGCAGAAAATAGAGCGTCATCAATTTATTGCTCCTGTTTTTTCCGGCCGGGCATATGAAGACAACGCACTGCCGATTGACAGCGGCCAGACAATATCACAGCCGTATACCGTGGCGTTCATGACGGAGCAGCTGCTGCTCGGCTGGAAATCCATCCCTTCAGGAAGAGATATAAAAGTTCTTGAAATTGGGACCGGCTCCGGCTATCAGGCTGCCGTGCTTGCGGAATTGGGCTGCCGTGTTTTTACGATCGAGCGGCATATGGATTTGCACTTGCAGTCGCGGAAGCTGCTGGAAAAATTAGGCTATCACATTGCAACCCGGTGCGGAGACGGAACGGTCGGCTGGAGCGAATTCGCGCCGTACGACGGCATCATCGTTACAGCGGCGGCACCGGATGTCCCCGAACCGCTGCTCAAACAGCTTGCCGACGGAGGCCGTCTTATTATCCCGGTCGGCGATCTTGAAACACAATCGATCCGAATCCTTAGCCGAACAGGAGACGCTTATACCGCTCAAGAAGCGGTCGGATTCAAGTTCGTTCCGCTGATCGGGAAAAAAGGATGGAACGGGAAGCAGTAAATTGTCAACTGCCAATGGACAATTGTAAACAGTGAATGGTTAACCAAGAACCAAGAACCAAGAACTAAAAGATGAAACGCTCAGAACAGGTTCTTCTTGCTATTGTCGGGCCGACGGCGTCAGGGAAAACACATCTCGGTATGCTGCTTGCCGGTCGGCTGAACGGTGAAATCGTTTCAGCCGATTCGCGCCAGGTGTACCGGCATCTGGACATCGGCACTGCAAAACCGACGCCCGAAGACCTTCGCAATGTCCGGCATCATTTTATCGATATCCTCGATCCGCCGGAGGATTACAATGCAGGGATCTACAGCGATCAGGCACGGCGATGTGTTGAAGAACTTTTTGGAAAAAGCATTCAGCCCATCCTTGTCGGGGGCACCGGATTGTATGCGCAAGGAGTGATTGACGGCTTCTTCGATGGTCCGGGAAAGGATGATGCAATCCGCAGGCAATTGGAAGAGGAAGCAGCCGAGGAAGGTGCGGAAAAACTTTTTTTGCGGCTGATGCAGGTCGATCCGGTTACCGCTTCTAAACTCGATCCTACAAAATTACGGAGAATCATCAGGGCGCTCGAGGTATATACTAAAACGGGGAAAACTCTTTCCGATCATCATGCAGGGCAGAATTCGAAACCGGTTTACGGCGTTATGCAGATCGGTTTGAAATGGGAACGAAAGGTTCTCTATGAGCGAATCAACCGGCGTGTCGATTTCATGCTGGAAAAAGGACTGGTTGAAGAAGCAGAGAGACTTCTGAAACGCGGAGTGCCCCGCACGGTCAATGCTCTTAATACGGTCGGATACAAAGAAGTGTTCAATTTTTTGGACGGTATAATCGACAAGAATATGATGATCGAACTCATAAAGCGCAATTCGCGCCGTTTCGCAAAACGTCAAATGACATGGTTTCGGGCAGATGAGAGAATTCACTGGATGCAGGTCGATGCAGCCGAGAACTGGGAAGCATTGACTGATGAGATTGTCGATCTATTCCGGAATCAAAAAAAAAGAGCTGAAAACTCAAATTGATTTTCCGGCATCTCTTTCGTATATTAATAATTCAGGAATTCTAACGGGGCGTAGTCCCGCTGCAGGCGGGATAAACTCCGCCTGGCTGGCGCGTGGCGCTGGGGCGCCAAGGTCGGGAATTGCGCTAAAAAGTTCTTTGATTAAATAAGTTTCTAAATATTGTTTCTAAATCGGGGCGTAGCGTAGCCTGGCTAGCGCGCTTGGTTCGGGACCAAGAGGTCGGGAGTTCAAATCTCCCCGCCCCGACAATATCCTTCAGAAGAAAACAAATCTATGCCATCCCATATCGTTGCTATTATAGGCCGTCCGAACGTCGGTAAATCGACATTGTTCAACCGTATCCTCGGTATGCGCGATGCCATCGTTTTCGATACGCCGGGAGTGACCCGCGACCGCCTGTATGCGGAAACTGAATGGGCCGGGAAACAATTTACCATTATCGACACCGGCGGATATGTGCCGAAATCCGAAGATATCTTTGAAAAAGCCATACGGGAACAGGCGGAAATCGCCATAGAAGAGGCGGATTCCATCGTTTTTGTCGTCGACGCCCTGGAAGGAGTAACACCGCTCGATAAAGAAATCGCCAATATACTTCGCCAATCGAACAAACCGATCTATCTTATCGCCAACAAGATCGATTCCGAACAGCGGGAAAATCTGACCGCAGAATTTTACAGTCTTGGACTCGGTGAACCGATCAGTCTTGCGGCATTGGGCGGCAGACGAATCGGGGATTTTCTCGATCGCATAACAAAGAAAATTAAGCGTGCGGGACGCCCGGTAAAGGAAACGAGGCTTCGTCTTGCAGTAATCGGAAAACCGAATGTCGGAAAATCTTCTCTTGTCAACGCGCTTCTCGGAAAAACGCGGCAGGTTGTGACGGATATTCCCGGGACAACCCGCGATGCCGTCGACTCTATCCTGCAGTATAAGGATCAGGAAGTTGTGCTGGTCGATACGGCGGGTCTTCGCAAGCGGAGCAAGATTGAAGAGAGCGTGGAATTCTACAGCACGCTGCGAACGCTTCGTGCTATTGAACGAAGCGATGTGGCCGTTATTTTGTTCGATGCGAGCCAGGGGGTCGATAAGCAGGATTTACAGATTATCGATGCGACGATCCAGAAACACCGTTCCACCATTATCGCAGTGAATAAATGGGATCTGATCGAAAAGGAAACGAATACGGCGCGGAAGCTCGAACTCATCATTCAGGAAGCACTCGGAGAACATGACTATCTTCCCGTTATGTTCATATCAGCGCTGACAAAACAACGCATCCTGAAGGTGGTTGATGTTGCCCTGGAAGTGAACGAGCAGCAGCACCGCCGGATTTCGACAAGTGCATTGAATAAAAAAATTATGTGGGATATCGAACACTATCCTCCAAAGTCATCCTCTCCGAAAGAAATCAAGATAAAATATGCTACGCAGATCAAGACAAACCCGCCGATGTTTGCATTCTTCTGCAACGAACCGAAACTCGTTCAGGAAAGTTACCGGCGGTATCTGGAAAACAGGCTCCGCGAACATTTTGGTTTCTCCGGTGTTCCGCTTGGAATTGTCTTCAATAAAAAGTAATGTGGTCAATCGAGAGGGAGTAATGCTGTGAAGAACCTCGTGATCATTGATCATCCGCTGGTGAAGCGCGATTTGACGATCCTGCGAAATAAAAAAACGCCGAGTCATCTATTCCGGTCTGTTTTGCATCGCATGGCACGTCTTATGGCTTATGAAGTGTCTCGCGAATTGAAAACAGAGAAAATTCGTGTTATGACGCCGCTGGAAAAAACCGGCGGGTACGTTATAAAGCAGCCGGTCGTCCTTGTTCCTATTCTGCGCGCCGGTCTCGGCTTGCTCGATGGATTTAATGAAATTTTGCCCGATGCCCGTGTTGGGCATATCGGTCTTTACCGCAATGAGAAGACGCTTCATCCGGTCGATTATTATTTTAAAGTACCCGGCAGCATCGATAGGGCGCTGGTCCTTGTTCTCGATCCGATGCTTGCAACGGGAGGGAGCGGCATTGCTGCCGTCGCCTCTCTGAAGGAACGGGGCGCGCGCGATATCCAGTTCGTCAGTCTTGTCGCTGCACCGGAAGGCGTAAAGAAAATGCATAAAGCTCATCCGGACATTCGCATATATGCATGTTCATTGGACCGCGGATTGAATCACCGCGGATATATTCTTCCCGGGCTCGGCGATGCCGGCGATAGAATTTTCGGGACGGAATAGACATGCAGCGGTTCCCTCTTTTTATTTTCATCCTTTCTTCTGCAATTGCAAACGTTTGGGCACAGCCTTCCCGATGGCAGCTCGAATCGAAACTGCAAAAAGGCGTCTCTGCCGGAGTCGACCTGATTCTCAAGCAGGAATATTCAAAAGCGGATTCTCTTTTTTCCGAACTTTGCCGCGAATTTCCCGCTCATCCCGCCGGATTCCTCTATCGTGTTGCAGTTCTGCAGGCGCGCTCAATCGATTTTTCCGTTCCGGTCGAGCGGGGAATATTCGATTCGCTGCTTGTGCTCGGAAGGACTGCAGCGGAAAAATTGCAATCTCCATGGAAAGAATATTATCTCGGCACCGCAGACGGGTATGATGCTTACGAACGTGCAGACAGGGGCGCGTGGATTGCGGCGGTACGGTACGGCTCTTCCAGCGCCTCGAAACTCGAAGAAGTTATAGGACAGGACTCTTCATTTTACGATGCATACGTCGGTGTCGGAACATATTATTATTGGCGAAGCAGGAAAACGGAATTTCTTCACTGGATTCCTTTTATTCATGACAGCCGTGCAGAGGGGATCCGGCTGCTCGGGATCGCAGCAGAAAGAGCGGGAGAAAACCGCTATGCGGCAATCAGTGCGCTTATCTCCATCGAACTGGATGCAGAAAACTACGAACAGGTCGAATACTGGTCCCGAAGAGCTTTGCAGCATTACCCGGATACGAGAGTGTTCCTATGGGGACTTGCAACTGCTTACGACCGTTCGAAGCGGTATCATGAAGCAATTCCCGCTTATCGTACTCTTTTAGAAAACCTTGTGTTAGCTCATGAACCGCATCCGTACGACGAGATCGTCTGCCGGCTCAATCTCTCAAAATCACAGTTGTCTGTTGCCGATACGGCTGGAGTCCGCGAGCAATTGCAGAAAATACTTTCCTATGACTCCGTGCAATTTTCGGAAGCGCTTCAAAAACGGGCTGAGGCGAAATTCCAGGATACCCGGCAACTTCTGAATTCTCTCGGGAAAAATTAACTTCCCGCAATTCCTCCCTCTGCGCTTGACATTCGGCAGGGAATCTCTATATTATTTTAGGAATGCAGCCGCGGTCGGCGTTGTCCCTGCGGGATGACCGCGGGGTATTCCGGCGTCACCCGCGGAAAATGATGCAGGCCGGGCAAGCCGGCGCCGGCTGCAACGGATGACCGAGAGGATGTTCAGTTTGAATCAAGCTGCTGATTCATTACATTTTAAGAATGTTTGGTGCGCGGAAATTTTTAATCACAGGTCGCGATGATCGATAGTCAATATCAAAAAAGGCTTGATAATCTCCTGAGCGTATGCCGCAAGAACTTACGTTCGGTCGATGAAGATCTCATCAAGCGGGCATTTATGCTGAGCGTTGAAGCGCACAAACATGATTTGCGTGCTTCCGGAGAACCGTATTTTCTCCATCCGTATGAAGTGGCTATGGTCGTTGCCAAAGAAATTCCATTAGACGACGTTTCCGTTGCAAGCGCACTGCTTCATGATGTTGTGGAAGATACGGCATTCGAGTTGAAAGATATTCGTGCGGAATTCGGCGATACGATCGCCGATATCGTCGATGGAGCAACGAAGATTACCGGATTATTCGAAAGTCATGAAGTGACTCAGGCGGAAAGCTATCGGAAACTGCTGCTTTCCATGGTGAACGATATTCGGGTTATGCTTGTCAAGTTTGCCGACCGCCTGCATAATATGCGCACTCTGGAATATCTCCCGCCCGAAAAACAGCAGCGCCTTGCGAAGGAAACTCTCGATATTTATGCGCCGTTTGCACACCGTTTCGGCCTTGCCAAGATAAAATGGGAACTGGAAGATCTTGCGTTCAAATACCTGCAGCGTGAAGAATACGATAAGGTCGCGCGCCAAATCCGCTCGAAGCGGCGTGAACGCGAGTCGTACATTAACAAGTTCGTTCTGCCTATCCAAAAGAAAATGGCCGAGTCGGGCTATGTGTATGAAATAGCAGGGCGCCCGAAACATATCTATAGTATTTATAACAAATTAAAGCGGCGTGGAAAACCGCTGGAGGAAATTTACGATCTTTTTGCGGTCCGGATTATTCTCGATACGACCGATAATAACGATTGTTATGTGGTTTACGGCATGGTGACCGAGATGTACAAACCTATTCCCGAACGCTTTAAGGATTATATCTCTGTCCCGAAACAGAACGGTTATCAATCGATCCACACTACCGTTGTCGGCCCGGAAGGACGGATGGTTGAAGTTCAGATCCGCACAAAAGCAATGCACGAGGTTGCGGAAAAAGGAGTTGCGGCGCATTGGATATATAAAGAAAACAAATCGGTACTCGATAAGGAACTGGAAGGCTGGATCAGCTGGGTGCGCGATCTCTTCGAGCAGAAGGATGCAAATACGCCAAGGGAATTAATGGAGAGTTTCAAGCTCAATCTTTATCAGGATGAAATTTATGTCTTCACGCCGAAAGGCGAATTGAAAAATCTTCCGCGCAACTCCACTCCGATCGATTTCGCTTTCGAAATACACTCCAATGTCGGTTATCATTGTATAGGCTCAAAAGTGAACGGACGTATCGTTCCTCTCAACACCTTCCTCCGCAGCGGCGATCAAATTGAAATCATTACATCGAAGAATCAGACCCCGAATCCCGATTGGGAACAGTTCGTTGTTTCGCACAAAGCAAAAGCGCATATTCGAAAATATATCAGAGAAGAGATTTTTAAACACGCACAAACAGGGCGCGAGTTGTGGGAAAAGAAGGTCAAACGGCGGAAAGTACATATCAACGACGATGATCTGGAAAAATTCGTGCATGTGCTTAAATTCAACGATCTTCAGGATTTCTATTTAGCTATCGCCGATCAAAAAGCGGAACCGGATACGATGATTGAGCAATATGTTATTCGTTCCAAACCTTCCGCCGGAGAACCGGTCGCCGAAGATACATCGCTGTTCAACCGGTTTGTCAGTACGGCACGGGAATTGACGAGCGGAATCTCGATACGGGGCGAGAACGAAGGTTTTTTGTACCAGCATGCAAAATGCTGCAATCCGATACCCGGCGATGAAATTACGGGATTTGTTTCGACCGGCGAAGGCATTAAGATTCATCGGAAAGACTGCAAGAACATACTTACGCTGCGCCTGGCGGAAAGTGCACGCATTGTGGAAGTCGCGTGGCCGTCTTCAGACGGTACGGATTTCGTCGCCGGCATACATATTTCCGGGGAAGATCGTCCCGGACTTCTTAACGACATCACGCATGCTATTTCCACCTACCAGAATACGAATATCCGAAGCGTCAACATGGATTCGAAGGGCGTCATTTTTGACGGCAAAGTGATTCTCTACGTCAAAGATACCGGGCATCTTGCCCGTGTGATCGAGAAGATTAAAAAAATACCGAATATCCTTTCGGTAGAGCGGCTTGTCGGATAGGGAAAACATGAATACTCTTTCAAGGATTATCGGCGTGGATTACGGCTCCAAACGGATCGGGCTTTCCATAAGCGATCCGCTGGGTGTTATCGCCCGGCCGATCGATGCGCTGACGAACGACGATGAATTCTTCAACGCTCTAAAGGCGATTGTCGTACGTGAAAAGATAAAATTATTCGTGGTCGGTATGCCGTTTAATTTAAAAGGACAGGTCGCATTCAAAGCGGAAGAAGTGCGAATTTTCATTGATCAGCTGAAGCGTGAAATCGGACTCGATGTAGTTTCGTGGGACGAGCGCTTTACCACAAGCATAGCACAGCAAACACTTCGCGAAATGGGAACAAAAAAATCGGAACGTCAGAAAAAAGACGGACGAATCGATTCGATGGCAGCGGCAATTCTTCTGCAGAATTATTTAGACAGCGTAAAATATTCCCGCTCTTGTTAATCATGGAACAATCGCACGAACCGCTTCCGGTTCCGGAACGCATGGCTGATGGACAGCCTCAGCCGGTGCCGGTATTTTTACGCAAACCAGCCGGCTGGATATGGCGGCACAAGATTCGCTCAGCTCTGCTGGCGTTGCTGCTGATATTCATTCTGCAAATTGTATTTCTTCCATACGGGGAAATCGACCGTCTGAAGACTGTGAACCCCGGTGAAACTGCCTTCATGCGGGAACATGCAGAACGGGCAAGAGAGCAAAAAAAGCCTTTTCATAAGGTGCAGTACTGGATTCCTCTGAAAACGATTCCGAAAGATGCAGTCGATGCGGTTATACTCGCAGAAGACGGAACCTTCTGGTGGAACGAAGGTTTCGACTGGTATGAATTCAAGGAATCGGTAGAAAAGAACTTTGAAGAAGGGCGGGCGGCTCGCGGTGCGAGCACGATTACTCAGCAGCTTGTTAAAAATCTTTTTCTTTCCCCGTCCAAGAATCCGTTCCGTAAGCTGAAGGAATGGGTCCTGACGTGGTACATGGACAGAACGCTGAGCAAGAGCCGTATTATGGAGATTTACCTGAACGTGATCGAGTGGGGGAACGGAATTTACGGAATTGAAGCGGCATCGAGAATTTATTTCGGGAAAGGGGCATCGGGATTGAGCAGGGAAGAATGCGCGCGTCTTGCGGCAATTATTCCAAGTCCCCGTATGCATCGGGCCAATACCGATTCGAAGTATGTCCTGCGCCGTTCACAAATCATCCTTGAAAGAATGTCTGCGCGCGGGTTATGAGATGAGGAAACCGGAGTATGAATTACAGAGATATTCAGGATCTGATCGATGAGGGAGAGGGATTTGCAATCGAACTAAAGCGGAAAGTTTCCAGACCGCAGAAAATTGCAAAGACCATGATTGCGTTTGCGAATACGAAAGGCGGGACTATTCTCTTCGGTGTCGATGACGATCATACGATCGTCGGCGTTGAAAGTGAAAAAGAAGAAATGGAAATGATTCAAACGGCAGGGAGTTATTACTGCGATCCCCCGATCGAGCCGGCCATCGATATCGTTCCGTTTAAGAAAAAAGACGTCATTGCCGTTACCATAGCAGAAAGCGACCGGAAGCCGCATGTACTTTTCGTCGACGGCGACGATGAACTGAAAGACGGAACCAATGTGTATATCCGGGTCGACGACAAGACGGTTGAAGCGAGCAAGGAAGTTGTAAAAATTCTTGAATCGGAAAATCCGGATGCCCCGCCGTTGCGCATCGCCCTGGGCGATAATGAGCGCCGCCTGTTTGAATATCTTGATGAACACCAAAGGATTACCGTCAAAGAATATGCCCGCGAGATCAACGTCTCGCCGCGCAGAGCGTCCCGCTCATTGATACAATTAGTCCGCGCCGGCGTCATGCGCATTCACACGAACGAAAAGGAAGAGTACTATACGAGAGCTTTCTAAAATTTCAGGTAATTACTCAGTGTTTAATTTAATGATTAAAATTCCCTGCAAAAATGGTTAATAAGCGTCATGCTTCCGCATGACTCATTTTTACGTTTCCAAATCCCCTTTGCAAAGGCGCCAGTCGGAGACATAAAAATGTTAACATGCATGGCATGTTACAAATAGGATAAATGAATCATATTTATGTGATATTAATTTCAGGGAGATTTAAAACTGAACAAAAAAGCATTTATTTCAAAATACGCTGAGTTACATTAAGCTTTTCTTAGCAGTCAGAATTATTATAACGTTCCAATTTGAATTCCGCTACGCGGAATAACATTTTCAGGTGCCGAAGGCATGGCCTTGCCATCTCCGGCTACAGTTTATCGTTTAATATCTTTTTGTTCTATCTTCGCCCATGTATCTTTTAACGTGACCACACGGTTAAAGACCGGGGCGCCCGGTTTGGAATCCTTAATGTCGGCGCAGAAATATCCCATCCGTTCGAACTGAAAACGCTCACCGGGTTTTGCCGCACCAAGCATCGGCTCTAATTTGCATTGTGTCAGCACCTGCAAAGAATTCGGATTGATGTTGTCTAAGAAGGTTTTTCCTTCCTCCGTTTCATCCGGATTTTCTTTCAGGAATAGGCGATCATAGAGACGCACTTCCGCACTTACCGCATGGGGAGCGGAGACCCAATGAATGGTCGCTTTGACTTTACGATTTGCCGTCGGTGTGCCGCTTTTCGACGTCGGGTCGTAGGTGCAGTGCAATTCAATAATATTGCCTTTGTCGTCTTTAATTACTTTTTCGCATTTGATAATATATGCATATCGCAGCCGTACTTCTTTGCCCGGCGAGAGGCGGAAATATTTCGGCGGCGGAACTTCGCGAAAATCTTCCTGCTCGATGTACATCTCCCTTGAAAACGGGACAATGCGGGTTCCTGCAGATTCATCTTCCGGATTGTTGACGGCCTGAAGTTCTTCCACTTGCCCTTCCGGATAATTCGTCAGAATGACTTTGACAGGATTCAAAACCGCATTCGCACGCTGTGCCGTTTTGTTCAACTCTTCGCGAATACTCCATTCGAGCATTGCAACATCGATAATACTATCCTTTTTTGAAATTCCGATTTTATCACAAAAGACTTTAATAGATTCCGAAGTATAACCGCGGCGTCGAAAGCCGACAATAGTCGGCATGCGCGGATCATCCCAGCCGGACACGTGTTTTTCCTGCACGAGCTGTAAAAGTTTCCGCTTGCTCACGATAGTATATGTAAGATTCAGGCGTGCAAATTCGATCTGCTGCGGATGATAGATGCCGAGTTGATCGATGAACCAGTCATAGAGGGGACGGTGATTCTCAAATTCCAGCGTGCAAATAGAATGCGTGATGCCTTCGATAGAATCTTCCAATCCATGAGCCCAGTCGTACATCGGATAGACGCACCATTTATCCCCCTGCCGGTGATGCGATTCGTGAAGAATGCGGTACATAATCGGATCACGCAAGTTCACATTGGGGGCTGCCATATCGATTTTTGCGCGGAGCGTCTTGGAACCGTTCGGAAATTCGCCTTTGCGCATTCGCTCGAAAAGATCGAGGTTTTCTTCAATACTTCTGTTGCGGTAGGGACTGTCTTTTCCCGGTTCCGTCAGCGTGCCGCGTGTGTCGCGGATTTCATCTCCGCTCAGGTCGCAGACATACGCCTTTCCCGCTTTAATCAATTGCACTGCCCATTCATACATTTTATCGAAATAGTCCGAAGCATAGAGCAAACGGTCTTCGAAGTCTCCGCCGATCCATCGAACGTCGTCGACGATGGAATCAACGTATTCCTGTTCCTCTTTGGAAGGATTGGTATCGTCGAAGCGCATGTTGAACTTGCCGCCGTACTGCTTGGCAATGCCGTAATTCAAATTAATGGACTTCGCATGGCCGATGTGGAGGTATCCGTTCGGCTCGGGCGGGAAGCGCGTGTGAATGCGTCCCTGGAATTTATTGGTCTTTAAATCCTCGTCGATAATTTCCCGTATAAAATCTTTTTTCTCTTCTTTTTCGTCGATAGACATTTTTACTTGGTTTCCTCTATAGAAAGTTTCAATATTTGTAACCTAAGCATTTCCTTGATATCCGGGATTTACTCTGTAGCCGCGGACGGCTCGCCCGCCTCGGGAGGGTGACCGCGGAAGCTTCCGACGTCACCGCCGTTGGCTACAAAAGAATTGGTAATTCAAGATATGTTGAATAGTTATCAATATATAGTATAAGAAAAAAGAAAAGGATTTTCAAAGGAAAGGCAAAGAAGATATCGTTTTCAGAGCGGTTGCCTTGATTTTGTAGGCATCTCGAGCTATCTTTTAAATGAAATTCGAATAGCTATATATTGCACCAAGCATTGCGTGAAATGCTTACCACCTTGCGAAGGTGGACACCTTCGCAAGGTGTCTGAAACGGCACTGCACCCTTTGTCGATTTCTCGAAGGGCAATATCTTCTGGTAGCGGGATTCTTAAAAGAATGATTCCCTCAATTGGGAATGTGCCCTAATAAGCGCTGAGCAGTAATGCTGCTTTTATCTTCCGTATGGTGTCTATGAATAAGAATATTCGCGTACGTTTTGCACCGAGTCCGACCGGCTATCTGCATGTCGGCGGGCTGAGAACGGCGCTCTATAATTATCTTTTTGCAAAACATAACGGCGGGAAATTTATTCTGCGAATCGAAGATACCGATCAATCCCGCAAGGTCGAAGGGGCTCTTGAGAATTTAATACGAACACTGAAATGGGCCGGTCTGGAGTATGATGAAGGTCCCGACAAGGATGGAAACTGCGGCCCCTATATTCAATCGGAGCGGCTGCCGATCTATCGCCAACATGCGCTGGATCTGATTAAAAACGGAAATGCTTATTATTGTTTTTGCACGCCGGAACGGTTAGATGATGTCCGGAAAAAACAAACGGAGCTTAAACGATCATTCTCCTACGACCGGCATTGCCGTGAAATTCCTCTCGGAGAGGCGGAACAGCGTATTGCTGCCGGGGAAAAATATGTCGTACGCATGAAGGTACCTCTGACGGGCGAAATGACGTTTGAAGATGCGATACGCGGAAAAGTGACGATTGCGTACAAAGTCTTGGACGATCAGGTAATTCTTAAATCGGACGGGTTCCCGACCTATCACCTTGCCGTTGTAGTGGACGATCACTTGATGGGTATCACGCATGTGATCCGGGGAGAGGAATGGCTGCCGAGTGCGCCGAAACATTTACTGCTTTACCGTTTCTTCGGCTGGGATGCGCCGGTGCTTGCTCATTTGCCGCTGCTTTTGAATCCCGATAAATCGAAACTCAGCAAACGCCAGGGGGATGTAGCGGTCGAGGATTATCGCAGTAAGGGATATTTAAAAGAAGCCATCGTCAATTTTGTGGCATTCCTCGGATGGAATCCGGGAGATGAACGGGAAGTTTTTACTCTGGATCAATTGATTCATGACTTTTCACTTGAACGTGTAGGGAAAGCAGGCGCAGTGTTCAATGTGGAGAAACTGAATTGGCTGAACCAGCAGCATATCCGATTGCTGTCCGATGAAACCCTGGCAGAGATGTTCAGACCGATGCTGGAAGTCAAAGGAATACGAATTTCCGATGAAGCATACTTTCTGCGCGTTATAGGATTGTTAAAAGAAAAGCTGACTTTCCCTCAGGACTTCGGCGAGTACAGCACATATTTTTTTGAAGAACCGAAAACGTATGAAGAAGCGGGAATTCAAAAATATTGGGAACCGGAAACTTCCCAGAGGCTGACGCGTTTAGCAGAAGTCTTTGATGCCGTGGAAGAATTCTCTCATACAGCGATCGAAACGGTCATGAAGCGGCTTGCCGATGAATTGCAAATAAAGACCAGCAAGCTCATTCATCCGGCGCGGCTGGCTGTGTCCGGAAAGCAGGTCGGCCCGAGCCTGTATGAATTGATGTCCGTGCTCGGTAAAGAAACGGTCGTGCGGCGGCTGCGAGCTGCGTCGAAAGCGATGAAAACTTCATAGGATTGCCTTTCGGGACTTCCTTCCCTATATTCAATTTTACGCGATACAAAAAGCTATGGCAAAAAAAAATAATCTAGGTATCATTCGCCTGCACAATGCTGTTTTCTATGCATATCACGGCGTTTTATCGGACGAACAATCGCGCGGCGGAAAATTTGAAGTGGATGTGGAATTGCACTGCGATTTGTCCAAAGGCGCGAAAAGCGACCAGCTGCATGACACGATCGATTATGAGCGGGTTTACGAGTATATCCGTTCGTCGGTCGTTGAAAAAAAACATTTTCTCATCGAATCGGTTGCCGGCACAATTGCGCGCGGACTATTGGAAAAATTTCCGAAAGTACAGGTTGTTACGGTTCGCGTGCGTAAACCGAGTGCGCCGATTCGAGGCGTTGTCGATTCCGTGGAAGTGGAATTGACGGAAACCCGGAAATAAACAATGTCCCGCGTCTTTCTCGGATTGGGATCCAATAGAGGCAAGCGAGAAGAGTATCTTCTTCGTGCGCTCGGGGAGCTTCGGCGAATCTCCGGAAGCGTCTTTGCGGGGCAGTCGTCCGTTTATGAAACGGAACCGGTCGGTATGAAAGAACAGCCGCCGTTTCTTAATATGGCGGTTGAACTTGAAACAGATATCGATGTGCGGATTTTGTTCGGCATGCTGCAGGGAATCGAACGAAATCTCGGCCGAACGAAATCAGTGCGATGGGGTCCGAGAGAAATCGATATTGATATTTTATATTACGGCGATACAATGATGGAGACCGAACAACTTACTCTTCCACATTCCGGGATTCCTGCCCGCCGGTTCGTTTTGCAGCCGTTGTCCGAGATTGCGGCGGACTTCATAGATCCGCGGGAACATCAGACCGTTGCGGCTTTACTCAAGAACTGTCCGGATGCATCGGCAGTACACCGGAAAGAGTGATAGAATCGTATGCAGCAAAAAGAAAACGACTTGCAAATTCCCGCGGATATCCGGTATATCGCCATCGAAGGTGTCATCGGAGCGGGAAAGACATCGCTGGCGAACATGGTAGCGCAACGGCTTGGGGCGCGCCTTGTGCTTGAAAAGTTTGACGAGAACCCTTTTCTTGCCAAGTTTTATGAAGATCCGGAGCATTATGCATTTCAAACACAGATATTTTTTCTTCTGAGCAGGTACAAACAGCAGCAGGAACTTTTTCAGGCCGATCTTTTCCATTCCCATGTCATCTCCGATTATATTTTTGAAAAAGATAAAATTTTTGCTTATCTCACAATGCGCGATGATGAGTTGAAGCTCTATGAAAATCTTTTGGCGACGATCGAGCATAAAGTCCCGCAGCCGGACCTTGTTATTTATCTGCAGTCGAGCGTCGATCGCTTGATGGAAAACATAGAAAAGCGGGACCGGGTTATGGAGCGCAACATGTCGGAAACATATATCCGTGAGCTTAACGAAGCATATAATTACTTCTTTTTCAGGTATAAATCGGCGCCGCTTCTGATTGTCAAAGCAACGGATATCGACTTTGTAAACAATCCGGAACATTTTGAGGATTTATTGCAGCAGATTCTCCGGCCCAACAAAGCGCCGATTGAATATTATAATCCTTTTGTGAGGCGGACGTGATATTCGGTTTTCTGAGATTGGTGTTTACGTTTCTTATCGCGTATATCGTTCTTACCATCGCACGGGGGCTTCTCGTAGGACTGGGATTGATCCGGCGATCCCGGCCGCCTGACGGCAAAATCCCTCCGAAATGGCAGAAAACAGATGCAAAGCCGAAAGAGGATTATTCGGATGTGCAAGAAGCAAAATTCAAGGATATTTCAAAGGGAAACGGGCCGGTGTGACCGGATTTTACTCGCAGCCGCGCTCTGCTCGTTTCTCGGCGTCATCCTGTAATCGCGTTCGATCTTGCTTGATGGAATAAAATGCAGGCATATCGCCATGGGTTATTCCGGTGTCACCGCAATCGGAATCATTTTTCTCGGAAGTTTTTATTGCGTTTTAGAGCAAATTTCTTTATTATAATATGTCTGCCCCACTTGTGTGGGGATTTTTTTCGTGAAGAAGGATAAACTATGTACACCTTAGCACTGTTTATAGAATTAGTCGTTTCCATCCTGTTGATAATTGTAATTTTAATGCAATCGAGCAAAGGAAACGGATTAGCCGGAAGTTTCGGCGGATCGAATATCGGAGCTGTTTTCGGAGTTCGCCGTACATCGGATTTTTTAACGAAAGCAACGCAATGGCTTGCGGGAGTTTTTTTGGTGCTGGCATTGCTGATTAACCTCTGGCTTCTTCCGCGCGGCGAGAAGCAGCGGGAGAGCATCATTCAGTCTGCACCGCCGGCAGCGTCTCTGCCGCCTGCACAGCAGGCTCCGGCGATGCCTGTTCCGACCGGCAAGTAAGTGTCAGTTCTGCACCCATGGCTCAATTGGTAGAGCAACTGACTCTTAATCAGTGGGTTGCAGGTTCGAGTCCTGCTGGGTGCACGATCTTAAATCCTGCAGATTCGAGACCGATGACGCACGCGGATGTAAATAAAGAAAATGGAAGTTTTGAATTAACGAGAGTGAGGAGAAAAGCAAGTGGAAACATCGCCAAAAACACGGTTCTTTAAAACGTCGGATACGGTACAGAAATGGTATCTGGTCGATGCCTCCGGACAAACATTAGGCCGCATTGCTTCGCATGTTGCACATATTCTGCGAGGCAAACACAAACCGATTTTTACGACAAATGCCGACGTTGGCGATTTTGTTGTGGTGATTAATGCGGAAAAAGTCGAACTTACCGGCAAGCGCACGGAGAAAAAAGAATTGTATCACAATACCGGCTATCCGGGCGGCGCCCGCTTCGAGGCGTTCAAAGAATTGATAAAGACGAAGCCTGAATTCGTCATTGAACATGCCGTCAAAGGCATGCTTCCGCATAACCGGCTCGGACGCAGAATTGGAATGAAATTAAAAGTATACCGCGGCGCATCGCATCCGCATGCAGCGCAACAACCTGAAACCATGTCTTTCTGAATAAAGGTGAAGTAAGTCTATGCAGATACCCATAACCGTTGGCCGCCGCAAGAATGCCGTCGCCCGTGTCAAACTCTCGGATGGTTCCGGCAAAGTGACGATCAATAATCGAGAATTAGAAAATTATTTTCCACTGGCGATCCTGCGCAGCGAGGTTCTGAAACCGTTTGAGGTGACGGAAACACTCGGCCGCTATGATGCCGCTATCCGCGTTCTCGGCGGCGGAACGACCGGTCAAGCCGGAGCCGTGAGTCTGGGCATTGCCCGCTCTCTCGTTGCGCTGGATGAAGATCTGCGCACGGTACTGCGCAATGCCGGCTTGTTGACGCGTGACCCGCGTATGGTGGAACGGAAAAAATACGGACAGAAAAAAGCCCGCAAACGGTTCCAGTTCTCCAAACGTTAATTTTTTTATCACATCCCGTTCCGCTTCCGGCGGAACGGTGATATTTTATCAAGCATATTCTCCGATCCGACCGGCAGTGTCGTGCGAGCGCTTCTATCGATTGCGTGATTCCGGCAGGAGATGACGGGAATAGAAGAATAACTGAAAGGAAATATTCAATGCCTCAAGTAGAAATTAATGCACTTCTCGAAGCAGGAGCGCACTTCGGTCACCTGACCCGCCGATGGAATCCCAAAATGAAGCCCTATATTTTTATGGAGCGCAATGGAATTCACATCATCGATTTAAAGAAAACACAGGAATCGATCGACGCAGCATACAATGCGGTTTCCAGCATTGTTGCGGAAGGAAAAAGGCCTTTATTCGTCGGCACCAAAACTCAGGCGCAAGATGTCGTAAAAGAAGCGGCTCTCCGCTGCAACGCTTTTTATGTGACCGAACGCTGGCTCGGCGGTATGCTGACTAACTTCGCTACGATCCGCAAGAGCGTCAAGCATTTGACGAATATTGAAAAAATGGAAACCGACGGCACTTTCGAAAATATTACGAAGAAAGAGCGCCTGTTCTTGAGCCGTGAACGCGATAAACTTCAGGAAGTGCTCTCCGGCGTCGTGGAAATGTCACGGATGCCCGGCGTTATCTTTGTCGTCGATATTAAAAAAGAAGCGATAGCTGTCAAAGAAGCGAAGCGTCTCGGTATTCCGGTCGTAGCTATTGTCGACACGAATACGGATCCAGATCCGATCGATCATCCGATTCCTGCAAACGACGATGCATTGAAATCAATTCAGTTGATTGCCAATGCAATGTGCAACGCGGTTCTCAACGGCAACGAACGCGCTTCGGCAAAAAAAGCCGCAGAGGCTGAAGAGAAGGCTGCTCAGGCTGCTGTTGCTGCGGAAAAATCAGGAGCAGTCGAACAAAGGAAGGTAAGAGAGTAACATGGCTGAGATTACAAGCGATTTAGTAAAAAAATTACGCGATAAAACCGGCGCCGGTATGATGGATTGCAAGCGCGCATTAGAAGCGGCAAACGGCGATATGGAAGCCGCCATCGACCACCTGCGCAAAAAAGGAGCGGCGACAGCCGCAAAACGCGCCGATAGAGAAACGAACCAGGGCGTTGTCGAAGCGTACATACATGCAGGCGGACGCATCGGTGTGATGATAGAATTAAACTGCGAGACGGATTTTGTCGCAAAGACACCGGGTTTTAAGCAGCTGGCACACGATATTGCCATGCAGGCAGCGGCGATGAATCCGCAGTATATTCTGCGGGAAAATATTACGCAAGCGACTATCGACAAGGAACTTGAAATTTACCGTGAACAGGCGAAGAACGAAGGCAAGCCGGCTGAGATTGCCGATAAAATCGCTCAAGGACGGCTCGATAAATTTTATCAGGAATTTGTCCTGATGGAGCAGAGCTTTATTAAGGATTCCGGAAAAACGATCAAGGATATTATCGACGAAGAAATCGGCCGCGTCGGTGAAAAAATCACCATCAAGCGTTATGTCCGATATCAGCTTGGTGAATAAATATTTTGAAGAACAAAATCCCGATACGATTCGGGATTTTTTATGAGGGTAAGGAAATGAACGGACTCAAGTTCAAACGTGTTCTTCTGAAATTGAGCGGTGAAGCTTTGATGGGCAGCCTTGAATACGGTATTGATTCGAAAGTGCTCAAAAGATATGCCCAGGAGATCGGCTCGGCACAGAGGCTTGGCGCCGAAATCGGCATCGTGATCGGAGGCGGAAATATTTACCGCGGCATTGAAAATTCAACCGACGGTATCGATAAAGTGACCGGCGACCACATGGGAATGCTTGCAACAGTCATCAATGCGCTTGCACTCCAGAACGCACTGGAGCATGAGGACTTGAAAACACGCTGCCTGACGGCTATTAATATGGAACGGATTGCCGAACCATTCATCCGCCGCCGTGCCGTACGGCATCTGGAAAAAGGACGCGTCGTGATCTTCGCGGCAGGAACGGGTAATCCTTATTTTACCACCGATACTGCAGCGGTGCTCCGTGCCATCGAAATCGGAGCGGCAGTCATTCTGAAAGGAACCCGCGTAGACGGCATTTACGATTCCGATCCTGAAAAAAATTCGAAAGCGCTGCGGTTTGAAAAAATTTCGTACAGCGATGTAATGACAAAAAATCTTCGTATCATGGACATGACGGCTATTACGCTTTCGAAAGAAAACAATTTGCCGCTCATCGTGTTTGATATGAATGTTCCCGGGAACTTCAAACGTGTGCTGTGCGGAGAGCCTGTCGGATCGATGGTAAGCGATTTTTTTGAATAATAGTTATCCTTTTAACTTATCAATGGTGCACCTATGACAAACTCAAAAGATATTCTGAAACAAGCGGAAGAGAGAATGAAAAAAGCCGTGGAAGTCGTACGGGACGAATTAGTGAAAGTCCGTACCGGTAAAGCAACAACGGTGCTTTTAGACAGCGTCAAAGTCGATTATTACGGAACGCCGACTCCGCTCCATCAGGTTGCGAACGTAAGCACACCGGATGTACATACGATCACCGTCCAGCCATGGGAAAAGAACATGATTCCGCATATCGAAAAAGCAATTTTGCAGGCGAATCTTGGGTTGAATCCCATAGGCGACGGTACTCTCGTGCGCGTTCCGATTCCGCCGCTGAATGAAGAACGGCGAAAAGAACTCGTGAAACTCATTAAAAAATTCGGTGAAGACGGCAAGCTTGCCGTGCGCAACGTCAGACGCGATGCAATCGAGCATTTGAAGAAAGCGGAAAAAGCCGAGCATATGCCGGAAGACGAGAGAAAACGCGGTGAACAGGATTCGCAAAAACTTACGGATAAATATATCAAAGACATCGACGGAATCCTGGCTGCCAAAGAAAAAGAGATTATGGAAGTATAAGGATTCATGCATCATGGAGTGCTGCAAACCCGGCTCCGGCCGGGTTTTTTATTCTAACTCCTCAACATGTTCGTACTATCCGAGATTCTTATTGTACCCGAGACCGGCTGCAATTGTCCATCCAGCGGCATGAAACTTTTTCCCTTTCCCTCTCGTAAGAAGGAAAAAAGAGAAGCGGAGGGCACCATGAAAGACCAAACGAAACATCTGTATCGCAGCAGAAGCAATAAAACGCTCGCCGGTGTGTGCGGCGGTATTGCTGAATATTTCGGTTTTGACCCTACTATCGTCCGGCTGCTCTGGGTCGTGCTTACACTGTTCGGCGGATCCGGAATTCTCCTCTATGTCATTGCCTATTTTGTAATGCCGAAAAATCCGGATTATTCCGTACCGCCGCCTCATTCTGCAAAAGCAGATTTTACCGCAGGAAAGGTTGTCGGCATATTCCTGATGTTTATCGGCGTTCTGCTTTTATTAGATAATCTGGATATTTTTTCTTTTCATTCATTCTGGCATGAAAGCTGGGAATTTGTCCTGCCTGCTATTTTTGTTTTTGCAGGAATCGCTTTAATCTTAAAAGCGGAACGGAAAGAAGGACCCAAAATAGATCCGAGTCCGGGAAAACCGGCAGGCAGCATGGATCAACCGTCAGCAGAGTCCGGAGAGGCAAATCAGGCGGAATCCGGAGAGCAGACATCGGATCGAAAAGATTTTACACAAACAACGCAGCAGCGGCAATTGCGGCGATCCCGCATTCAGAAAAAAATATTCGGTATATGCGGAGGATTGGGGAAATATTTCGATATCGATCCCACAATTGTGCGCCTTGTCTATGTTTTTTTTACAATCCTTTCTGCCGGGACTGGGATTATTCTGTATGTATTGATGTATTTGATCATTCCGGAAGAAACCATTCCGGCAACAAAGTGAGGCTGCCATGGAAGAAAAATCAATAAAGCGTAATTATACTGTCTCTCTTATAGGTGTGGTTTTGATCGTTATGGGTGCAGCGTTGATTCTGAGCCGTCTGCACATTGTTCCGTACCGTTGGGATATCATTTTTTGGGGATCGATCGGCGTCTATGGATTGCTTGCAACGGCGCTGGCATTCGTGACGCGCCGGCGCGGCGCTGCTTTTTTGGGAAGCGTTCTATTCTTCTTCAGTATTGCCGCCATTCTTCACCGGATGCATCTTGTCGAGTCTGCTCCCTGGGACTGGTTTGCAACGCTGAGCCTGGTTCTCGGCTTTTCCTTTTTAATTCTCTTTTTCTATGATCCGCGCCGCATCGGCACACTCATTCCTGCAATTTTATTCGGCGCCTATGGAGTGTTCTATTACCTGTGGTGGTACGACATGATCGAATGGTTCGACGTCATGCATTATGTCCGGATCTATTGGCCAGTTCTGCTCGTCCTCTGGGGTTTGTCGATTCTGCTGCACCGGCGGAAATAAATCCATTGTTCAATGCGCATCAAGCCAGTTTGAGCCGGCGCCGAGTTCCACTTCGACGGGAACATTCAGAGGGAGTGCATTGCGCATGTTTTCCGATACGATCTTCTTTACCATGTCAAGCTCGCTCTCCTGAACTTCGAAGACAAGTTCGTCGTGTACCTGCAGCACCATCGCGCTGAGAAAATTATTTTCCCGCAATGCAGCGTCTATTTTAATCATCGCCAGTTTGATCATGTCTGCGGCTGTACCCTGGATCGGCATATTGATCGACTGCCGTTCCGCGTTCTGCCGGATATTCTGATTACGGCTGTTGATGTCCGGAATGTATCTTCTTCTGCCGAGCAAGGTGGAAACGAATCCCTGCTGCCGCGACCGGGCAATCGTATCGTTAATGTAGTTTTGCACTTTCGGAAAACGCTGGAAGTAACGCGCAATAATTTCTTTTGCCTCGGCCTGACTTATTTCCAGACGCGATGCCAGCCCGTATGCNNACTTTTGCCGCAGTGGAAGCATGGATATCTTCTCCTCTGCGAAACGCTTCGGTCAGTCCCTCGTCTTCCGAAATATGCGCCATCACCCGCAGCTCGATCTGGGAATAGTCCGCAGAAAGGATGAGGGCGTTTTCTCCTTGCGCGATAAATGCCCTGCGGATGGACCGGCCGATTTCCGTGCGGATTGGAATGTTTTGAAAATTCGGATCGCTGCTCGAAAGTCGTCCGGTGGTGGTAACGCTCTGGTTGAATGACGTATGGACCCGTCCCGTTGCGGGATGAATCAATTTCGGCAATGCGTCCACATAGGTTGATTTTAATTTTGCAAGCTGACGGAATTCCAAAAGCTGTTCGATAATCGGATGTTCGCCGCGGAGCGACTCCAAAACGGCTACGTCGGTCGAGAATCCGGTTTTGGTTTTTTTCAGTGTCCGGAGTTTCAGCTTGTTGAACAGGAGTTCGGCGAGCTGCTGTGTTGAATTGATATTGAATGCGCCGCCTGCAGTTGTGTGAATACTGTGCGTCAATACATCGAGCTGGCGTTCCAATTCCTTGGACATACCGTTCAAGTAATCGACATCGATACAAACACCGTGCTTTTCCATGCGTGTCAGCACCGGTGTGAGCGGGAACTCGATTTCTTCGCAAAGTTTACGCAGTGATTGTTCTTCCAGTTTTCGTCCGAGGACTTCGTACAATTGAAGCGTAATGTCCGCATCTTCGCACGAATAATCCGACACTTTTTCCGCCGGAATATCCCGCAGATCTTTTTGTTCTTTGCCGCTCCCGGTCAGGTCCGTGTACGTAACGGTTTTATACTGCAAATATTCTTCCGCAAGCGAATCCATGGAATGCCTTCCGTCGGCGCGGAGGACATAGCTTGCGATCATCGTGTCGAATGGAATTCCCTCTACGGCAATTCCATACCGGGAGAGCACGAGAGCATCGTATTTAATATTATGTCCGATCTTGAGAATCCGGGAATTTTCAAAAAGAGGCTTAAGCGCTGAGCAGACGAAGCCGGCAGGAAGTCCTTTTCCTTTCACGCGGCCGGCCGACACCGTGCCGAAAAGATCGCGCGCTTCCGGCTCATGCTCCGGTTCGACGGCTATGTACCATGCTTCGTGTATCTTGAGGGCGAATGAGATTCCGACCAGCTCAGCATTTAACGCATCGGTCGACGTGGTTTCCGTATCGAAAACAAAGGCTTTCGACTTTGAAAGTTTTTGAACGAGATTTTGAAAATCCAGTTCTGAATCGATAAGCACATATTTATGTTTTGTTGTCGAGATATAGTTCAAAGGAGCCGGAGGAGTAAATTCAATGACGCTCTCCTCTGCCGCCGGTTGAGGTTTCTGAGGTTCTGTCTGGAGTTTTGCTCGAAGCGACCGGAATTCCAGTCTTTCAAAAAGTTCGGAAAGCCGTTCGACATTACGCGGGGCGGCGCGAAGGCCGTGATACGTTATCTGGAGCGGGACATGGGTATCGATAGTAACAAGTTTCTTTGAAAGAAAGGCCAGTTCGCGGTTATTTTCTAATTTGGCCCGGACTCCTTTTTGCAGTATTTCATCAAGGTGTTCATAGATTCCTTCGATTGTTCCGTATTTTTGAACGAGCGGGATTGCGGTTTTCTCACCGATGCCCGGAACGCCCGGAATATTATCCGAAGCGTCGCCGGTCAGGCCCAAAACATCGATAACGTGATCGGGGGTAACGCCGAATTTATTCCTGACACCTTGAATATCAATAATTTCGACATCGGTTCCCTGCTTTCCGGGACGATACATCTTGGTCGTAGGAGAAACGAGCTGCATAAAATCTTTGTCCGGCGTAACGAGAAAGGACAGCGCTCCCTCTTTTTCCGCCTGAAGTGCAAGTGTGCCGATGACATCGTCTGCTTCGTAACCGTCTACTTCCACGATGGGAATGTTGTATGCGCGAACGACATCTTTTAGTATCGGGATCTGAGCAGACATGTCTTCCGGCATTTTCTGACGTGTCGCTTTGTATTCCTTATACGCAAGATGACGGAAGGTCGGCACGGCGGTGTCAAAAACGACCGCAATCGAATCGGGATATTCCTGCGAGAGAATGCCGTTGAGAAAATTGACGAAACCGAAAATGGCACTTGTGTTTTCTCCTTTGGAGTTGATCAACGGATTTCGGATAAATGCAAAATAGGCGCGGTAGACGAGCGCCATGCCGTCCAGCAAATATATTCGTTCAATGTTTACCATTGTCTTCTGTCCGCTGTATAATGATCATCGATAAAAATATACGTAAAGGTGTCTGCAAAACAAACGCAGAAATCTTTTCTCCCGTTTGTGCAAAGTTTGAATGATTTGCCGGCGATTCCCGGCGCATCCGTCATTATCCGGAATGAATTTGAATCGAGAATAATTGTTCAAGCATGGCATGTTCCTGATGGTTGCGATTCTATCTGCAGACGCGGCCGGCATCGTCCCGAGGCTGTCCCAAAAGTTCATTGATGGTAGGATAGGTATTCTGTCCAATATTGACGAAAAATGACAAACTGGTCACATGGGGATACCTTCAGTAAATGTTTGTCCTGCCATGATTCTTTCTTTTTGGACAGCCTCGGGACAACCCGCCAAAAGATAATACAGATCGGGCAAGGCTTTCGCGGCTGCAGAAGAACGGAGCATTCTTAAATATAGATACTAAGGAGGCACAAATAATTATGAATGAAAAGATCTTCACGAATATTTGGGAATTAGAAATTCACTGGAATATATTTTACGCAAAATATTTCAATGCAGACTCATATTAAAATTTGATGTAATTACTCAGCGAATAATCAAAACCGATTGTAACTGCTCAGCATGATTTAAGATTACTGTCATTCCCGAATGTTTTAATCAGCCTGCCCGCCGCAGGCAGGGAATCCAGAAATGGGTTACAACATAGTTCTGGATTCCCACTAACCCGCCTGCGTGAAGAAGGCCTGCCCGGCTGTATCGTTCAGGCGGGCACTTCGGCAGGCAGGAAATCCGTGGGAATGACAACCTATTTACCATATCAGAAATACGCTGAGTAGTTACAATTTGATAATCGAAGATTATTTCATAAATTTTACGTGCTACATTCAATTATCGAAACCCGATTTCGTTTTGAAGTATCGAAATTCTGCATTTCCACAAAGTAGAGGGAAAGTTTCTTTCTTTAAAAAGATTTATTTAATCTGAAATGTCATGGCTAAAAAATCGGCATACCGAGATATGATAATTTTATTATGGGGATTTAAAGAAGCATCAGAATGGGGTTAAAAGGGAAGGCAGAAAGCAATATTTCTTAATGGTTCAAGAGGAATTTATTAAATAAGGTGAAATGATGGATAATGAATCAAAGATAATAAAGGAACTGCATGACGCTTTTCAGCACGGGATACTGGACCGGTGGTACCCGTTGACTGTCGATAAAGAATGCGGCGGCTTTTTTACGAATATTTCGTGCAATTGGAACATTATGCCGCTGCAGGAGAAAATGATAGTTTCCCAGGCCAGACACGTATGGACATTATCCAAGACTTCCGAATTCCTTGGCGGCTCGGAAGAATTCGATCAAAACGCATTCCACGGATTTAAATATTTAACGCAGAAAATGTGGGACAGTACACACGGTGGATTTTATCAAATCAGGAGCCGGGAAGGTAACGTTACCGATGTCAAAGGGTGGCGTGATGAAAAACGCGCGTATGGAAATGCATTCGCTCTTTACGGGCTGGCGGCGCTGTTCGGCCATACTCAAAATCCCGATGCACTCGAATGGGCAAAGAAAACTTTTCACTGGATTGAAAACCGTGCGCATGATGATCGCAACAAGGGATATTTCCAATTCCTGTCTCCTGAATCCGTCCCGTTCGACAGAAAATCCGCCTACAAGACCGTTGCATTCGACAGTAATGAACTCGGTTTTAAAGATCAAAATTCTTCCATCCATTTGCTTGAAGCTTATACGGAACTGTATCATGTCTGGAAAGACGATCTCCTGCGCGCCCGGCTTTTGGAATTGCTGGAACTTATCCGCGACATTATGGTAGCCGATCAGGGATATCTTCAATTGTTCTTCGAGAACGATTGGAAACCGGTTTCCTTCCGTCATGCTTCGGATGCGGAGCGAAAANNTGGGATCCTGTTTCGGGAGGATTTTATGACGGCGGGTATTATGATAAAAATGGCGCATTTTCCATCGTGCTGGATACTAAAAACTGGTGGGCACAAGCCGAAGGATTGAATGCTCTGCTGCTGTTCTCGAAAATTTTCCCCGAAGACAAACGCTATGCTGCACATTTTCTCAAACAATGGGAATATATAAAAACTTCGATCATCGATCCGGTTAATGGCGATTGGTTCGAAGGTGGAATCGACAAAGAACCGCAGTTCCGTTCCGGTCAGAAAAGCCACATGTGGAAATGCACATACCATACATCCCGAGCATTGATGAATTGCATCGCACTTCTCCGGGAGGACGAATATTCTGAAATTAATGCCGTAGCGGAACATTGGCGCAAGACGGCGGAATCGATGCATTGAAAAACAAAGAGTGAGTATGTTCTGCTGCGTGACGACGGGAAACCTGCAGGACTGCGGGTCGAGAATATGGTCCGACTACGGGTCGGGAATATGGTCCGACTACGAGTCGGGAATATGGTCCGACTACGAGTCGGACTCTACAGGTTGGACTCTACGGAAAGAGTCTCGGATGGGACATCCTCCCGTTTTATGATGCGGAAAAATGTTCGAGAGGCAGTTTCCTTAATACATCGGCAGAATGTTCCGGTGTAATATCCCTCTGGGGCTCTGCCAGCATTTCATAACCAACCATAAATTTACGTATTTGCGCAGACCGTAAAAGGGGAGGATAAAAGTGTACGTGAAAATGCCATTCCGGGTGTTTGTGCTTATCGGTCGGTGCTTGATGGATTCCCATAGAGTAAGGGAACGATATCCGGAAGAGATTATCGTATTTAATCATGTTGACTTTCATAGCATCGGCAAAATCCTTCTTTTCCGATTCTGAAAACTCCAGCAGTGATCCTCTTTTCCGTTTTGAAATAAGCAGCGTTTCAAACGGCCAAACGGCCCAGAACGGAACGACGGCCAGGAACGATTCATTTTCGTATACGGTGCGTTCTGCAAGCTTCGCTTCGAGTTTCCAGTAATCAGATAGAAGACTTCTTTTCTTCTTTGCATAATATTTTTTAAATTGTTTCAGTTCCTTGGAAGGTTCCATCGGAATACTTGTCTGCGCCCAGATTTGACCATGAGGATGCGGATTGCTGTTTCCCATGATCTGACCCTTGTTTTCAAAAATCTGCACGTACCGAATGGCGGGAATCGAACCGAGAGATTCATATTCTTTTTGCCAGACGCCGATAATATCTTCGATTTCCTGCCGGCTCATTTCCGCCATTGTCAGATTATGGGAACGGGAATAGTTCACCACACGGCAAACGCCGCCTTCGCCTTTGGCAATCAGGAGGTTATCGATATTGTTCGTTTTGAGCGGCGTTGTTTGGAGCAATGCGGGGAAATCGTTCGTAAAAACAAATGTGCCTTTATAATCGGGATTAACGTCCCCATGAGCGCGTCTGTTGCCGGGGCAAAGGTAGCATTCCGGTTCGTAGGAATTCCGCTGTTCTGTCGACAGTGGCGCGACATCGCCCTGCCATGGACGCGAGGTTCGATGCGGCGAAACCAGCACCCAGTCTCCGTTCAG
>PMML01000100.1 GCA_003162695.1 Ignavibacteriota bacterium | reverse complement strand
TTGAATTACATAAAAAAATATGTCGACAGCCACGTCGACGAGAAAGGAAATATACCTTCTTTCAGCAGTAATGCACTGGACAATTTCCTTCCGGGATATGCTGTAACGTTTATGTACGAGCATACTAAAAATGAAAAATATATNNGCGAAACATCAAATGTGGGTCGATGGCGTATTTATGGGTCAGATGTTCCTCGCACGGTATGGGAGCGTTATCGGCGACAGCGCCTGCGCATTTGGAGAAGTCGCAAAACAAATGACACTGGCGTTGAAACATTGCCTGAAACCGAACGGACTCCTGCTGCATGGATGGGACGAATCGAAGCAGGCCGGCTGGGCAAACAAGGAAACCGGATGTGCCCCGGAAGTGTGGAGCGAAGGTCTCGGCTGGTACGCCGTTCTCCTGGCCGATGTATTCGATTATTTACCCCGGTCAAATTCGGACTATCCGGCTCTCATGTCCGCGCTTCAAAATCTTTGCAAGGGACTCAAGAATGTTCAGGATTCCGCTACCGGAATGTGGTGTCAGGTCGTCGACAAATGCGGTCAACAGGGCAATTGGAACGAAACTTCCGGAACTGGTATGTTTCTTTATCTAATAAAAAAATCGATTGAAAAAGGATATATCAATAAAGAAGAATTCGATCCTGTTGTAAAAAAGGCCTATGATGGCATTATTAAAAATGCGAAAATAAACTCAAAAGGATTGATCGATATTTATAATTGCAGCAGTATCGGCATCATGGATGATTACAATATGTATATAAACCAGCCCAAGGAAATAAATACGTTTGCCGGAGTAACATCCTTTATTCTTGGCACGCTGAGTATGGAAGGATTGTATAAATAATAACGGTGTATACAAACTAATATCTTGATTGGACTTTTACTATGAAACAGTTTGCCATAATTATGTTTTTTTGGATGTCTTTTGCCGCATGCGGTTACGCTCAAACGAAAAATTCCACAGAACCATTGCCGGGCAATGGATTGAACCAGCACTCATTTTTATATGCCGGAGAGTGGGACATGCGTCATCCGGAAGCCCAGTCTATGTTCGTTGTGCGTGACGGAAAAGTCGTTTGGAAATATTCGATTCCCATGCGTACATTATCTGGAGCTATTCAGGAATTTGACGATGCGACGATGCTCGCCAACGGCAATATTGTCTTTGCATGTATGTCGGGAGCAGGAATCATCAGTCCCGATAAAAATTTGATTTGGGAATTCAAATGTCCGGAAGGCACGGAAACGCATTCATGCCAGCCTATCGGGAGGGACAGCGTTTTAATGGTACTCAACGGCAATCCGGCCAAAGTGATGATCATCAATACGGCTGAAAATAAAATCCTGAAAGAAATTATAATCCCGACGACAACCACCAGTACGCATGTGCAGTTCCGTCATGTACGAATCACTCCCAAAGGCACGATTATCGTTCCGCTGATGGCGGAAAATAAAGTAGTAGAATTTACGCTGGACGGAAAAGAAATCTGGTCCGTTTCTTCCAAATGGCCATGGGCGGCGATTCGGCTGCGCAACGGGAATACGCTCATTTCAGGAGACGGAAACGGCTATACGCGAGAAGTTAATCCGGCAGGAGAAACGGTTTGGGAGCTTACGCAGGCCGACGTACCGTTTCAACTCTATAATAGTCAAACAGCCAACAGACTTGCCAACGGAAATACCGTAATAAGCAATTGGTGTGCAGGCAATAACAAAATAGAAGAATGGGCAGGTACGGTTCAGGTGTTCGAAGTAACTCCTGATAAAAAAGTCGTTTGGGCGTTATCGTCGTGGAACAATCCCGATTTGGGACCGGATACTTATATCCAGCTTCTCGATGAACCCGGAAATCCGGAGAACGGTGAATTGCAGCGGTAAAACAGATTTCAAGCGTTGTTTGGCGGAACGTCATTCTATTTTATATCTGAAGGAAGTATGCATAAGAATATGGAAGCTGTGAAGAACAGATTGATCAAAATTCAAACGTCTTTAAGAAAATTGGACTTGATAAACCGCGGTTTGCGGCATAAGCGATTATCTCTATTCATTGGATTGATCGCGGCCGTTTGGTTTCTGATCAGAGTAGTCCCCAAACCGTCGAGAGCAGCCTATCCATGCCAAAGGGCGGCATTTCCCGTCGCTTCCGGGTTTGTACTATGGGTCTTGAGCCTATTCACAATAAAACCATTTTTTAAAAAAATTCAGAAGACTTTTCCGGGCAGACGTCTTCCGGGTTCTCTGGTGTCTATGCTGGTGGCGGCATGTTTCATTATTTGGACGATTCTATCGATGAGTACGGCAATCAATGCCGATTCAAAAAAAACGGATACCGGTTACGATTTTATTCCTGCAAAATCCAACGATCCTAAGGGAATTGCAAAAGGAATTTTTCCGGGCAGGGTTGTTTGGGCTCACGATCCGAAAGCAACAAAATGGAAAGGGAATTGGAAATCGAATGCCGATCAATACTGGCTCGATGAAAATACCGATCAGCAAAGGGTCGATGCAATGCTGGCGGCTGCTTTGACCGGGTTGACCGGGAAAAGCAATGAAGAGAGCGCATGGGAAGCCATTTTTAAATATTACAATATCAACAAACGCGGACTTGAAGACAGAGGTTATAAAGAAGGCGAAGCAATTGCCTTGAAGATTAATCTTAACAACTGCGATGTTCCCAACAAAACAATAAATTACAGCGATGCTTCTCCGCAATTAGTATTGGCGATGGTCCGGCAGCTGGTATCGAAGGCGCACGTCACGCCCAAAGATATTATTATTTATGATGTCCGGCGTTTTATTCCCTCCTATCTTCTTCTTAAAGTGTGGAATGAATTTAAAGACGTGCGTTTTGTTCAAGTTGATGTTCCCCAGGAAGCTCAAGCCAAAAACCCCGCCTATGGCGGC
This sequence comes from Ignavibacteriota bacterium, assembly GCA_003162695.1. Lineage (GTDB taxonomy): Bacteria > Bacteroidota > Ignavibacteria > UBA10030 > UBA10030 > Fen-1254. The sequence goes on along the minus strand of PMML01000100.1, from coordinate 3,582 downwards.
TATCATGGTCTGGAAGCGGCTCAATGGGTAGAAGGGGTCAGTTATTCTAACGGGAAATACGACAAAGCCCGGTTCATAGCCAAACAAATTTACGACGCCGCGTACATCATCAATATGGCTTTGCTCAAAGCACATTCGTATCCTTACAATACGATGGAAGACGGCGACGAGGGTCAAACCGGAATATCGATGTGCGGGAAAAATCATTTTGGATCCATTGAAGGCACATGGGAATTGCACGGGGCCATTAACACAAATCAGGAAGCCGTAAAAAATGCTTATTCGCCGATGGTGGATCTTGCTGCCTCTCCCAATCTTGGCGCTAAAACTATTCTCTTTGTTCTGGATGGACTTTACAGCGGCAGGAAATGGAGGACATACCCGGTGCATTTTCCGAATCCTCCTTTTAATAATGCGGTAGAGCCTTATGAAAATTCAAGCTGGCCTGCCAGCGTTTTCGCATCCATGGACGGCGTGGCGCTCGACTGCGTCGGACTGGATATTTACCATTCACAAATAAAAAACAACATCGATAGTGCCGGCCATTCCCGAATTCTTCTGCGAAATAATGCCGACGATTATTTAATGGAAATGGCGCTTGCCGGCAATCCTCCGTCGGGAACCAAGTATATGCAAAACGGTAAACCTGTAAGCAGTTTGGGTGTTTACGAGCACTGGGACAGCGATACGACCAGAAGATATTCCCGGAACTTAAATCCTTCGAAAGGAAAAGGAATAGAACTTATATATCTGCCGCTGTAAATCGATAAAAAATGAACGTAAATACATCAAGCAATATCTGATATCTGTGCACAAACAGAACATTTGAATTTTCTATGATTGCTAAAAAAGTAAATGTATATCTGATAGTCTGTATCGGTTTAATTTTTAACAGCCGCAGCAATTTTAATACTGCATGCGCCCAAAGTGCAATGACTAATTTGCCGGGACGGCGCTGTGTCAGCCTCAACGGGCAATGGCAGGTTATTATCGATCCAATGGGAATAGGTACCTGGCGGCAGGTATGGATGGAAAAGAAACCGGAGAAAAAAACCGATTTTATCGAGTACTCGTTTGAAGGCGGGCCGCTGCTTAAAGTGCCTGGAGATTTTAATACTCAAAAGCCCGAGCTTACGTACTATGAAGGAACCGTGTGGTACAAAAAAACATTTCAATGCCGGGTTCCAAAAAACAAGAGACTGTTTCTCCATTTTGGCGCAGTGAACTATATTGCGGACGTGTACGTCAACAGCCGCCATATAGGCAGTCATGAAGGCGGATTTACTCCTTTCCAGTTTGAAATTACCGATGCAGTGAAAGAAGGAGAAAACATAATTGTCGTCATGGTCAATAACCAGCGGCTCAAGGATGGAATTCCGGGATTGGGTTATGACTGGTTTAACTACGGAGGAATTACACGGGATGTAAATTTAATTGAAACCGCCGATTCATTTATTGAAGATTACTTTATCCAACTCAAAAAACATTCGCTGAATGAGGTCGCGGGCTTGGTTAAAATGAACGGCGCTCAGTTGTCGCAAAACATCAGCGTCAAGGTGCCTGAGTTAGGCGTCGATTATAAAATAAAGTCAAATAACGATGGATTGGCAGAGATTCATTTTACTTCACAGTTTAAACTTTGGTCGCCCGATAACCCCAAACTCTATAAAGTTATTCTTCAGAGTGAAACCGATACCATTGTTGAAAACATCGGTTTCAGAAGTATTGAAACAAAAGGGGCGAAAATACTTTTCAATGGCCAACCGCTGTTCTTAAAAGGAATTAACATCCATGAAGAAAATCCGCTCAGGGCAGCGAGGGCTTTTTCTGAATCCGATGCTTTGGAATTATTGACTTGGGCAAAAGAATTGGGATGCAACTTTGTACGTTTGGTTCATTATCCGCACAGCGAGTACATGGTCAGACTGGCCGAAAAAATGGGGATCATGGTATGGGACGAAATACCGGTGTATCAGCATATTGAGTTCTCCGCTCCAGGCGTAACGGAAAAAATCGCTCTCATGATGAGAGAAATGATTCGAAGGGACAGGAACCGCTGCGGAGTTGTCATTTGGAGCCTCTCGAATGAGACCTACGATTCAACGCCCAACCGCACCGCGGCTCTCATTGACCTGTCCCGCCAATGCAGAATGCTGGATTCGACCCGGCTTATCACTTCTCCAATTTGTTCCCAGGGGTATGAAAACAACACCTTGAATGTTTGGGACCCGCTTTATTCCTCTTTCGATATCATGTCGATCAATGAATACCTGGGCTGGTATTCGCCCTGGCAGGGGCGGCCCGGAGATGTACAATGGAAATTGATTTGCGGCGATAAGCCCGTCGTAATATCCGAATTTGGCGGTGAAGCTCTGTATGGCAGTAATTCCGGACCAAAAGATGAAGCCGCTTCCTGGAGTGAAGAATATCAGGAACAGATCTATAAAGACCAAATAGAAATGTTCCGTACAGTGCCGAACTTGAGCGGTGTCTGTCCATGGCTTCTGGCTGATTACCGGTCGCCCGGAAGATTGCATCCCGTCTACCAAAAAGGATGGAACCGGAAAGGATTGCTTTCCGATCGCGGTGATAAAAAGAAAGCATGGTATATTTTAAAAACGTATTACGAAAGTATAAAAAATAACAAATGACTCGCTGGAACAATAAAAATCATTGAAAGGAGAAAAAATGTCTATTGGTACATTTCGTTTACGGACATCACTTGTCTGCGCTCTTATTGCAGCAGCATATTTATTAACCTCTCCATCTTTATACGCTGCAGGATCCGGTACTATCAAGGGAAAGGTACTGGATAAATTGACAGGCGATCCTCTCATAGGCGCGAACATCATGGTTGTGGGCACAAGCCTTGGTGCTCCTTCCAATATTGACGGCGAATTTATTATCCATGACATGCCGAGCGGCGAAAGAACACTGAAGATTTCATATATCGGGTATCTCACCATAACGGAGCAGGTCGTTGTTCCGGAGGACGGCATTGTCCAAAAAGAATTCCGGCTTCAACCTCAGGCACTCGAAGGGCAGGAGGTTATTGTGACTGCCCAAGCAAGAGGTCAGCATGATGCAATTAACCAGCAGCTGTCATCCGATAATATTGTCAATGTGGTATCTTCCGAAAAGATGAAAGAACTGCCTGATGCAAATATCGCAGAATCAATTGGAAGACTTCCCGGTGTTTCGTTAGACAGACAAAACGGTGAAGCTAATAAAATTATTATCCGCGGAATGTCTCCTCAATTCAATAAAGTTACCATTGAAGGTGTACCGATGGTATCGATGAGTGGAGGGCAAGCGGGGGGATATTATAGTGGTGGAGGCAATAATACCTCCGACAGAAGCATCGATTTGAGCATGATAAGCGACGACCTGGTGAAGGGAGTNNCGGCTGCAATTAAGCGCAGAAGATAAAGCGCTTCCATCGCAACAATTTAATGCCACTTACGATGGTCCCATACCTCAGAGTGCATTGAATCCGGTGGTCGTCGACGGGGTAATTCCTTCACTGATCAGGAATACAACAAGCGCCCAATTCACAATTGATAATTTGGACCGGAAACGATA
>PMML01000046.1 GCA_003162695.1 Ignavibacteriota bacterium | reverse complement strand
AAAGCCGTTAAATGATGATATGTAAAAAATCGTCGAATTTTGGTGCTTTTCTGGATAAGTGAAAAATAAACCCCTCCCCTTCCGAAAATACGACACGTTTTTCTTGAAAATACGACACGCCTTTTGCGATTTTACGACATCTTATTTTTTGCACATTTCTTATATTCCCCGTTGATAAAGATCGTTGCTCCAAAGCTTCCAGGTTTCACTATATTTTGAAGGAACATCCTATGACGACTGAAGCGAATAATGATTCTTCGAGAATGAATGATTTGCAGAATTTCAATTCTTCCGATCCGTCCATCAAGTCTTTTCACAGCAAACATCGCCCGACACGCGGAACAGNNAACCGAAGCCGGCATTCGAAACCGATGAAAAACAAGTGTAAAAAGTTTCCTCTCTCGAATGAACATTATCGGCTCATGGTTGAAAATGCCCGGCAGCATGCCGTTATGTTCCTTGATTCAGACGGTTCTGTAGCCAAGTGGAACAAAAGCGCAAAGAGAATATTCGGATATTCTTCAGATGAAATTCTCGGCAAAAACATTACTATTTTCTTTAAGCAAAACGAAATTCACAAAAAGAAAATCCGCCGGGCGCTCCGCACTGCCGTTCTTAAACACCGGTTTGAAGACAATGGTATTTGTGTCCGAAAAGATGGAAATGAGTTTCGATCTGTTATTATGGTTTCCTCTGCCTTCAACAAAGCCGGAGCAGTTTCAGGATTCGTCGTCGTAATATACGATTCGACCGAGCAGCAAAAATCCAAAGAAGACATGCATACGACAGAAGAAAAATATCGCTGGATGTTTGAAGAAAGCCTTACCGGAAATTATATCTCAACTGCCAACGGAAAATTGCTCGATTGCAATCTTGCTTATGCACAAATATTCGGATTTTCTTCAGTGAAAGAAATGCTGACCCATACCATCGCAGAACTATATCACAGCCCTGAATACTTTCAGACATTCCTCCAACAGCTGTACAAATATAAAAAACTCGATTACTTTGAAGCGCGCATGCGCGGCAAAGACGGCAACACCGTTAATGTCATCGAAAAAGCCCTCGGTAAATTCAACGAGGCGGGAGAGTTGATTGAAATCCGCGGCTATGTTTTCGACAATACGGAACGAAAATTATTAGAGCAGCAGCTCGTTCAATTGCAGAAGATGGAAAGCCTTGGAACCATTGCCGGAGGCATCGCACATGACTTCAACAACATTCTCGGCATTATCCTCGCTTACAGTGCCATGCTGGAACATGGGCCTTATGTGCTGCAAAAAATTCCCCGGGCGCTCGAAGGGATCAATAAAGCTATCGAGCGCGGCGCCAGCCTCTCACGGCAGATTCTTACATTTGCCCGGAAGAGCGAGCTGACATTGGAACCGGTGAATATTAATGCGGTTGTCCAGAGCCTTTCCAAAATGCTCCAGGAAACATTCCCTAAAAATATTGAGATGAAATTCAATCTCGATTCATCGGTTCCCATTGTAACAATGGATCAGTCGCAATTGCATCAGGTTCTGCTGAATCTTTGTGTCAATGCACGCGATGCAATGACGGCAAAATCGCAGACGAAAAAAGACAACGCACTTCTTAGCATTAACACCCGGGTCGTTCAAGGAAAAGACATTCAACACTTGTTTCCTGATGCCGCGTCTCCGCAATATATTCGGATCGATGTTGCAGACACGGGAAGCGGCATCGAGAGTTCGCTCCGGCAAAGGATTTATGAACCATTCTTTACGACCAAAGAAAAAAGAGGCGGGAGCGGTCTCGGCCTCTCGGTTGTTTATGGCGTCGTGAAAAACCACAACGGTTTTATCGATATGGAAAGTACGGTCGGACAGGGAACTACATTTAAACTTTACTTTCCCCTTTCGACTCAGATTCCTTTTTCATCTGCAGGAAAGATTGATCAGCCGGCCTCGGCCCCAGGCGGCACGGAAACCATCCTCTATGCTGAAGATGAAGATGGGCTGGCAACACAAATGAAAAACCTGATGGAATCGAAAGGATATACCGTTATTCTTGCACGAAATGGAGTAGAGGCCATCCAGCTTTATGCGGAGCGGAAGAAGGATATTGCGCTTGCTTTTATCGATATGGGACTTCCGAAACTAAGCGGAATAACTGTTTTTTCAACCATTCGGGAGATTAATCCGAATCAAAAGGTCATTCTGGCAAGCGGCTTTATAGATCCGGAAGAAAAAGGACAGCTTATAAAAGCCGGACTTTCTTGTTTTATTCAAAAGCCGTATATGCCGAACAATTTACTTAAAACTATGAGATCGATACTCGACAAAGGCGAATAATCAAGCAAGGCAGAACGGAAACGATTCCAGTGATTAATGAATGAGGGAAGTATAAATCAGGTCCAGTTCCTGAATGATATTTTTTACATTAAAATAATCTGCGATAAACGATCTTCCCAATTCTGGAGAAACAATACCGGGATTCCGAAGTGCGCTAAGAATTTCCATAACACTCTTCTCGACACTGATCGGTTTCCGGATGTCAAGGTCTCCGAAATTTGTTGCCAACGCCAGGTGTTCTGTTTTTTTTGTCAGAAGTCCGACCAGATTGGACTCACCAACCGAAACAACGAGTGAACCGCAAGCGAGCGCTTCCATCGCTACGCGTCCGGAACCGATAACAAGATCAGCCCGCCTGTAAACTTCCTGAACATTCCGGCTAAATCCATCTATCACAATGAACCGCTTTCCAGCCTGGGCATTGAATTTTTCCGCTGCTCGTATTATCCTTTCCTGATCACTCATTCCTCCGACAATCTGTATATCTATTTCAGGATACCGGCGGATGACTTCGGGGAATATTTTTTCGATCAAGGAAACAAGCGTGTCTCCCTTAAAACCGGAGAATCTTCCGACAACTGCAATAATCTTCCTGTCTTTTTTTGTTTCGCGGTACGGCCGATACTCCCATCGATCGAGATTGATTCCGTTCCTTACCAGTGCAAGATGGTCCGTGCCGTAATTCAAATCCCTTTGAAGGTGTTCATAAACCGCTTCACAAACCGCTATAAGTTTTTCGCCGTATACCGGAATTTTTCTTGTTGAGAGATGAAGGTGCTGGCGCATGTGAATAGTGGAAACAAGAGGCGTACCGGTCGAGCGCGTCGCAAAATATGAAACCCAGCTTGCAGCCCGCGAATGTGCGTTGACGATATCGATGCCTCTCTCCTTAATTACATGCATGAGAAACCATATGTTTTTAAGCCGCTGCAGGTAATCGCGTTTGCCGATCGGATACTCAATAATTTCTGCTTTTGCCGGTGTGTGAAAAGAATCCGATACGATCGTTGCTTTATACCCCCTTTCAATCTGTTCGTCTGCAAGAACCGCGGCATAGGTTTCCGCACCGTTCGTTTCGTACTGCGAAAGAACATGAAGAACGTTCATATAATTATTACCATTATTTAAAAATCAATTCGGTTTGAACCGGCCTTCTTGTTTTAACACTATTCAAGATACCGCTGCGCGTTCATAAGATCGGTGAAAATTTTTCATATTTACTAGAGCGTAATAAATCTGAGCATTACTATTGAAAATAATTCTATCTGTATCGGCAGGTTTTCCCCGATCCGCCGCCTGAGAATCCTTCTTTAAAAGCATTCTTGATCCAGAAAAAAAAATTCATCGTTACGGATTAGCGCTATGAAGAAAAATAATTGAACAAAGGGAAAGAAGCAAACACGGAAGGACACGATGTGCGCTGTTTTTGCATTTTCGGACAAAACGTCACCGAATAAGGATGAATCGTTTTGGTGAAATAAAGTCAGAAAACAGCCGAATGGCCGGATGAAAAAAAATATAAGGAAAACCTCTATAGGGCAATTGATTCATTCATCTTGTTCCCGGACTTGTCAACTGCGCATTTTTCAACACAGCGCCCTTCTTAGAAAACTGCGGTTACTCAATAGAAGCGGAGAATCGGGGCAGATCAATCCTCATGCAAAACGAACAAGAATACAGTCGGACATTATGAAAGATCATCGGTCTTCTGCATCCGCCTTACGAGGGCAGCAATAATCCCGCTCATTATAAAGAACGCTGCAATCCAGATAAATCCCATAAAGGGTTTGACACTGACTTCTGCTACGAGAACATCCGGCTGAGACCCGGTTGTACTTGCCATCATTGGACCGACCAGTTGCACAATTATTTTAGTTTTTGCCGATGCACCCGATATATTTAATTTAACCAATAGGAAACCGAGATGACCGCTCTTGATATACGCCGCCTTCATCTCGGGCTTGCTTGGCGGGGCCTTAAACGTTGTTAGAGGAACAAGTTCCTCAGCGGCCGAATCGATTTTAACCTCCAACACTGCACCGATTGTAGGACTATGTCCCTGCCGCATGCTTTCCATGTTTTGCTCTTCCAGCTGAAAACGCAGAAACGTTACCGTCATGGGACCAAAGCTCCATGGAACACCCTTTATAAGTTCTATCATATTATTCCGGGCGGCTTCATCTTTCCCCCCTTCCAAAGAAACCGGCTCAATATATAGGTCGTTTACGAACGAACTGAGATAATCCGGATTGCGCATCAAGCTGTTATTATACGAACTTTCATACATCACCGGTCTCAGCATGCTGCGGGAACCGTTCTTTTCGGCACGGATGTTCAAGAGCGTCTTTCCTTCCTGAGAAAGACTGTCTCCTAAATATGTCAACATATATCCCATAACATTCTGCGGCTGGTTTAGCGAAAGCGCAACCGATTGTTTGACGCCATATCGTCCTGAACCTATTATTCCTAACAGCAAAATCGCAAGTCCGATATGTGAAAGTGAGCCACCTATAAATTTCGGCTGTTCACGAAGAATGCGATATCCGTGTTTCAAAGCCATGCTAAGGGAAAAAAGAGAAGAAAAAATCAGCGCTCCGGCGCCGAAATCATGCAGACCAATTGCGATAAACGCAGATGCACCAACAGCTGCAATTGCCAGCGGAATCAAAAGGTTTTTTAAAAATAGACGCCGGTCTTCCCGATTCCATTGTATGGCGAGACTGCACCCCAGGAGAATCGTCAGAAGGACTGCAAGAGGCAGTGTTGTTTTATCGTAAAAAGAAGGTTCAAGCGCGGATTTTGAAAACAGCGGCATACTCGTACCAAATAAAATAATGGCCGCACATGCTCCGAGAACGAGAAGAGCGAACGAGAGAACCGATTCACGCGAGAATAATCCCATGGGCGGCTGGTCTGCATGCAGTTCATTTCGCCGCCGCCAGAGCATACCGAACCCGCCGACAACGACGACAACAAGCCAGAGAACGAGCAAAACGTATGCAAATGTTCCCGGATCTACAAACGAATGAACTGAAGAATCGGCAAGAATTCCGCTCCGCGTAAGAAAGGTACTGTAAACGACAAGAAGATATGCCAGAACGGCCAGAACGAAATTGGTACGGACCAGTTTTCCCGTAACAATTTGAATCAGCATCGTATGAACAAGTATAACCGTGACGATCCATGGAACGAGAGATGAATTCTCCACCGGATCCCAGCCCCACCAGCCACCCCATCCAAGAACGCCGTATGCCCAATACCCGCCGAGCATTAATCCGGTACCCAGAGCGAGTGCGCTAAAAAGTATCCATGGGAGAGCCGAATATATCCAATTATTATAATTTCGCTGCCATAAAGCGGCAACGGCGAGCACAAACGGAACGGCAAGAGAAGAAAATCCGAGAAATAATATAGGAGGATGAATAATCATCCAAATATTTTGCAGCAACGGATTCAGGCCGTGACCATCCAGCGGAACAAATCCTTTTTCGATACCTGCTTGAGCCTGCCAGATATATTCAAAGGGAGATTTGATTGAAAGAAGAAGAAGGAGAAAACCGAGAACGATGCTGTATGTTGTCATTACCTCAGCTTCGATATTTTTCCGGGAGCTGTATCGCTGAAGAACCAAACCGATGAGCGATGTCAATAATGCCCATAACATAAAACTGCCTTCCTGTCCCGCCCAGAATGTGGTGATAAGAAGTGAAAAAGGAAGGTCTCTCGAACTGTAATTCGCCACATAATTGAACTCAAATCGGTGCTGAACTATAAACAGCATCAGCAAAGCCGATGCTAACAATGTACATATTGCCGCCGTAAAAAATGCGCTCTGCGCAATAAAGCGAAGACTGTGTTTTTTTATTGAAACATAATAGAGACGNNAATATAATAGAGACATCCTGAAGTGACTGCCGATAGAAGTCCGATCCAGACAACAACTGAGCCAATCATTCTAATTTCCTTTTATGATTTGAATAAACGATCCTCGAGACATGGTCGAGAACTTACGAGTGGAAGAGAGAAGCCGCGAATCCGTCTCAGAATGAAACACGAATTCCAGCGAGACCGATTTTTCGTCCACATCTCTCGATATAGAACATCGGGAATTTTCCGAAGGTTTCAAAGAAATGCGGCAAAATTCTATAAAACACGTGTGCGGAAGACCGGCCTTCCGCACACGAAAAGAAAGCACCTAAAAGGCTTAGGTACGTTATGAATGTATTTTTACTTGTTAAGTTCAGCTATTGAATTATCCAACAAGGCCTTAAAATATTCGTAATTGTGTATGCCGTGGCTTTTATCATAATAGATTTGTTGAAGATTCCACAATGCGCCCGCTTTTGCAGCCGGAACAATGACAAGCGGTTTTGAAGTCGATGCATTGACCATCGCCCAAGCAGTGTCAATGCCGGTCACGGTAAATGTTGCCCAAGGGATATGTTTGCCGCTCTGCGGTAATGACCATTTCTTTGTGATGTTTGTATCCATCATCAGTCTGCCGAGCTGATTAAGCTCTGTTATAATTATTGTGCGCTTGCTCCAATGAGCATCCGCTGCAGAGGCTGTAAGGTTCGTATGACAGCCCGCAACATTGCAGCCATTGACGTTATACGTGGGAGACATTGAATATGAGCTAGTATCTTTTACTGTAAATGTATGGCCGCCGGTTTTATTGACGCCGGCCACCGTAGCCATGTGACACTGTTCACAGCCAATCGGATTNNGCCATTTCGCCGGAAACGTGATTATTCCATCTTGACGTATAGATCCGAGCAGTGTCGGTGAGATTTGTTTTAGAGGGATCCGGCTGCCAGGAATTCGGGGTCGAAGTAAAGGGAGTCGACGTCATACGAGGTTGATGACACTTTACACATAAGTTTGAAGCAGAAGTACTGTTCCATACCTTCGTGGATTGGTTGGCAAGAAGCGTATAGATATTTACCTTACCGGAATCGCGGACAGTCATATTGCCGCGTGTATGCGGCATATGGCATGTAAAGCAGCCCGGAGGAGATGATTGAGGATAACCCTGGCTGGCTAATGGTCCGGACGGTGCATGTAAATTAAATGTCTCGTTTGCAAAACCATGATTATACCGGTCCACGAATCCTTCGTTTGTATGACATCCTGCACACGTATTCGCGTTTTGACCGTCGTCGCCTCCCGCATAATGAATGGAAGCCTTATATTCCAAATCCTTTGCAGCCAGATCATAAGTAGGATTAAAATCTTGGTTATGGCAGTTTGCACATATTATACCGGGGGCATATCCTTCAAGATCCGGTTCGGTCGAATTTGATTCTCGACAGCCTCCCCATAACCCTGCAATCACCAAAAGAGCGATCATGCAAAGCATATAAGTAAAGTGTTTTCTTTTCAGCATAGACTTACCTCATCTATTATTTATTATTTAAAATATATTTAGATTTCAATGTTGTTTTTCATCGCTCAACGAAAGGGCGCTGCTCCGCTGACAAGATCGATCATACCGTTCATATGCTTCGACTTATTCTTTATTTTGCCCGTTGCATCCATGACATCTCCGTGACATGTATAACAGTTTGTCAACGCTGATGCTNNCGATCCTCCCGTCCAGACCGGTGCATCATTCGTGCCGCTCATTACGTTCGCTGTATAAACGGTCGTGTCCGGCGCTCCCGATTTGGGCAGCCGCCATGATCCATGACAAAATGTATTGGCACATGTTACAGCATTCCGGCTGTACGCTGGCACCGGTATTACATTGTCGCTTTTCATTGCTGCCAACGGATCGTTGATAACCACATATGCGCGTCCTGTTGCATTTATATGATTGGGATCGTAGATACTTGTCGGCATAAAGTGACACATCGAGCATGTCATGCTGTGTGTGGTGGAATTTCCGTTGCCTGTGAAATGGATAACATGTGCGCCGACGCCGATTGCTGCATTGGAAGTATTACCATAACGATCCGGCGGCGGCGGCACGCCGTGACAGGTTGCACAGTTCTCGGGACCATCCGGATTTGAGTGACAGGTCAGACACGAAATACCCGAGAGACCGCCGTCATATAGAGGTCCGTGACACTGTCGGCAGCTGCGCATGTCGTAATTATTGCTTGCTACAAATTTTCCATGAAAATTAACAGATGCCGTATCGGTCCACCCTTGTTCATGAACGTTGTTCACACCGCTCTGCGTTGGGGCAGGTAAATCCTTCTTCAAATCGCTGCAGGAGAGGGACAGGATCGCCGGTATCAAAATCGAATAAAAATATTTTTTCCTCATACTCGTTCCATCCTCTCAATTATGGCAATACCCGCAAAACCTCTGCCCTTTGATTCCCATCGGCCTTGCGTTCGGATCGGTATGGCACACGTAGCAATTTGCACCCGGATCGGAATGCCAGCGTCCATGTTGATTTGCCATAAACCCGATTGCATGGGTTTTATTATTTGTTCCTTTAATACCGGTCGGATCCATATGACATCCCACACAGACCGGATCCGCTCCATCGGAGCTATGACAGGCCGCGCAAGATTCGATATCGCGCTTTGCAAGCCGCGCATGTTCTCCGCCTCCCGATCCGACGCCGATTGTCGTAAAACCGGCAATGGAATGTGATGCAGGTTTAAAGACTTCCTGATTGACATTTCCACCCGCCTGATGGCACGGCGTACAGAACTGTTCGGTACTGTGGCATGTTTTACATTCGATCGTTTTTGCGCGCGCGTCGACACCGTGTGTAAACCGGTAATTCAAATCATGTACTTTCTCGATTACCATGCTTTGCCCGCGGTCGTTTGAAGAGATGCGCGGAGAATGTGCAGAAATCATATCTTTTCCCGGCACTGTCACTTCAACGAGACCGGAGCCGTTATGGCAGTCTGTGCATGTTTCCTGCGAATGGCAGGCGCCGCAGGAAGCATTGCTGACTCGCGCCGCAAATTTATGCTCGCGTATAAAATCCGTACGGTTATGCCCGGCTGGACGCAACGATGCAAGATTTGTATGACATACCGCACAATCGTCCTTCACCTTCACACCGTCGTGGCAGGAAGCGCATGTTTTCATTGCCGGTAATTGTTCGGTCACGGAAACTTTTTCGTTGTCTAAATTTGTATGACATTTCTGGCACTCGATTTTTTTTCCATCGGCATGCAGCTGATGGCTAAAGGTCAATTCGCGGACAGGATTGGATATTGCATAGGTTGTCGAATCGGTGCTCGTATGGCAGAACGTACAACTCGATCGCAGCTCATCCTCGTGGCACGGCCGGCATGCCGACATTTGAGCGAAAAGATTATCCGAAGCTGCAGTGCTTGTCAAAGCATTCGTATGACAGTCGATGCATTGCGCTCCCACCTCGTCGACATGCTTTTTATGATTGAATTTAATTTTATTCTGAACTGACTGTCCATCCCCGGCAGAGAATGCCGATGTGCTTGCTGTACCGATGGCGGCAAGAAGCAATACTCCAACGAACACGACAGAACGTCTGTTCAGTATCTTTGTGGTGTAATACATAATGGTCATCATGGTACTCTTTTAGAAAATGTTTAGTTGATGACTGAAGAAATAGCTTGCCCGGACAAACAGGCGCAGATCGTTGCTATAGATGGAATTCGTCAGCCATTGTACTTGCGTTTCGACGGATAGCAGAGGGACCGGCCGGTACACGATCCCTGCCCCGATGCTGAGAGCATCGGTCAGCGATTCCGTACTCTCCAATCTATAATGTGCATAACTTAGAAGGAGTGTGGGCGTCAGCATACTGTTCAGCAGCGGATATCCGGCATTAGCTGAAACTGCAGCTAATTGCCCACCATAACCCGTATTCCAAGCAATGTTGGCAGACACGTATTTGGTGTTGCCGCCGATTGTCACCCGATCCGAAGTTTCTCCGTCCCCGTAAGAAACGGAACCGTACCGCCCATAAACTTGAATGTTCTTATCGACCGCATATTCGACTCCCGCATCATATTCAATCAGCGTATTGTACGCAAAGACCCAGAAGATTGAATTGTACTCGAGCAGCGGCTCGCGCTGGATGTACTCCGCCGTCAGTGATACAGGAGCGCAAACTCTAAAACGCGTAAAAACCTGCTCGCGCGACATTTGATCCTGTAAAATATCATAATCGTAGCGCAGAGAAGCGGAGAACCAGTCATAATCGATATTGGCATCTCCGCTGATGTATTCTTCCGCTGCCGGCGATGAAGTGATTTCTACGTTTTGAACTGCATATGTCGAATCGTGCGCGCGTTCGGCCCAGTATGATTCCGGCAATTCATTCTTGCGCATATAGCTGATGGAGAAGGCGCCCCACTCGAAAGGAACCGCGCTGATCTGGCCTCCGAACATAGTGTTATGCCGCTTGTCCCCGATCAGTTCAAATTTATCGTCCTCCTCCGGAAGCAATCCTCCGTAGCCGGTCAGTTTCACTTGTGTATCGAACAAGCGGACCGATGCAATTCCGCCGTCCAGCGTGCCGACTCCGACACCGGAAAAAATCGGAATACGTCCGACCGAAACATCCGCAGCATCAAAAAGTCCGGAATATTTCAAATAAAAATTGTATGCCCGTATTTCGCCTTTATTTTGCAGCGGCCCTGAGAAATCGTTGAAGCCTTGAAGGTACGTATGAAAGGAAAGCTGCTCTTCTGAAATCGAGATTTGGGCTGTCTGATATCCGAAGAGATGGCGCAACGATTGACCGGCGGAATCCTGCTGCTGCCAGCCATATGCGGACGATACCAAACGCATTTGGAACATCTGACCGAACGCCTCGGATCCGCAGAAACAGCAAACTGCAGCCGCTGTAAGCGCTAAAAATTTGGCATTGAGCCTCGTTGTGATTTTCATAACGTTCTCTTCTTTCGATTGATGACACACACCAACCATTTACTCGCAACTCACCGTGACGCCGAATGCCGGCACGGACATGCCGGCATTTACACACAACGAAAACCGTCTTATCCTTTAGGAATCGGATGCTTAATCTTTGCCCACATTTCGTCGAATTTAAATTCTTTTGTTGTCGGGCTTTTTGCATTGTGGCATTGCGTACATTTTTTTTCCATCGCCGCTTTGTCTTTGAAATCCGACAATCCCGCTGCGACAGCTTTGGCGTGGTCTTTCATAACTGCCATATTTTTATAATCCGACCCGGCTCCGTGACACGTTTCGCATTGCACGCCGTCCGCAATTAATTTTGGATCTTCCGTAATTGCATGACACTCAAGACATTCAGGCGATTCCGAGGCTGCCTTCGTTAATCCTTTTGCTTTCGCAATCTTTTCCGCTGCCGGTGATTTCAATATTTCAAATGCTTGCGCATGGGAACTCTTTTGCCAGACATCAAATTGTTTTCCCATTTTTTCAGTTTGATGGCACATCTTGCATATTTTTACGCCGACATATTTATGCTGTGCACTCAATACTGCCGGGATCAATACAATAATGACAACGAGGAATTTGAAAATTCGCATATGCTCCTCCTGAGATTGTTTTTAAAGCTTCCTGCTTCTAATATGTTACTCTATGTTTCTCTAAGCCTGGTTATATTCAAAAGTGTATCAAAAATCCTGCCAAATTTTTTACATGTATAATAATTATACAGTTAACCATTTAACATGTGTAATGCTCGAATTCATTTCAATATCGCCAATACACAAATATATTTGAATTTCAATCCGCTTATAATTCGTAATTTGCCCGATTTTTTCACATAAATAGGAAAAGATTCTCGATATTAGCACTGATGACAAACACAACACTTATTTGTTTACTTCATTCTTCTTACGTTCAAGACGTCGTACGAATGCATAAAGCGCTAATGCTAAAATTGTGATAATAATTGTTGAAACGGCCAATCCTATTCTTCTAAAAAAATATTCGTGAATTGATGATTGAGATTCAGAGATCACAAAATCCGCCGTCTTCAATCCATTGTCGACCACTTCTTCGAACTTCGCTTCATTGAAGGCATGAACCATGGTTCTGGATTGCAGCCGTGCCTGCCGGATATCCCGGAGCTTAAATTTTGCATCGCTTATATCCATCCCTTTCTGGTCGGCTTCATCCACCAATTCTTTGGCATATTCCTCACGATTTTCCATTGTGTCAATCAATCCTCGCATAACTTTTGCCGCAAGATACCCGTTTGGATTCTGCACCGCGGAGTGACATCTGCTGCAGACTGCCTCCGGAGCAGTGCCCAACAGCTTATCGGTCGCAGCAACGATTTCATGGTTGCTGTGGCAGGTTTCACACTCAGGTAATTTTCGTTCTTCGAACGCTTTTTTATGCGGGCTGGATGCGAATAATTCTGCATTAAGTGCATGGCACGTTCCGCACACTTTCGAGATCGATTCGATACCCGGAGGCATTGCGCCATGGTTGCCATGACAATTGTTGCATGCAGGCGCACCAGGATCGTGTTTTTGCAGCACAGCAATTCCGTGAACACTCTTTGCATATTTTTCATACTGATCGGTCGGAATTTTATACTCTTTCATATATGCCGTATTGGAATGGCACTTGGCGCATGTTCCGGGCAAATTCGAAAAATAGACATTGGATTTCACGTCTTTCACCGCTCGAATATTATGACTGCCATGACAGCTTGCACATTGTGCTGTTTTCGGATCGCCTTTTCCGTTGCGCATACCGTGAACACTCGTGCGGTATTTTTCCAACTGATCCACCGGCAGAGATGGATTATAGGACCGCATAAAAGCAACATCGGCATGGCATCGAGCACATGTCTTCACGACATTAAGCGGATAGACCGGAGACGATGGGTTTTTAACCGAAACAATTCCATGCGCGTTGTGGCACGTTGTGCACTGAACGATCTGCTCTTTCCCTTTGAGGGCCGGTTTGGCATGAATGCTCGTCTGCAGATTTTTCCACTGATTCGTCGGCAGGGAAGAACCGAAATATTTCATCTTTTCTTGAGAACCATGGCATGAAGCACAGACGCGGGAGATGTCGTCACCTTGAGGCCTGCCGATGAATCCGGCTTTCTTATTCATCGCCTGTTCCATATCGTCCGTTTGAGAATTCCCGCCATGGCATCCTGCGCATGTAATTCCTTTTTGGTGATGAATGTCATGATCAAAAAGTTTCGATGGATTATCCTCGGCATTTTTATGACATTCAAAACATTGATCTTGTCCACGTGCTTGCAAATGGAGAATAAGAAGAAATGTGAAAATTAATGAAAGAGAGAAATGTTTCATGCCAGCCACCCTATGATTGTGAGAATGATAATATAGATGACTGCGAATAAACCGAGATAATTGGCAAGTCGATTTTGTTCGCCGCGGGCGCTTTTTAGATCCCAGAACGGCACGAGCGTCCATAACACGCCTGCAGCACCAAATAATCCTATGCCCAGAACCTCCCCATCGAGGATCCACAATTTTCCGGGGATAAATTTCAAAGTCTGGAACATGTAAAGGAAGTACCACTCAGGCTTAATACCGGCCGGTGCAGGTGCAAAGGCATCGGCTTTTTTGCCTAATTCCCACGGAAAGAAAACTGCCAGGATCGCAAGAAGATTCAATACCAGAAGCCACAACGAAATATCCCGAAGTAAAAAATTCGGAAAAAACGGCATTGTCTTTTGCTCGGGATCTTCTTTCCAATGGAGCGGCTCGCTCATCCCCTGCCGCTGAACAAGAAGAAGGTGAATTCCCAGGAAAACCGTAAAAATACCCGGCAGGACGGCTACATGGAAACCAAAAAACCGGGAAAGCGTTGCACCCGTAACATCATCACCGCCGCGTAAGAAAATCATTAAAGGCTTGCCGACGACAGGAACCACACCTGCGATATCGGTCCCGACTTTGGTTGCGAAGAATGCAAGTTCATTCCAGGGCAGTAAATAACCGCTAAACCCGAATCCCAGCAGGAGAAAGAACATGAGCATTCCCGTCATCCAGGTTATTTCCCTCGGTTTTCGGTATGATTTTTCAAAATAGACGCTGAACATATGAATCATAGCCGAAAGTATGAATAGATTTGCCGTCCAGCTATGGATCGATCGAATCAACCAGCCGAATTGCACTTTCGACATAATAAAATGAATGCTTTCGAACGCGAGTTCCTCACCGCTCTTATAATAGAGCAGCAGGAGGATGCCTGTGACAACCTGAATAATAAAGAGGAAGAGCGAGACACCGCCGAAATAGTACCACACTGAATGCCGGTGCACTGGAACATATTTCTTTCCCATATAGTCCACCAGGCCTTTAAGCTCTACTCGCTCGTCAACCCAGTCGTACATTTTTTTAAGAAATGTCTTCATACTTTTTTCGAAATAAGTATTTCGTCTCCTTGAAGAACGACCCTGTATTCCTCCAGCGGCCGCGGCGGCGGACCGGAAATATTACGCCCGTTTAAATCATACTTTCCATTATGACATGCACACCAGATGGTACCATAATCCTTACGATACTGAACCGTACAATCCAGATGTGTGCATGTTGCCGAAAACGCGCGGAGTTCATCGTTTGCCGTACGGATAAGAATGACGGGCTTGCTGCCGAACTTGATGATTTTCCCGCTGTCTTTTTCGATCTCGCTCAGCTTTCCGGCTTTCACGCTTGAGACTTCCACTTCAGCCTGCTTCGGCGGCTTAAGGTATTCGAAGATCGGATAGAGAACCGCAGCAAGAAAGGCCGCACTCGCTCCGCCCAGGACGATCTGTAAAAAGTCTCTTTTACTCTGATCGGCCGGAGTTTCTGGTGTTTGATTCATAAATCCCTTTTTCTCTGTATGTTATTGAGCGTTATGGCAATCGCTGCAATTCATTTCTTTCCATGCGGTGCCGATATCCACAGGGTGCCGATATTCTATGCCATCCAGCGATAATCGTAATCCTTCTTTTTCAAACTGCTGTGCAAGAATGGTGTGGCAAACGTTGCAATCCCTAGACAATATTTTCCCGTCTTCCGCCACATGTTTGCCGTCGTGACATCGAAAACACCCGGGTGAATACAAGTGACCCAGATTGTCGGGAAATTTCCTCCAGCTTACCTTCATTTCAGGAAAATAATTATGGTCGAAGATCCGCTGAACTTCCTTAATAGCGCGTGCAAGTGTATCATTATTAGTCGAAGCAATCTGCGGATAATTCGTTTGATAATAATCTTCGAGAGTCCGGCGAATTCCCTCTAATCCTTCCATCTTCGTAGCGTACGATGTTTCCAGCGCTTTCACTGCCGCGCTTTTCACACCGGGAAGCGCCGGATCGATCCAGCCAAGCGCCATACTATGGTTGACCGATCGTGCCGGCGGGTTGTAAATATGTGTAGGACGGTTATGACAATCAATACAGTCCATCCTCCGCTTCTTCATTATTTGGACGGCTGAATCAGAGATCGAATTTTCAGTAGTGCGATAGACCACAACACTTCCGTCTGCCCGTTTGGATTTAATCCATGGAATAACCTGACGCTGTGTATCGGTTGCAATATACGACAATTCATTGGCAATATTCATGTGCCAGTGAATTCCGGATGCCGGACCTGCTTCAATATTTCCACCGCCTATTTTAAGAAGAAGATCCAGCGTCCACCGGGTATTCTTTTCATCCGACAAAAAATAGGTGTTCTTCTTCAGTTTTTCGCTGAAAAATTGTTTGGGCCAGTGGCATTGTTCACATGTTTCCTGAGCAGGACGCAGGTTTTCTATCGGTGTAGGTATAGGTTCCGGATATTTATTGAATACCGTCGCATATACTTGATACGCGCCTGAAAGTTTCGAACGTACATACCAGCCGGCGCCGGGTCCTATATGGCATTTGGCACATCCGACACGCGCATGCGGCGAACTTTGATATGCCGTATATTCCGGATCCATCACTTTGTGACACATGGTCCCGCAAAACGCATCGGAGTCCGTATATTCATACGCTTTATAACTTCCGAAAACCGTGAGAAATAAAAACACCAGTGTTCCGATGCTGGTAAAAAGCACAACGCGCTGCTGCTTCGGATCGTTCAGATCGATGCGCGGCAGCTGTTCGTGGACGGGCAAACCAAGTTTTTTTCGCTTATGCTCACGCCATACGCCCAAAAAACCGATTGCCAAGCCGATGATCAAAATTGCCGGCAGAATAATGAACGTAATGATGCCCATATACGGCTTTTGGTCAGTGGCAAAGAAATCGAGAATCGATAAAAATATGAATAGTACGAAACTGATCGCAACAACAGACAGGCCGTACAAACTTGTTATATTATAAAACGTTTTAGGAAATAATTTTTTCATGATCCCGGTCCCGGCAATTTATTGGAGTCCTTAGTATCTGTATCATTCTGATTCTCCTTTTCAACATCAATATCGAGAACAACCGTTGCTTCATCGAAAAGTTTCTGTCGCTTCAACTGTTCCAATTCCCGCAGATGTTCTTCGCCCATTTCCATTTCTGTAATTGTGCCTTTGATCCAGGCAAGATTCATCGGATAGATATCGGGATTAAAAATGACATAATAAACATGCCAGATAAGAATTGCCAGAAAAGCGAGCCATGCTTCATAGAAATGTACAATGCGGGCAATATCCCAGCCAAGTTTTGTCAGCAACCCCATAAAAGTATTATCAAACCATAGAATGATTCCCGTTATTCCCATGACCACGACGCCCCATACGAGCGCCCAATATTCGCTCTTCTCGATATAACTGAACCGCCCCAGTTTCGGCTTTCTTTTTGAAAATCCGAGATTATATTTTAGAATATCCCCCGCATCGGTAAAATCCTGCAGGACGGGAAGGAGATCCCGTATGAGCTGCCTGCCGCGTTTTGTGAAGAGAATATAATAACAATGATACAAAGAAGCCGAGATCATGACAACTGCTGCGCAGCGGTGAATCAAACCGCGCAGCATAAAAACGTTTTCGCTTAAGCTGCGAAGAAAAACAACCCAGAACGCATCAGGATACCGAAGCATAAATCCCGTAAAAACAAGCGTAAAGAAACTGACCATCAATGCTGCATGCTGCACCCGCTCACTGAACGTCATCCTTACATACAATGCATGTCCGAAGTGTTCCTCTGATTCTAATCCGCGCCGGATCAGTAATTGCCGCTTCGATTTGCGGTAAAAGTCCAAAAGATTGTGAAGAAACATACCGCCGATAACGGAAGCGATCATTGTCACATAAAACAATGAAACCCAATAGATGAGGGGTTCTTCTTTTTGTGCTGATGTAACATGGATGGAACCGATCGTAAAGCGGTCATTGGCGCCGGGATGGCACTTGCCGCATGTCTTCACAAGATTCGCTTTATTGACGGATGATGTCGAATCGGATGACGGTTTGATGTTATGTGCCCCGTGGCAGCTTGCACAATTTGCAACCGCGACATTACCGGCGCGGACGGCCAATCCATGATAACTCGAAGAATAGGTTCTGAACCTGTCGCTGGCAATACCGTATTTTTCTGAAAGAAGAACCGAACTATGGCAGGGTGAACAAACCTGCTGAGAAACATTTTGAGCGGAAACACGCGAGTCCGGATTGGACGGTGCGAGAATATTGTGCTCGCCGTGACAATTCGTACAAACCGGCGCATCCTTATTCCCGGCGGCAGCGGATTTTGCATGAATACTTTCGTCGTATTCACGTTTGATGCCGGCATGACATTTTTCGCACGTTGTAGGAATATTGTTCCGGTTGATTGATGATGATGCAGCATCGCTTCGCTGAATCAAATGGCTGCCGTGGCAATCGACGCAATTGGCAGCAGACGCGTTTCCTTTCAGTAAAGCCGATCCGTGTACGCTTTTTTCGTATGCAGCTATGAATCCCGTAGAAATGCCGATATGCGAACGAACATCGGGATTATCGAGGTGGCAGGATAAGCATATTTTTTCCTGTGCAATTTTTATCGAAACCAAATCCCTGCTCCCCGCCGAACCTGTGATTTTATTCTGATGGCATGAGACGCAATTGGGAGCAGCAGCAACTCCCCCAGACTCTGCTTTTCCATGAACGGAAATTAAATACCGCTCTTTTTCCGCTGTGTGACATGTACCGCAGATCTCAATAATATTCCTGCTTTGAAGAGCTGCATTCTTATTCCTGACTGCCGCAACAGCATGCGTGCCGTGGCATTGCTTACACTGAACAAGAAGCAAAGACGGACTTGCCGCATTCTTCATCGCTGCAGCATGAAACGGATGTTTTGCCGGTGCATCGCCGTGACATTGAAGACAATTCACAGGAGTGATTTTTTCTTTATGCGGAACATTCTGGGGATCAAAACCCGTATGACAGGCGACGCAAACTAACTTTAAATGCGCAGATCGATGTAAAACGGAGAGATCCGCATAAATGGAAATATTTTTTCCATTGCGATCCATCGTCAGGGATGTGTCCCCGTGACACATCAAACATTCATCTATCGTTTGCCCTATTGCTGCATACGATACAACGAACATCATGAAGGAAAAAACTGAGAGAATTCGACTCTTCATTTCAAACGTTAAAGGGAAAAACCTTCCTCCGGTCGATAAATTCACTTTTTATATTTTGTCAGGACAAGAGCTGTGCCACATAAAAAGTCTATAAAATGTTGAAATATTGGTCGCTAACAAACAATATTGTTAATTAATGCAAGTATATATCTTAAATTTTAGAAAATTTTTCTATTTTCAGGATTATTGCCCAATAAGCCAATTATCCAATCATTGATTGAATGAGAAATGAGCATGAAAAACCTATTTCGCAGGAATTCGGACATCGTTCTATGACAGATTCGCAGCTTCGATCTTCAATTTTACGAGTACTCGTGTCTGTCTCTAGACCGCCCTGTGCATAGTTCTAAGATAATTTTCCAGTTCCGCACGAAATTTAGGATGTGCTATTGCAATAAGTGCCTCGGCCCTCTGGTGTATATTTTTTCCATGAAGCGATGCGACCCCATATTCGGTAACGACATAGTGCACATCAGCGCGGGTCGTGACAACACCTGCACCGGTTCTCAGGCGCGGGACAATCTTCGAGAATTCGCCGTTCTTTGTTGTTGATGGAAGCGCAATAATCGGTTTTCCCCCTTTTGAATAAGCCGCTCCTCGTATGAAATCGACCTGACCGCCGAAGCCGCTGTAAATTTTTGTGCCGATCGAATCGGAACATACCTGACCGCTGATATCGACTTCGATCGAAGAATTGATTGCAACCATCTTTTCATTTTGCGCGATGATAAACGGATTGTTGGTATAATCGCATGGATGGACTTCGAAGAGCGGATTATTATTGACATAGTCGTACAGATTCTGAGACCCCATAACAAATGTGGTAACAACCTTGCCCGGATGCAGCGTTTTATTCAAACTCGTGATAATCCCGCTTTCGACCGCCTTCATAACCCCGTCGGAAATCATCTCCGTATGTATACCGAGATGCTGCTTCCCTTCGATGCGGCCAAGAACCGCGTCCGGGATTCCGCCGATCCCCAATTGCAGCGTCGAGCCGTCTTCAATCATAGGTGCTATAAAATCTGCAATTCGCTCCTCTATTTCGTTCGCAATCCCGGGTTTAAGTTCCAGAAGCGGTTCCGAACACTCGACTATTTTATGAACCCGTGAAATATGAACAAAGACATCCCCCAGAGTACGAGGCATGCGTTCGTTGACCTGGGCGACAACGATTTTTGCCGTTTCGGCCGCTGCTTTTGTCGAAGCGCATTCAACTCCCAGGCTCATAAAACCGTGCGCATCAGGAGGGGAAACATGGATAAACGCAGCATCCAGGGAAATATAACCGGCCCGGAACAATCCCGGTACATCCGAAAGATGAACAGGAACGTAATCCGAAACTCCTTCTGCAATCGACGGGCGGTCTCCCGGACCTACAAACAGCGAATTATGATGGAAATGATTTTCCATCCCCGGCTTGGTCAGAGGATCTTCACCCATCAGGAGAAGATGGTTGATTTCGACATTCGTTAATTCGTTCGCACGTTTTGCCAGCGCGTTCATCGTGAGGAGAGGCGTTGCCGCATTGGCGCTCGAAAAAATACGGTCTCCGGATTTCACAACGCTGACAGCATCTTCCAGCGGAACAATTTTCGACTTATACTGATCGATCCAGCTCATACGTTCTCTCTTGTATGCAGTGAATTTGTCAGAAGCGTATTGAGATCCACAAAGGGCATCTCAAATATTTTTGCCGCTGTTTTGTTTGTGCAAAAACCGTTATACGTACAAACGCCTTTTGCCAGCCCTGCGTCGATGCGCAGCACTTCATCCATGCCGAGATCCGATGCTTCATGCAGCAGCGGCAGCAGGACATTCGACCAACCGACTGTTGCGGTCCGCGGCACAGAGGCTGCCATATTGGGCACACAGTAATGCACGACATGGTGAACAATAAATGTCGGGTCAAGCAATGTTGTCGGCCGGCTGGTTTCAACGCACCCGCCATTATCGATGGAAACATCGACAATTACGGATCCGGGATTCATCTGCTTGATCATTTCCTCCGTTACCAGGTGCGGTGTTTTTTCTCCTTTCAATAAAACGGCGCCGATTACGACATCTGCATCTCGCACCGTCTGCTCGATCGTATAGGCATCACCCAGCGCAGTAGAAATTCTCCACTGAAAAAGATTTTCCAATTCACGCAAATGGACAATATTTCTATCGATCACCGATACCCGCGCGCCGAGGCCGAGCGCTACACGGGCTGCAGTTCTTCCGACCGTTCCAGCGCCGAGAATAACAACATTGGCCGCTGGAACTCCGGGAATACTGCCGAGCAGAACACCGCGGCCGCCGTGCCGGGTCTGGAGAAAATGTGCGGCAACTTGAATGGAAAGCTGTCCTGCAATTTCCGCCATCGTCTGTACAACCGGCAATTCCCCCTGTGCGTTTTCGATCAACTCATGTGCGATGGCAGTCACTTTTTTTTCCAAGAGTTTTTCGATGATCTGTTTTTTTGAGATTGCAAGATGGTACGCTGCAAAAAGAGTCTGTCCTTCCCGCAGCATGGAGAGTTCATCCAGTGTCGGAGGAGCAATTTTCGAGACCACATCCGAACGCATAATAAGTTCTTCCGGACTGTAAACAATTGCAGCGCCCGCTTCCTGATATTCTTGATCAGTAAAGTAGCTTTGTGCTCCGGCATTTCGTTCGACGTAAACCGTCGCGCCGAATCCGGCAAGCGTTTTGACTCCGCCCGGAGTAAGTGATACGCGCCGTTCCTGCGGAAACCGTTCTTTCATAACGCCGATATTCATAAACGTTCCTCTTCATTCAAAATGCTCATGTTACCATTGGGAGATATTCTATGGCGAGATGTTGTGAAATAATCCCGCCAAAAGCAAATAGAGGATAAGAATAGATTTTCACCGGTAAATTATCCGGTCTTGATTCATGGCCAAAATCCCGCAAGCACCGGAAAACTTGGATGTTATTTATAGAAACGCCTTAATATCAGCTTAAAACAGCGATTTTTTTAGAATTACTCGGCAACTTTCATGTTCCCTTTTGGCATAGATTTTATGCAACAGAACATCGCAAGAAAGAATACTTTCCAAGGCATAGTAGAAGTGTGAAAAATACTGTTCATATCTTGGAATATGGTTAAAAAAGGACAGGTTAGGCAACGGGGTTAAAACTCGAACGAACATCCTCTATTGTTTGTCCGCGAACCTTTAATTCATTGAGTTTTTGTACGATGCGGAGTATCATGCTGCTGCGCTCTTCTAATATTTCACGAATAAATGCCTGAACATCTGGATATGTACATTCATTTATCATCCGTTCATAGAATCTCATCATCGCAGTCTCATCCCGCATTGCTTCATCCAGCATACTGCATGTATTGCGGCAGGCATAAATGCATTCAAATTTTTTATTTTCCATGGCTTTCGATCCCGCATAACTACGAAGAATTTATTTTGCGACCGGTTCGCCGGCGCTTTCCATGACAAGTTCTTTCCCTCTTTTCAACGCCTGCTCGTTGATCGGAATCAAGTACTGACGGTGAGCCGGCAAAACACTTTTCAGAGCACTCACTACATTTTCCGGTTTCACAATCGGTCTGCGTTCTAAAAAAGCGCCGAGCAAAACCATATTAGCTACCTGTTTGCTCGTCAATTCCTGTGCAATTTCAAGTCCCGGCAGAGCGATGATTTCAATATCGTTTCTTTTGGGCGGATTAATAATTGTCGATTTTTCAAAAATTAAAAGACCTCCGGGACAGACCGTACTTTCAAATTTGTCAAGCGACGGCTGATTTAAAATTATCGCAGTATCGAACATTGTTACAATAGGAGAGCTGATGCGTTTCTCGGAAACGATTACGACGCAATTTGCCGTTCCCCCGCGCATCTCCGGTCCGTAAGAAGGCATCCAGCTTACTTCCTTATTTTCTTTCATTGCCGCATAAGCAATGATCTGTCCCATGGAAAGGACACCCTGCCCGCCGAATCCTGCAATGATAATTTCATGTGACTGTTTCATGATCTGATCGCTTTCCTTGTTTCAAGACATTATTTCGGACTTTTTATATCGCCCAGCGGGTACACCGGAAACATATTTTTTTCCAGCCACACGTTTGCTTCCACAGGCGTCATTTTCCATCCGGACGGGCAATTGGAAACGACCTCAATAAAGCATGTCCCCTTTTTTTCTTTTTGATACTTGAACGACGTTTCTATTGCTTTTTTTAATTTGCGAACCGCCTGCGTCGTGTGTACCGCCTGACGCGTTACATAGTACGCGCCGGGAAGCTGTGCGATAAGCTCCGTAATTTTTATCGGATTTCCCACCTGTGCAGCATCGCGGCCGTACGGCGATGTCGTGGTCTTCATACCGATGAGAGATGTCGGAGCCATCTGCCCGCCGGTCATACCGTATATACCGTTGTTAATAAACAGCATCAAAATATTTTCACCGCGGTTCACGGTATGGATTGTTTCTCCGGTTCCAATAGCCGCCAGATCGCCGTCCCCCTGATACGAGAACACATATTTATCAGGCAGTACTCGTCTGACTCCTGTTGCAACCGCGCTTGCGCGGCCGTGCGCAGCTTCCTGCATATCGATATTCATATAATCGTATGCAAAGACAGCGCAGCCGACAGGTGCGATACCGATCGTTTGGTCCTGAATACCGAGTTCGTCGATCACTTCCATCAAGATCTTATGGACGACACCATGCCCGCAGCCGGGACAATAATGCATCGGAGTATCGGTGATTGTCTTCGGTTTTTTATAAACTATTTCCATTTCATTTTTTGTCACGACATTTTCCATATTGCACCTTATACGAGAACGCGTTCGATAATTGCGCCGACTTTGCGAAGCACTTCTTCCGGCGACGGAATCATTCCGCCGGTCCGTCCATAAAAATGCACCGGCTTCTTTCCGTTGACAGCGAGTCGTACATCTTCCAGCATTTGTCCGGCATTCATTTCGACCGCAAGGAACGCTTCGACGGAATCCGCCATACGATTGAGAATGTCATAGGGGAACGGAAAAAGTGTAATCGGCCGGACCAAACCTATTTTTATGCCTTTTTCGCGTCCTAATTCGATGACTTTTTGACAAATCCGTGCAGTCAATCCGAACGCAACAAGAACGATTTCCGCATCATTGCATTCGATCAGTTCGTACCGAATCTCGCTTTCCATCTTTTTATATTTTTCCTGCAGCCCAAGATTGATCATTTCCATTTTTTCCGGCTGAATAAAAAGCGACGTGATAATGTTGCGCTCGCGCGCAGCAGGTTTGCCGGTCGAGGCCCATGACACGTCGGCTTTCGGGAGCGTGCCGGCCGGCGGAAGAACCACCTTTTCCATCATCTGTCCTAGTGCGCCATCGGCAAGAATCATAACCGGATTGCGGTATTTTTCCGATAAACGGAATCCTTCAAAAACGAAATCGACCATTTCCTGCACTGAAGCAGGTGCAAGAACGAGTAAATGATAATCTCCATGTCCCCCGCCTTTGACCGCCTGGAAATAATCGCTCTGGGACGGCTGGATAGTGCCGAGACCCGGCCCTCCGCGCTGTACATTGACGATCAATGCCGGCAAATGCGCTGAGGTCATATATGACAATCCCTCCTGCATAAGACTGATCCCGGGACTTGAAGAAGAAGTCATGACGCGGGCGCCGGCACCGGATGCACCATAGACCATATTAATTGCGGCAAGCTCGCTTTCTGCTTGTAAGACAACCACATCCGGATGCTCCGGGGCATGGAAAGCCAGATATTCCAAAATTTCCGACTGCGGTGTGATGGGATAACCGAAGTAGGCTTTCATACCTGCACGAAAAGCCGCTTCGGCAAGCGCTTCGTTCCCTTTCATCAGTCTCATTTCTTTTCCGTTTTCTATCGCCATATCCATACTTTCTTGTTTTCGTGCAATTAAGATGCGTTCTTTTTTTTTGATTCCCGATAGACCGTGATAGCGCTGTCAGGACAGACAATTGCACAATTGATGCATCCGGTGCAGGTATCGTTCTTTAATTGAGCGTAGCGGTATCCTTTTTCATTGAGATGCGGCGAAAGTTCGAGACATTCCTGCGGACAGGCAGTGATACAAAGTTCACACGCTTTACAAATATCCTTGGCAACAACAATGGTTCCATGGATCATAAATTTTCTCTTTCGGTGTTCTTCGGATTGTTTTTCAATGTTTTTTCCATACTTTTAAGTTTCAATTTGTATGCCATACTATAGTATAAGACAGAATTTATTAAAATGGTAGAGATTATCCTGTCTTTAGCAGTTTTAAGAAGAAACACGGGATAATTTCCCGAATACTGTAAGTTTTTTTATTCATCCGCCACGGCCTCGTATTCTACCCGATGAAAAAGGACCATAAAGAAATTTACCTGAGAATGCAGATTCCCTTTTAAGGGAAAATTTCTGAATTATGACACTCTCAAAGCTTGACAAAAGAGTGGATTTATTGCAACTTTGAAAATGAGTTTTAACTGAACACGATCAAATGTTACGCTCTGCAGGTTCCTTCCAGATTTTAAATTATCGGACAGCCATGAGTATTAGAGAGAGCAGCGGCAACAAGGTAAAAACCGGAAGAAAACGACGATGAAGAGGCACATATGAGCGACAAACAGTTTTTCATCTCTATCGGAATGAAGGGAAACGATAAGAAAGTAATAATCTGAAAGAATCCTCAAAGGCTCGATCATTTTACGGGAAAAGGACATATTTCAACAGAAAGGATGATATGAGAAAACAAATTATAAAAGTCAATTCATTTATAAAAGGAATCGTCCTTTTCTTGCGACCCGGGGCATTTCTTTACTTCCTCAGCAATCCGTTTATTTTCTTCGCCAACACGTTGCGGCTTACGCAGTGGATTTATCAACAACCTCGTGAAAACATCTTAAATGATTTTTACAACCCATTTCGGGATCATAATAAGCGTTATAAACTTTACGATTATGTATCACAAAAAGAGAACGTCCAATTTGAACCGATTATCTACTTGGAATTTGGGGTAAGCAGCGGTCTCTCCTTTTCTTGGTGGTTGAATGCAAACAAGAACAGTGATTCACGATTTTATGGCTTCGACACTTTTGAAGGATTGCCGGAAAATTGGGGATTTTTTAAAAAGGGAGAAATGCATTCTTCGGTCCCGATCTCGAAGGATCCAAGAGCAGAGTTTATCA
The DNA here is from genome assembly GCA_003162695.1 of Ignavibacteriota bacterium. Classification (GTDB taxonomy): domain Bacteria; phylum Bacteroidota; class Ignavibacteria; order UBA10030; family UBA10030; genus Fen-1254. Next base: position 85,112 of record PMML01000046.1, on the reverse strand, counting down.
AAGGACTCTTCCAGGAAACGCTTTTTGGATTCTTAAAGAAATATAATCTCGATGACGGCAAAAGAATGGTTGTTCATCTCGATGCGGATCTATTTTCTTCAGCGCATTTTGTGCTCACATCAATCGCAAGATATCTAAAAGAGGGAGACATCATAATTTTTGACGAATTCAACGTCCCCAACCACGAGTTTTTTGCTTACAAGTGTTTCTCAGATTCATTCTACATCAAGACCAAATTAATAGGTGCTGTGAACAATTATTTACAAGTCGCATTGAAGATCGTGAAATAACATGCACTGCCTGCGGCAGTCAGCAAAATATATTCGCAACAATCGGACTTCCGGAACAACCGATGGTTTCATTTTTACTTTTGACATTCGTAAATCCCGCTCGGCAGGATTGTTGGTGAATAGAACGATAAAACAGCGTATTAAAGAGCGATATCGATTCTGCAAGATCACTTCAAATCATGCAGCATCTGCAAACTTATAGACCATATTTGCCGGAGATGTCGTTCTCTTGACAAACCTATGATAAATATATATTTTATATCAGAAAATTATATGAAAAAAATTATAAAAAAGTTATTAAAGCCCTACGCTGCACCGCTGAACTACAGATTAAGCGTCATAGAGAATTATATCGAACAAAGCCGAATTCTGACCGCAAAGCTTTTAATTAAGGATATCCACAACACGCAAAGATACCCCCGGAAATTGTCGGATATTGGGTTTAAGGTGTTTTCTCAATGGGACGAAGACGGAATTATTCAATTTCTCATCGCTAAGGTACCTATAGAAAATAATATTTTTATTGAATTCGGAATTGAAGATTATAGGGAATCAAATACGCGCTTTTTATTAATGAATAATAATTGGCGCGGCCTTATCATGGATTCGGATCCTGCAAATATCAAGAAAATTCAGTCGTCTGAAATATACTGGAGGCATGATCTATCTGCAGTTCAGGCATTTGTAACCCGGCAAAATATTAATCGCTTAATACAAACCCAGGGTATGAACGGCGATATCGGCATATTAAGCATCGATATAGACGGCAATGATTATTGGATATGGGAAGCTATCGACATTGTTTCTCCTCGAATAGTAATTTGCGAATATAACAGCATTTTCGGCAGTAAAGAAGCTGTAACTATTCCATACGATGAAAATTTCAATCGACTTGAAGCACACTTCTCTTGTCTTTACTTCGGTGCATCTCTCAGGGCATTATGCATTCTTGCAGAACGAAAAGGATATATATTCGTGGGATCCAGTATAGACGGTTCGAATGCGTTTTTCGCACGACATGACGTTGCAAAGAAGCTCAAGCCGTTAAATTATAAGGACGGATATGTTTTAAGTAAGGCAAGACAATCAAAAGATAAAACCGGACATCTAACGTATATTCGTGGAGATGAACGTATCAAACTTATAGCTCATCTGCCGGTAATAGATTTATTGAACAATAAAAGAAAACTCATTAGTGATCTGACTTTTTAGGCTGTAAGATGAGACGGATGTTTTTATCGGTATAGTTAAAGTTTTCTTTTACATGCCTCTTCCAAGCGTGTCTTCAACCTGAAGTATTCGCAAAGTAAATTCTTCGCCTCTGACAATATTTACTATCGCAGCATTTGTTACGCCTTTCTCTGATTTAACGATAGACTTTGTCGATCTTAGTCTTTCGTTTTCAAATTGCTATTGCCCTGAAGCACACGAAAATAAGAGCCTTAAAAGTCTCATATTTAAAGCGGCAGATGGGGCGTATTTGTAAATCACTTTAGCAAACTATGCAGTCCACGCTGCGGTTTTTAATTTTTGGTGTATCAATATGTTGCAATGCTTTTGAAAAGGTTCTCATATCGAACGACTTTAGCAGCATTCCCGGAAAAAGGCACTTGCATCACCGTATTTCAAATAGGCACACTATTTGGTTTCACTTCGATGTTCTGTTGCCACGGCCTTGAGCCGCGGAATATCGATCACTTGACATTTGGCTATTGATCACGATTGCACATGCCTCAAAGATTTTCCACAATATCCTTAATGAGCGATTTGTTTCAACGATGTTCCTGCGGGTCCGGGTTGTCAGCCGGCGGCGCGTTTACTCTTTTGTTGATTCGTTGATGGATGATTCTTCTTTACTTTATTGCTTAACGGCAACCGATGATTATTGTGACCGACTTGATTGAGCTAGCTTCGAATTCCTTTACGTATCTTTCAAGCAGCTTTCCTAGCTCCACCGTACCGGCCTTCCTGCTCAATTGCGGCGATACGTCGAGGATAATTTTAGATTTATTGCTTTGAAATTTTGATCTGCCTGCATGCATGGAATATATCATTTTCGTATATTGGAATATCTCGTTCCATAAATCTTTTAGTCCACTTCAGTGAAAGTATTCGCTTCATGGTAAGAGAAAAAAAGGTTGTCGTGGTCTTACCCGCCTATAATGCCGCAAAGACACTTGTCAATACGTACAGGGAAATTCCTCTGGAACTTGTGGACGAAGTCATTCTTGTGGACGATGCCAGCACCGATCACACCGCGAAAATTTCTCAAGAATTAAAAATTAAGACTATTATCCATAAAAAAAATTCCGGCTACGGCGCCAACCAGAAAAGCTGCTACACGGCAGCCCTTGATTCAAAGGCCGACATTATCATTATGCTCCATCCGGATTATCAATACACACCGAAACTTATCGGAGCGATGGTCTACCTTCTTTTGTCGGGCGAATACGATCTTGTACTCGGATCGCGTATTCTTGGGGGCAAAGCAATACAGGGAGGAATGCCGATCTATAAATATATCAGCAATCGCTTTCTTACCCTGATACAAAACATATTGATGGGAGCAAAACTTTCTGAATATCACACAGGATACCGTGCTTACACGCGCCAGGTTATGGAAAACATTCCATGGGAAAACAACTCCAATGATTTTGTCTTCGACAATCAATTTCTTGCCCAGGCAATTTATGCGGAGTTTCGGATAGGTGAGATTACATGTCCCACGAAATATTTTGCAGAGGCTTCCTCCATCAATTTCATAAGCAGCATAAAATATGGAATCGGCTGTTTAATCACAGCCGTTCTTTTTCGCCTTCAAAAATGGAATATACTGCATTCATTGCAATTTGTTTCGCCAAAACGATAAACAAAAAGCCGATAGAAGATATTTTTTTATAATATCGATTATTACAGAGTGAGATTCTACAATGGCAAATGCCCCCATCAAACAAGCACGCTCCGCAAGATACACGGCTGCCGAGCAGCCCATCATTCCAAACAAATATCAACATCCGGCTGCGATAGCGATTATTTATCTCAGCATACTGATTTTTTTTCATGCACTGGTATTCGATGGAAAAGTCTATCAATCATCGGATTCTCTTCCCGTATGGAAAACTTTTCTCGAGGAGGCGCAGCATGAGGGAAGCGTGCCACTTTGGAATCCTTATCTCTTTTGCGGTATGCCGGGATATGCCGCACTTACGTACCCGGTTGTTCAGTCTTTTGATATAACGACCAGTGTATGGGAGTGGGTTGGACGCAATGAATTGTCGTTCCTTTTTCTCAACGAGCGTAATTCGGGTTCAAGTCTCATCTTTTATCTTGTCTATGGAATCGGCATGTATCTTCTTGTGTACCAGATTTTTAAGCGCAAATCGATTGCGGTTCTTATTGCCCTCATGGCGATGTATGGAACCTATACGGCAATGTATATTATGATGGGACACACAACCAAGCTTGCTGTGCTTTCATGGTTTCCCTATGTCTTTCTCATTACGGACAAACTCCGGGAAAAATTTAATATCTTTCTGGCTCTTTTACTTCCTGTGTTTATCCGGTTAATGCTGCAATGTTCACACATGCAATTCTTATTTTATATTTACCTTGCATTAGGCGCATACTTTCTTTTCTATATTGTTCGGGCGTTGAGGAAAAAAGAAAATTTGAAAAACGTTATTGCAAGCGGTGCAGTCTTTTTGCTTGCGACAGGGCTTGCTTTTCTTATGGGATCAGCACAGAATTTTTCGACACTCGAGTACAATCCATATTCTATTCGCGGTTCAAATCCGATTCAAACCACAGCGGATACTTCTCTTACAAAAACTATAGGAGGAGGACTGGATTATGATTATGCAACAAATTGGTCGTTTAGTCCGGGAGAAATTATAACGTTTTTTATCCCGTCGTGGTACGGTTTCGGACCGCTTCCTTATCAAGGACCGTTGACACAAAATCAATTGGTCAAATTATATCTATACTGGGGACCGCAGCCTTCAGTGGATGGACCGCAATACATGGGCATCATTGCTCTGGTTTTTGCCATCATCGGCTTTTATCGCTACAGACGGGAACCGCTGGTCCAATATATGGGGGGAATTATTGTTTTTTCACTGCTGGTCTCATTTGGGAAAGAATTTTCAATAATCTACGATTTGATGTATCACTATTGCCCGGTCTTCAACAAATTTCGTGTCCCATCCATGATCTTGATGCTTGTTCAATTTTTTATACCGATCCTTGCAGGATACGGCATACTGTCTTTCCTGCCGGAGGAAAGAAAACCTATCACTCCGGGACAAGCAAAACAATGGAAATATATTTTTGGCGGCATAGCGGGAATGTTTCTTATCATTCTTTTAGGAAGAGATCTTTTCAAAGAGGTGTATCAAGCATTTTTTCCGTTACAGGATGTCGGCAAAGCGCTTTCGCATTCATACGGCCAGTTGAATCTGGAAGTTGTTGGAATGATGTTCGATTTTATTTTTTCCTCAGTAGTTGCGGATGTTATGATTGCTCTCGCCTTGCTGGGAGTTACCTTTGGCGCATTCTACTATTATCAAAAGGGAAAAATGCAATCGACAGCAGTATACGCCATTCTTATTCTTGTTGTCTTGTTCGATCTCTGGCGGATAGCATCCAAACCGCATGATCCTATAACTCCGCAAGAAGCAGGGCAAGCTGTGGAAACACCCAATTATGTACACATTCTGCAGCAAGATACGACACAATATCGTGTATTAAGGCTGGAAAACGGCCAGCCGGTTTACGACAACACGCTTGCATACTGGAAGCTTTATAATGCATACGGCTATCACGCGGCAAAAATGCGAATTTTTCAAGATATGGTTGATGTTGCAGGTATGGGAAATCCACTTGTTTGGCAATTAATGAACATCAAATATCTTATCACCAACAGGGAAGATTCCAGCGCCATGCTGACGCGAGTGTATAAGGACGGACAAACGAATGTATATGCATTTCGATATTACCTTCCGCATGCTTTTTTTGTAAACACGTGCGAGGTTGCCGACGGCATGGCCACCCTCCGTAAAATTGCTTCAATGTCGTTTGATCCGCGCAATACGGCGTATATACTCCAGCATCTTTCGACTACGCTGGATGCACCCAAAGAAGGTGCAATCGCATCGGTTACAAGTTATCGGACGCAAGAGTTGGAAATTCACGTCACTGCTACGGGAAACAATCTTTTATTTTTAAGCGATGCGTACTATCCCAAAGGCTGGAAAGCATATATTGATGGGAAAGAAACGGAAATTCTTCGGTTGGATTATTTATTCCGTGGTGTTGTCGTGCCGGTAGGCCAACATACGGTGACGATGAAATTTGAGCCGGAGATGTTCTCTATAGGTAAACAAATAAGTTTTTGGATTTCTCTTATTGTCTATGGAATGCTGATATTGCTGGGCATATCGTATTGGATTAAAAAAGGAAGAGCAAAGAAAAAATTAAATCCTTTATAATAAAGGTCAATTTTTTTCCATTTGCCGCCGGATTCCGTAACCGGTATTTTTAGTATAAAACCATCCTAAAGGAGTCGGAAAAATTGCTTCTTTTATGTCGTATCTTGAAAGACTCATGCAGCATCAGCAATTATAGGTGTTCACATTTTTAATGGGAAGCAGAATTTATTGTCCGCAGCAAAGGCTTGAAATCGATATGAATCCAATCATGTTCTCTCCGTCAACACCGCGTATTTTTCAGTGAAAACTAATTATATTGAATAATTTCATGATGAATCAACTTTTTCAACTTCTCGGCAAGAGAACTCAACGCATTTATGTATGGTTCAAACCAATTATTGAGCCTATTTTCTTTTTCGGTAATGCCCGGACGGTAAGGGCGAGAAAAAATATTTTCGCATTGCTCATCCTGCGAGGTATCAGCCTCCTGACCGGTTTTTTGATTGTTCCGCTGACGCTTCATTATTTGACCCCGACAAAATACGGCATTTGGCTGACTATCAGTTCAATCGTCGGATGGTTTACGTTCTTCGATATTGGCTTGGGAAACGGATTTCGGAATAAATTTGCCGAGGCGAAAGCAAAAAATGACTTCGAACTTGCCCGTATATATGTTAGTACGACATACGCTATTCTTACGCTGGTCATGGTTGTCTTGTTTTTGGTCTTTGTCCTTATCAACCCGCTTTTAAACTGGTCATCGCTTCTTAATGCACCTCGCGATATATCAGCCGAGTTAAGCATGGTTGCTGGAATTACGTTCTTTTTCTTCTGTTTCCGTTTTATTTTTGGACTTATCGGAACAGTTCTTGTCGCAGACCAACAACCGGCGTCCAATAGTGTCATAGATGTCTGTGGAAACATTCTTTCACTTGCCATTATTTGGTTCTTGATACATACGACGCAAAGCTCATTACTCAGCCTCAGCATAGGACTCGGAGCCTGCACCGGACTCGTTCCCGTCGGTGCTTCGATTATTTTATTCTCGTCAAAATACCGGCATCTTCGGCCATCAATGCGCTATGTTCAATTTTCCCATGCTAAAGAACTTATGAATTTAGGCGTAAAGTTTTTTATTTTGCAAATAAGTGCGTTGATCATTTTTTCAAGTTCAAACATTATTATCATCCAACTATTTTCGCCGGCGGAAGTTATTCCCTATAACATTGCATTTAAATATTTTAACATCGTTTCTATGGTCTTCTATCTTGTTCTCCTTCCGTTTTGGTCTGCTTATACGGAAGCGTTTACACGGGGAGACATTCCATGGATCCAAAGAACACTCGACGTCTTAAGGCGATTATGGTTTTTGAGCGTTGCAATTGTCATTCTTATGACTTTTTTTGCAAATACGTTTTACAGGATGTGGGTTGGCAGGGAAATTCATATTCCCATTGCTATTTCTATTGCAATGGGAATTTATGTGCTTATCATTGCATGGTCCAGTATCTATTCAAATTTTATTAACGGTACGGGGATCATCCGCATGGAGCTCCTGTATTCGATTGCTGCGGGGATTGTAAATATACCGCTGGCAATTATATTTTCCAAATATTTGCATCTGGGCATACCCGGCGTCATTCTTGCACCCTCTCTTTGCTTGTTCCCCGGGTGTTTTCTATGGCCTCTTCAAGTCAAAAAAATTCTTTCCGGCAAGGCCGCCGGTATTTGGGGAAAGAAGTGAAAAAGAATATATTTTATAGCGGCAGATAATTGATGCGGATACAAAAGATAATAGCTGCGTGGCTCAGTAAACATAACACTCATGTTTATAAATTGGCTAAGAGCATTTATTTATCCCATCTCTATATCCTGGCTTTTGAGAAATTTCTCGATTTGTATTTTTTTCAAAAAACGAAGAAAAAAGTCGTCGTATCTCTCATCGAACACATAGGCGATATTGTTGCAAGTGAACCGATTGATAGATATCTGAAACACCAGTATAAAGACCATCTTCTCATCCGAGTCGTCAGCATACAATACGCAGAATTACTTCGCTTTAATCCCAACATCGACAAGATTATAACCGTATCCTGTTTGTCAGAATGGATATATCTCAAAAAAATATTATCGGTCTTTTACCTTGTTTTTGATTTACATTTTGACAGAAGATTATGCACAAAGTATTGGATCATGCTGTCGAATCCCACCAAGCACGGAGTAACATTCACGAATTATTTTCACATGGGCACTCTTTTAGATGCTTTCTGTCTCATGGCAAATATTCCGAAACTTAAAGACAGACCTGTCTATTATTTGCCGCCATACGCAAGTGAACAAGATTTTCGACTGCCTGAATGGTATGTCGTTATTCATACGTCTTCAAATGCCGTTGAAAAAAATTGGACTACCCCTCAATGGGAACAAATTATTCATTATCTTATCGAACAGAAAAAACTATCAGTTGTTGAAGTCGGAATGGCAAGTTCAATCAACATGAAGAGACCGGAATTTATCAGCCTTTGCGGGTCACTCTCTCTATCAGAAATTGCCCAGGTGATAAAAAAGAGCCGGTTTATGATCGGTGTTGACAGTGCGTTTGCTCATTTCGCCAATGCATTATCCATCCCTAAAATAGTGCTGCTCGGCATTTGGGAAAACTTTGCTTTCTATACTCCATATTCCGGGATGACGCAGCAAGAGGAGAATTGCATCATTCATTATCATGGAAAAGTTCGTGATATACCTGTCGATATTGTAATCGAAAAAATCAATCTCTTATTGTCTTATAATAAATGAACGGGCATAATCTTGAATAAAACGGCCATTTGTACGGTTTCATCCGTTAATTACTATTCGCTCGGAATAACCCTGCTTCAATCCGTTTCTGCCCAGCATGCCGAATGCGATCTCTTCTACCTTTTTGTCGACAAAGATGTAAAGGATATTCCTGTAGAAAATTGGTTTTCTGCTTTAACATTGGGTGAATTGCACATTCCCAGTATTGAACAAATGGCATTTGTCTATGAAATTACAGAACTCAATACTGCCGTAAAACCCTTTTTCTTTTCTTTCTTGCTCAATAAAGGCTATAAAAAAATACTTTACTTAGACCCCGATATCTATGTCTATGGACGGTTGGACGACGTCCTGCATGCTCTGGATACTTTTTCGATTGCATTGACTCCGCATGCACTTCATCCATCACAAGCGCCGAAATCGTTCCTCGATAAAGTGCAATGGGAGCAAAACATGACATACAGCGGGATCTTTAATCTTGGTTTCATAGGAATTTCCAATTCCGAAGAAACCGTTGAATTTCTTGACTGGTGGAAAGAGCGTTGTCAATACCTGTGCTTTATAGAACCAAACACGGGAATTTTTGTCGACCAAAAATGGGCTGAACTGGCAATCGTCTTTTGGGAAAACATTTTCATTGTGCGGAACCCCGGTTACAATGTAAGCCTTTGGAATCTGCATGAACGGGTCATTGAACATGGTATGGTCAACAAAACCAGTAGCCTGATTTTTTACCACTTCAGTTCTATCGATATTGAAAATGAATCAATCCTTTCAAAGCATGATAAGACCGTAGGATTCGACATTCATCCCGAACTTCGAACTCTCTATATTGAGTACCGGCATCGAGTGCGCAGCAACGATTATATAAAATATAAAAGCATCTCCTATGGATATAATTACTTTGCCGATGGTTTTGCAATTTCAATACTTGAACGCCGGCTTTATGCAATGATTGCCGGATATTGCCCGCATCCATTTCTTTTAAGTAAAAAAGAGTTTTATAAGACTCTCAAGCATTATGGGAAAAAGGTCCCACAAAAAGCCATCCGATCATTATTCCTGGCAAAAACAGCGTTTTTCTTTCTCAAACTTGTCGGTACAAAAAAATATCTTAAATTAATGGAGGTTCTCGGCAAAGCACCCCTGTTACGGACACATACATTTTTATTGAGATAAGAATATTCCTCTTCAAGACATGGAAACAAACAATAGGATGCCGCCATTACAGATGATATGACTCTAAAACCATTCACAACACCAATTCTTTTTATCATTTTTAACCGTCCGGATACGACTGCTCGCGTATTTGAGCGAATCCGCGCCGTTAAGCCTCCTCGATTATTCGTTTCGGCAGACGGACCACGCCCGCAAAAAATCGGTGAAGCCGAACGATGCATGCAGGCACGCGCTCTTATTAAGCAAGTTGATTGGGAATGCGATGTACAGACGCATTTTTCAGAGAACAATCTGGGCTGTAAGATTGGGGTCAGTTCTGCAATCACATGGTTTTTCGATCATGTGGAAGAAGGAATTATTCTTGAAGACGATTGTCTGCCAGACAGATCCTTCTTTCATTTCTGCGCAGATCTTTTGGAACGATACCGCCATGATGAACGTATTATGGAAATTGGCGGCACGCAATACTTAAAGCATCTCCCAATCAGCGATGCATCGTATTATTTTTCCACACTTACTCAAATCTGGGGATGGGCAACGTGGCGCAGAGCATGGAAGAAATATGATGTTACAATTTCACATTTCCCCCAAGTACTTGAACGCCATCTGATGCAATCATTATTTCATTCCCCTGCAATGCGGCATTTCTGGCAAAAGAAGTTTGATTTTGTGCACCATAATAAAATCGACACATGGGATATTCAATGGCAGTTTACGATGTCGGTCAACAATGGACTTGCAGTAATTCCTAATATCAATTTAGTCTCAAATATCGGTTTTGATGCGAATGCCACGCACACCCTCGACATCCATCATCCGCTTGCCAATCGTCCTACACATCCAATGCAGCAGATAGTTCATCCGATATTTATTATTCCAGATACCAAAACTGATTGCAAAACATTCCGTAAATCCATTTGCCCCAACAAATTCGTCAAGCTGTGGGGTATTATTCGTCGCTTATCTTCAACATAAAAATTACTTTTATGAAACGGATCTTAAAGACTTCTTACACATATGAGACAGTTTTCTTCTCTTGCATTTATTAAAACACTGATTCTTGGTTTTATTGATTCTCAGCGGTTCATGCGATTTTATATCGTTGATGGGTTACTTCGATGGCGGCACAAGCAAACGACTTCAAAGACATTGCTCGTCGTCCAAATCGAGGGCATTGGTGATTATATCCTCTTTCGTAATTTTTTAGAGACATTGAAAACAGCCGAACGATATAGGGGATATTCAATAACTCTTTGCGGAAACGAGTCCTACAAAGATCTGGCAATGACTTTCGATTCCCAAACGGTGTCGGATTTTATATGGGTCAATCATAATTCGTTCAAGCGTCATCTTTTTTATAGATTCGCTCTCCTGGCAAAGATCCGGAGGAAAGGATTCGAAGTTGTGCTCAATCCTGTTTATTCCCGCGACTCGATACTTGAAGATTCGATTGTACGTGCTGCCGGTGCAAGAGAATCAGTAGGGTGCAAAGGGGATTTCATCCATGCTAAACACTGGGAACGAAAGATTTTCAACAGGTATTACACTGAACTTATTGATATTTCGCCATCCGCTGTTTTTGAGTTCTCTAAAATCAAAGAATATTTCGAAAAACTGCTGGGCATAAATATTTCCGTTCGAAAGCCTTCATTGCCGTCTCTCCTTCGTCAAGCAAATGACGTGAAATACGCGGTTGTATGTCCGGGCGCGCTTCTGTCAAAAAGGCGATGGCACATTGAAAAATTTCTTCACCTCATCGACTACCTGCATTCAAAATATGGATTAACCAGTTTTCTTATCGGTGATATTCATGATCTCCCTGCTCAAAAGGAACAACAATCCATCGCAGAACGATCATACGTAACAAATATGATAGGCAAATCAGACCTGTGTCAGACCATTGCCCTGATACAGGGATCATTGCTCGTTGTGTCCAACGATACCAGTATAGCTCACATCGGTGCTGCTGCAGATATCCCTGTAGTGGTTATTTCAAACGGAAATCATTTCGGCAGGTTCACTGAATATCCGAAAGAATTACATCCGGCTGTCTTTTATGCCTATCCACCTGAAATTGCCGGCTCCCGTTTTTCGTTTGAAGAACTGGTTGAAAAATTCAAAGACGGTTCAAGTTTAAATATTCAAACAATCGCAGTAGATACGGTAAAAAATCTGGTGGACAAAGCTCTCAAATAGCGCGTTTTTATCCTGTTATTCCCGATATACTCATCGAGAATAGCGATCGGTACCGCAACACACAAATCCAGAGCCGTTCACGTTATTTCATCCAATATTTTTGCCAATCCCTGAGCAATTATTTTACGGTCAAATTGTGCGGCTGCATCCGGATCCGGTGTCATTGATTGTACTTGCTGGAAAATATCGGTTCCTTGGTATTGGTACGGAAACAATTTCCCCGCATGCGCTTTTTGCAATATCATTTGGATCTCTTCATTATCGTCGCCGAATCCGATAATCCGATTCCCTGCACGAAGATATTCAAACAGCTTTCCCGGTACATGGCGTTTTTCCGTAGCACAAAATAATAAATAGGTTGCGGCTTCCATTTCCTCAAGCACCTGCGGCAGCGGCAAAAAACCCAAATAGGCTGTATATGGTCCCAGACCCGCAGTTTCAATCGATTGCCGGATTCCGCTGCTTACCGTTCCCACAAAGCGCAGACGAAGCGGACGTCCCCGGTCAATTTCATATCTTATATTTTTCCAGAGTGACTGCGGGTTCTGATAATCGTACAGATTGCCTGCGTGAAGAAGAACTTCTTCTTTTGTTTTTCCTGCCGGTTTGTTTTTAGGAAATAGCTCTCCGCTGTATCCCCAATAGAGAATGTCGGATTTTTCAGATATACACGGATATTTCTGCATATATACCGAGCACATATCGTGTGTGACAAAGACCAACCGACGGGCCGATTCCATCACCGAGCGTTCCCAATGCGTATCCAAAGCAAGAGCCCACTTAGTCCGCTGGTAGCCGCGGTAATATGCAATATCCACCCAAGGATCGATAAAAACAGCCACATGAGGTAATCCGAAACGTCTGCTTAATTTCCTGCCTATCAAATGAGAACTATGCGGCGGTCCGATCGTAACAATTGCTTCCGGTTTTTCTTCATCAATGAACGACTCTCCCCCGCGCAATGCAGGACAATACCAGCCGATTCGTGCATCGGGAATAAAAATATTCAATCGCATCCATACCGCCAATCGGTGGCGCCAGCTCGTATCAGTATGGGAAAACATTTCTGATCCGATCAACGGGTCACTTTGTTTTTTACCGATAAACTTTTTATATAATGAAAAGGGATCATGCACCTTAGTGCGTAAAACCTTTACGTCCGGCGCAATGTACGCGCACAGGCTTTCATCCGAAAATGAAAAAGAATCTTTTTCTACCGTCAACACTCCCGGCTGCCATCCGAATTCCGGAAGATGGCGCATAACAAACAAAGGCCAGTGAAGCGTATTCTTCCCCGACGGCGGCCAATAATACGAAATAAAAAGAACTTTCTTCATTCTTTTCACCATCTCCAGGCATCAATGTTCACGATTTTTCTGCCAATGCTTCAATTGCTTTAACCAGAGTATCCCATGAATATTTCGCCTTTTCCTTTATTACACCTTCGACAAAAGAAGCTTCCTTCTTTTCACGGTAGAAGGCCTCGATAGATCCGGCAAGCGCCTCAGGCGATCCGGGACGCACCACAAATCCGGAAATGCCGTCCGATACAGTTTCCGCCAACCCGCCGACATCCGTAACAATGACAGGTTTATTAAAATTATACGCAATTTGTACGATACCGCTTTGAGTTGCCGAACGATACGGAAGCACGACGCAATCAGCTGCAGAGAAAATATATGGAACACGATCATTGGGAATATATTCCGAAATAAAATGGACGCAGTTGTTCAGATCGTTTATTTTTACATAGTCACGATAATGCAGTTCATCATCATAAAATTCTCCCGCTACCAGCAAATGAATATCCATCGATTTCTTAATCGTCTTCATCGCTTCAAGCAGGAGTTCCAGGCCTTTATATTTTCTGATATACCCAAAAAAAAGAATGATGCGGTCGTTTTCTTTAAATCCCAATGCTTTTCGCGCTTCAATTTTTGAGATCGAAGCCCCGAAATTTTCGTAAATCGGATGCATCACACGCTTATAGGAGGGATTCTTAACAAAGGACAATAAATCCTGTTCTACAGATTCAGATTGCACAACGTATCCGTCGACAATATGAAAAGCATATTTTGTAAATATTGAATCGCCCGGACGGTGTTCATGAGGCAGCACGTTATCGCATAGAGCGATAACTTTCGTTTTTTTTCTCCACTTGATCAACCGGCATATTGTTCCAAAACAAGGCCCGAAGAAAGGAAGCCAGTATTTAAAAACAACGACATCATAGTTTCGCTTCCGTAATTTCCATCCGGTGAGGATCCAGTTGACCGGATTAATCGAGTCGACCATCGATTCTGTCTGCAAAACAATACCCGGATCCCCAGACTCTTTCTGAGTTTTGCCGGGAAAAAGAAATAACGGATATTGCCGTGTAAATGTGACAATATCTACTCGATGATTCTTTTGTAGATGGCCTGCAAGCAGTGCAATGTAATGAGCAATGCCGCCGCGCCATGGATAGGCCGTGCTGAGAACAAGGATCTTCATTTCTTCGGGAGCAATCTCTTTATAGTTTCGAGAACTCGTTCCGGTTTTAAATATTGCATGCAATTATTCGGACATATCGGCGAGAAATAACAGGTGCAGTCATAATCAGGTTCCAATATTTCGCCTAAACCATACAATTCGAATTCGTTTTTATTAAAAATATTATTAAAGAGAACAATTTTTTTATTCAAACCGATTGTCAAATGCATCGCCATGCTCACAGCCGTCACCACCAAATCGCAGTGATTCATCAAATTGATAAAGCCGTTCAGCGAATAATGTCCGAAATATAGAGCTTTCGATTTTTTGGCCAGTCTTAAATTCTTCTCGTGTTCCTGTTCTCCGCCCAGGAGCACCACTTCATAGCCGTTTTTCTTCAGCGATACAGCAAGTGTAACCCAGTGTGTTTCAGGCCAGAGCCGTGAGGTCCACCGGCCGCCGCACCCTGTGTTAAGACCCACCACTTTTTTCCCTTTTACAAATTTCCATCGTCTATCCTGCCAATCATAGAACGGCAGCATATACCGTTCGCCGCAAAAGGCATATCCGGCTATTGCGAATATTTCTTCCACATAGCTTCTGGTATTCACTTTGTTGACATCGTCAAACAATCCTGTTTCCCATTTCCGCTCGGCTGCAGAATTCAAGGGATGACAAATACCGTTGACAAGGTCGTAGCCGAATTTTTTCTTAGCCTTAATTTTATTCATCAACGCACAGGCTTCACGGTCTTTGTCAAGATTGAATGCAAGGTAAAAAGGCGTTTCTGTCAATGCAATAATGGATTCTAAAACAAAGGGAAGCTTCACGTCGACTTCTGCAGGCAGTATTTCCGGCGTTCGTGTAAGCCACCATATTTTTGACTTGGGATATTCCTTTTTAATACGACGTAGGAGCGGGGTTGTACGTATAACGTCACCGATCGCTGCAAGCTTGACAATCAGGATGTTTTTATCCGTCGCATCATAGTCCGGACAATTTTCACAATGCACGCCTTTTATTTTATGCGGGCGGCAGGGAACTTCTCCTTTAAATAAACGACAATCACTCTTTACTTTCATACTCTCTCCATGAAATCTTAAAAAAGATCAATAATAATTGCTGAAATTACAAAAAGTGTCTTTATTGCGCCGAAGGCGCACGGTCTCCTGAAGCGGATACCCTGCAGAGAACAACTGAAGAATCTACGGTATAGGTAAGCGGTATCAACCATCCCGGCGCATTCAACGGATTCAATAATCTTTGAGATTGCGGACGCATGTTCGCTTCAAACACACCAAAATAGAGATATTGTGCGCGACTGCCGCAAAGATCGATAGAGTTCCTCCATTGATGAGATATTCGGGAAGACAAGCTGGACAGGCGAAACATTTTGACGTTTAGAAGAACGTGTCACAGCAGACTTCGGCATTTATCGAAGTTCCTCTCGCACCGTATAGGTCTGTTCATTCCGTTCGCTGCGTGATATCATTTCCCCGAGCAGGCCGATTGATATAAATTGAATGCCGATAATGACAAAAAGAAAACCGATCATAAAGAGCGGACGATTGCTGAGCGAAGTCTCTCCAAAAATGCGGCCAAGAATGAGCCATCCGTCAATTACCGATCCAATAAAAAGCGACAGCAAGCCCCACAAACCGAAAAGATGCAGCGGTCGGCGGGAATACTTGGCTGTATAGAGAATGGTAAGCAAATCGAGAAATCCGCGATGAAATTTTCCGATTGTATATTTCGATTGCCCGTATTTCCGCGGATAATGTTGAACCGGTTTTTCACTAACTTTAAAACCCATGAGATGTACCAGCACCGGAATATAGCGATATAAATCCCCGTAAATTTTTAAATCTACGGCAACTTCTTTTTTATATGCCTTCAATCCGCAATTCAGATCGTGAATATGCAATCCCGTCAGCCAGCCTGTAATAAAATTTGCAGCCTTCGACGGCAGCGTATAGAGAAACGAATCCTGCCGCCTTTTTTTCCACCCTGAAACAAGATCGCATTCTTTTCCCAGCATTTCGACAAGCTGCGGAATTTCTTCAGGATCATCCTGTAAATCAGCATCCATCGTTACGATCACATTCCCCTGTGCCGATTTGAATCCGGCCATTAATGCTGCGGCTTTTCCATAATTCCGGCGAAAACGAATGACTTTCACATTTGATGGAAATTCTTGATGTAGTTCTTTAAGAATGTCAAACGAACTATCCGTACTGCCATCGTCAATAAAAACGATTTCATAGCTGGTTTGCATTCGTTTCAACACGTTTGCAATTTTTCCAAAAAGTTCTTCCAGCGATCCTTCTTCATTCATGAGGGGAATAACAACCGATATTGCCGGCTCCATGGATTTACCGGAACGCGTCTTTATTATTTTAGACATGCTCAAACCTTCAAAGTTGGTAAGAAAAGTAACGGAAAATCGATCGAGATGCAATACAACAGAATCCCATGCCTTGCGGACGGATCTTTCCCCTTTCAATTATCGTCGAGCTACAAGCCGGCAATATATAAATTCTTTTACCGATGCCGGCTTTTAAAATTGCCTTACTGCATTGACATTAAACCTGTCAGAACCGCAGGCCGCAGCGAAAACCTTTCCAAAATCATAACACCCATCTATGAAAAGAACCCATATTCGGAGAGCAAAACACATTGAATGCAAAAAAATCAATTTCAAATTGATACATCCCCGAACAGGCGGATAGAGCGGTATCCGTACCGGTTTAACTGATTTTCTTGATGTTTTTACATAATATCCGGTCTTTTTATATGTACATGATTGAACTTCCTTTTCTTGTTCGGTATATTGCAGAAAACGATCTTAAACATTTCATGTTAAAACCCAAAAAGAGTCTCGGACAAAATTTCCTGCGGGATGAAAACATACTCCGCAAAATTGCAGGAAGCCTTCATTTGCAAAAGGCCGATGTCGTCATGGAAATCGGCGCAGGTCACGGCGCCCTGACCAAATACTTAATCCGGGAGGCCGGTGTTGTTCTTGCAGTCGAATTTGATGAACGAGCAATTCCTGCTCTCCGGGAACAGTTCGGCGATCAAATATCCATCATACAAAACGATATCCTTAAGGTCGATCTCTCCGCTTATGCCCGTCTCTACGGAACGAAGCTTCGCGTTGTCGGGAATATCCCGTACTATCTGACCAGCGACATTCTCTTTTTTCTTTTTGAAAATCAAAACGCCGTCATCGATGCGACTCTCATGATGCAATTGGAAGTCGCACAGAGACTGAGCGCCGGACCGAAGACAAAAGAGTACGGTGTTCTCTCTATATTTACACAACTGAACACAGAATGCAAACAATTATTCAAAGTATCCCGGAATGTTTTTTTTCCGAAACCTCAAGTCGATTCTGCTGTCGTACATCTTCGAATGCGCCATGCACAGCCGGATTTTGATGTCAATCTTTTTCGTTCAATCGTACGATCCACGTTCGGCAAAAGACGTAAGACACTGCGCAATGGACTTAAATATCTCGATTTCAGCGAATCGATTCTGAAAAAGCTTAACTTTGACCTCGACCGGCGTCCGGAAGATCTTAGTGTTCAGGAATTCATCCTCCTGACAAAGGAATTGATGAAAAGGTCATAGAATGATACCGCAGTCCCGCTTCGTTCCGCGGAATCAGGCCGATCATATCATGTTTTCAGTTTTGGATTCTACGGCGGCAGGATTTCCGGAACAATTTTAACGATATTATACAACGATCAACATGGATATTAGAAAAACATATACAGCATTGAGCCCGGTCGATTTTATTTCGATTGTATTTTTAATGTTTCTTCTCATTCTCAATGCGGTCTTTTACGAACGTATAGCTTACTATGCTGCCATGATAGTCGTGAACCTTGTCATTATCGCAGCCGTTGCTGTGCTCGCTTTTCAGGCAGATAAAAAGAAAACGGTGTTTCTTTCAGCGCTTCATCGGTGGTACTGCTATCCCTTCATCTTCTTTATTTTTAAAGAAATATATTTTATGGTGCACCCGATTCATCCGGAAGATTACGACCGGCTTCTGAGTGCGGCAGATCATTGGATCTTCGGCGTTTACCCCACCCAGTGGATGGCACAATTCGCCAACCCCATACTGACGGAAATATTTCAGATATCATATTTTTCCTACTATATTCTCTTCGTTATCCTCGGCGTGGGATTATATAGAGAACACAGTGCAGAAGAATTCGACCGCGGAGCATTTTTAATCGTTTACGGATTTTATCTTTCATATCTCGGTTATTTTTTATTGCCGGCTGTCGGTCCCCGGTTTACACTTCACAATTTCTATGCTCTGAATCAAGAACTTCCTGGTCTTTTGTGCACGCCCTGGATGCGGGCAGTCATCAATGCCGGCGAATCGATTTCATCGACTACACCGAATGTACTTGCCTCCGTCCAACGTGATGTTTTTCCCAGCGGCCATACAGAAATGACACTGATTGTTATTTATTTGAGCCATTGCTACAAAATCCGACTCCGCTGGCTCGTTACAGGACTAGGCATCCTGCTGATCATTTCAACCATTTATCTCCGCTACCATTACGTTGTCGATTTACTTGCCGGTGCAATATTTTTTCTTTTTGCAGTATGGAGCGGAAATCTCATCCAGCG
The DNA here is from genome assembly GCA_003162695.1 of Ignavibacteriota bacterium. Taxonomy (GTDB): domain Bacteria; phylum Bacteroidota; class Ignavibacteria; order UBA10030; family UBA10030; genus Fen-1254. The sequence continues at coordinate 66,100 of PMML01000046.1, read as the reverse complement.
GTGGGTCTTTCAAGACCGGGTCCGGCGCAGACAATTGTGAACAGAAGAGGTTTCGGCTTGCACCTCAAAATAAATTACGATAGTTTTATGAATGTTTTATTCCTTTGCTGATAGGCCGGGAACTATGACTCAGGAACAAATATTGGCTGAACTCGAAGAACTGGCGCATAATTGCAATATTGCCATTCGATTTGAAAAAGGAGACTTCGAAGGCGGATACTGCGTACTCAAAGCGGAGCGTCTGATCGTCGTGAACAAGCGATTGACGGTTCAGCGCCGTGCCGCTTTGCTGGCCCAGGGTATCGCCGAAGTCGGAGTCGACGAACATTATCTCAAGCCGGCAGTACGGGAGTACATAGAAGACGAACTGGCAAAGGCGCAAAAAATTGATCGTTTTGGAATATGATACATTTTTATTTTCTTCGAAGGAGCCACTATGCATATCCTCGTTATTAACGGACCGAACCTCGATATTCTCGGAAAGCGTGAACCTGAAATTTACGGTTCGCTTTCACTTTGGGATATCGAAAATCAACTCAAAAATAAATTCCCGAATGCAAAATTCGAGTTTTACCAATCCAACAGCGAATCAGGCGTTATCGACGCGCTGCATAAAGCCATGGAAAGCTCCGTTATCGGCGTCATTCTCAATGCAGGCGCGTTTACGCACTATTCGTACGCAGTCCGCGATGCTGTTGCCGCCATCAAAGCTCCGGTCATAGAAGTCCATCTTTCCAACACCGATGCCCGGGAAGAATTTCGCAAGACGTCGGTGATCGCTCCCGTTTGCAGAGGCGTTATAGCCGGATTCGGTGCACGCAGTTACGAACTGGCCGCATCTTATTTGCTGGAGGAATAATATCCATGATCAACGCCGTTATTTTCGATCTCGACAATACACTCGTCGACTTTATGCTGATGAAAAAGCAAGCGGTCAATGCGGCTGTTCATGCTATGCGGGACGCGGGTTTTAAGCTGACGGCAGAAGAAATTCATAAACGCATCGACGATATCTACAATGAACGAGGCATAGAATTCCAGAATGTGTTTGATGAACTGCTGTACCGCGAATTCAGTAAAATCGATTATAAAATATTATCCGCAGGCGTTATTGCATACCGCCGCGCGCGCGAAGCGGCATTGGTTCCCTATCCGCATGTCACCATGACCCTTATCGAACTTTCCAAGATGCATATCAAACTTGGGGTCGTTTCGGATGCACCGGCAAAAGAGGCATGGCTGCGGCTGTGCTACCTCAATTTCCATCATCTCTTTGATGCGGTCATCACATTCGACGATACGCATAAGCGGAAACCGAATCCCGAACCGTTTCAGAAGATATTACAGCAGATGAATATCAAACCGGAAGAGTCGCTTATGATCGGCGATTGGGAAGAACGGGATGTTGTCGGTGCGGCAAAGGTCGGCATGAAAACCGTTTTTGCCCGCTATGGAAACACATTCGGAACGGTCACATCCAATGCCGATTACGATATCGACGATATTGCTCAGCTTGCGGGTATTGTCAGGAAAGAAAACGATGAACATCACAAAAGGTAATATTGCCGGTATCGGCGTCGATGTCGTCGACGTTCCGCGGATGAAAGAAGTGCTTGAGAAACAGGGAGATCATTTTTATAAAAAAATATTCAGCGATATGGAGGTGACATATTGCAGGACGCGCAAGCGGCCGTATATGCATTTTGCTGCCCGATTCGCCGCTAAAGAGGCTGTGGCAAAAGCGATGCGCACAGGCTGGAGCGGATCGTTCCGATGGAAAGACATTTCCGTCGTCAACGATTCTTCCGGCGCACCCCATATTCTTCTGACCGGTGAGGTTGCCAAAGCTCTTGAAAAATGCAACGTGCATCTTTCGCTCTCGCATACCGACAATACCGTCGTTGCTTTCGCGGTGCTCGAAGGAAAGTAAAACATTTTTTATTTCATATATGATGAAAGGAATGAACTGGTAAACGATACATCGGATATCTTTTTACTATTTACAATTTACCAGCTAAGCAGGCAGTTCTTTTCTTACATACCGATGAAAATTTTTGGGAAAATTATTCCGCAGGCGTAAAACCATTGCAACCAGTAGCTTGAGAGGAGAAGAAAGACGTATGCGCCTGGAAAAGACATCATACCCGGAATTTTCAATTCTGAGAAGAAGCAGATAGTAAATATTTCCCATCGTGCGCGCTGCAGTAAAAAGGACTTTATCCTCTTCCGCTAAAGAAGCTTTCGCTTTTCTAAAATAGTCGCGTGCGCGGGAACATTCGAATTTCATCAATGCCCGGAATTTATCGTTGATTTCAAACCGCAGCAGTTCCTCTTCCGTATAGCCGAATCTCCGCAAATCTTCCAGCGGCAAATAAATCCGTCCCCGCTTGGCGTCGTCTTTGATATCCCGAAGGATGTTCGTCAGCTGAAGCGCCTTTCCGAGGTTTACGGCATATTCTTTTGTCTTTTCCTGATGATACCCGAATACCTCTGCACAGATAAGACCGACAGTCGATGCAACCCGATAGCAATACAGTTCGAGTTCTCCGAATGTTCCATACCGTTTTTGCGTCAAGTCCATTTCCATGCCCTTGATCAATTCATAGAAATGTTCGACCGGAATATTGAACCGGTGAATGATGGAAACGAGTTTATTGAGCAGGGAATAGCGGGAAACACCGTATAGGGCGCGCTTCAATTCATCCGTCCATTGCAGAAGTTTTGCATGCTGTTCTTTTTCGTTGCTGCCCTCGTCGACAATATCGTCCGTCAAGCGGCAAAAAGCATATATTGTTTCGATGGCATCCCGCTGTAAATGCGGCAGGCTGAAAAACGAAAAATAAAAATTGCTTTTTTTATTCTGTTCGAATTCTGAAAAATATATTGCGGCGTTTTCCATTATAACAATTTACAAGAAAAAAGAACGAAAGAGAAGTCCCGCCTTGTCGGTCGGTATAAGTTTGGGGCGCTGGTGCACCGAATTGAAGTTCAATGCCCTAATTTTCTCTAAAATCCGCATTCCGCCGTTCCAGGTAAATTTAAGTTCCCACCGCAATCTGGCATCTACTGCTGAAAACAACGGTTTTCCTTGATTAAAGAATTCTTCTGTCCGTGCCGTTTCAAAACGAATTAAAGCTTTCGTTGCTTCGTTAAACACTCCGCCGAGCAAATTTTTTTCCGTACAGCCGAAACGATCGATATCTTCGAGTGGAAAATACAGCCTGCCCTTTTGTATATCGACAGAAATATCCTGCCAAAAATTTGTCAACTGAAGCGCTGTGCAAATTGAATCGGAATAAGCAAATAGCTGCTCATTACGATAGCCAAAAAGAAGCAGAACAAGCCGTCCGACCGGATTTGCAGAATTGCGGCAATAGTCCAAAAGATCGTTCAATGTTGCATAACGGGTCACTGTTACATCGGAACGAAAAGCCTTCAAGAGAGACTGAAACAATTCAATAGGGATATCGAATGCGCGTATCGTATCGCCGAGAGCGAGAAATACCGGATCTTCGACAAGTCCACCCTTACAGGCGAGAAGCTTTTCTTCCCATTCCTGAAGTTTTGCAAGACGTTCATCCGATGCGTAACCCGCTTCATCCGCATAATCATCCGCCGTCCGGGCAAACGCATAGATCGCTGCAACATGTTTGCGGATATTTTTCGGCAGCAGCATTGAAGCCACAGGAAAATTTTCATAATGTTCCCGTGTCAATCGCCGGCAATGCGTATAAGCCGCCTTTAAAGAAACGCTGTTTTCCATAGCGTTTCTAATGTCCAGATTTCCGCATGGAAAATCAAGTGTTATTGAATAAATCGTAAGTTGAGCAAAACCCGGGAAGAAATGATGCTTACTCTACCGGAATGGTGTACACTTCGATCGGCGTGTCGAGTCCTTTGACAAGAATTTTTTCGTGCGGCAATGCAGGGATCTGATCCTTGATCAGGTCGTAGGTCCGCCGGGAAATCATAATACCTTCAACCGGCGCATTGGATTCCAAGCGGTTGGCGAGATTGACATCGGAGCCCAGCACGGTATACGAAAGCTTTTTTGGCGTGCCCATGTTGCCGACGACGACTTCCCCTGTATTGACACCGATACGAATGCGCAGCGGGAACAATCCCTCTTTGACCCATTTCTCTTTCAGCTCGCGGCATTTTTTCTGCATATCGATCGCCGCACGGACACAGCGCACCGCATGATCGGGCTGCGGTTCCGGAGCTCCGAAAAAAACCATAAGCCCGTCTCCGATATATTTATCGACTGTACCTTCATATTGAAAGACGATATCGACCATCGCCTCAAAATATTCCGCCAAAAATTTCTGTATCTGATCCGGCGTCATCGTCGATGAATAGGTCGTAAAACTTTTAATATCGCTGAATAAAATAGTAAGTTCCTTCTTCTGCACTTCAAGCACCGATTCCGGATGCGCAAGCTGACGCTTGACAACCGACGGCGGAAGATAGGATTCGAATGATTGACGCAGCGATTCTTTTTCCCGCTCTTCGTTTATAAACCGGTATGCGAGTGCGCCGAAGACGGCAACAATACAAATTCCAATGGGACGTATGATATTGAGAATCAGGTTTCCGTAGAGAAATGCCGTCATTGCAAAGAGGACGTATCCGATGATCAAGATCAATCCGCCGGACCACAGCCCGCGGGAGGAAAACCGGACCGTAAAGAAAACGATAAAAGCCAGAAGTATAAGTTCAAGAACGAGCATGAGCCGCGGATCAACTATATGTAGAAAGTTCTCCGTAAGGATCGTATTGATAACATTCGCATGCAATCCTCCCAGCGGGTACCAGCTGTCGGTCGGCACAGATTGTACGTCCGATGCGCCGGTCGAGGTCTCGTTAACAACAACGATCTTTCCTTCGAAGCGCGGCTGCCAGTCGAATTCCATAGCATCCCTATCTTCAGAGATATGATAAATTTGCAGCATTGTATTATGCTGCATCCGATTCCATGGACCGACAAAATTCACGATCAAATTGCAGCGTTCATCGACCGGAATAACGATATCGTGCGGTGCCTGGCCGGGTCGGTACGCTCCCTGAAGCGTAATGCTCGTTCCGGGGCGAAGAATAATATGATCCGGTGAAACGTGCAAATAGTCACAAACGACATGGAAAGGAAAACTTGGATAAAAGCCGTCTTCATAACGCACCAGCAACGGCGCTTTGCGAAAGACACCATCCTTGTCGGGGAGCACGTTTACATATCCAAGTCCTCGGGCAGAAGATGCAAAAGCCGCAAAGGTACTGATTGCATCTGTGCCTATATACAGCGAAGAAGCATCTCCATCGACATGAACGTGCCATTTTGTTTTAGACAAATACTCTTCATCAGCCGTAAGATTTTTAGCGACTGTTTTGGGCGGTTCATCTTTCAGATTAATCTCGACTCCGAAATATGCGTTCCCCGAGCGTTTATTGCTTTCAAAAAATATAGAATCCTCTTCCGGAAGCGGGAAATGAAAAACATAATCCCATAGTTGCACGGCTGTTTTCAGCTCGCCGAGGTTTCGGGCAATTTGTGCATACGGTTTGCGCGTCGTGTAGGAAGTTGTCAACATCAGCTTCGTGCTGTCTGTCTCATCCACATGAACGATTGTGCTGTCGTACGGAATACGGGATGGAAAATAGTGGGAGCGGAGCACAAACATCTGGTCGACCGCATGCGCATTCCAGGTTTGAAATACTCCGGGAAGAAGCCAGAAGAAAAGGTGCCCGAGTGCAAGAGCGGACACGCTGATGATCAGCGTGTCCCTCCACATTCGTGTTTTACTGATGGTCAATGGTAATCGTCTTGCTGTAAAAATTCTTTGCTATGATATCGATCGCAAGATCGGCAACATCTATCCTCCGCGTTTCCTGAGCATTTTTGATATCGCGGATATTACCTCCGATTGGGATCGGTTTCTCTGCAAAAGCAGCGAATGACGTGTACTGTTTCCGCAAATTCCTTATCTCGGCAACAACATTATCTGCCAGAGTCTGCTTTTTCGCATCATCGGTTGCGGTAAGGCATTCGCTGATTTTCCGTTCAAGATCCAGCTGCCGTCCTGTCGACGCAATAATGAAAAACACTTCTTTTCCAGGATTCTTATCCAATGCCATCCATGTGCGTCCTTTTCGGATATAGTAATTTTTTTGAAGGATATAATCGTCCGATTGGAATTGACCCAATTCGTAAGGAAACAACAAATCGATACCTCCCTGCGCATCATAATGCACGACATAGACAAAACTTTCTTTGTTCAGCTGTATCATCATTTTAATTTCTTCGCCGCTTTTCAGCGTGGTATCATGGGTTATGCTGACCAAATTCTTATCGGTTCCGATAAGTGCTCCGAATGACCATAGAAAGTCGATATTAGGAACATCCTGTTGTACCGCCGCCGAAGGCGTGTTCGATTGAGCTTTGCTGTGTGCCGGCAGAAAAAAAAGACCGGCAAGAAAAAGACAAACCATTGTAGTGCGCATATTCTTTCCTCGTTTTCTTAGTGTGGAAGAATTGATACCGTCATTTCTTTATCATATTCCGTTTGACTGCGCGTCGGGTTCTGCGCGCCGTGAGTTTTACGTTTTACCTGTTCTTCAACATATTGCATCAATTCGTTAATCGTTACCGTATAATCGTTGTTATAATCCGCTTTGCCTTCGAGCCCTTCCAGCATATAATATGAAAAGACACCATGCCCAAATTCAGGATATTCCTGAGAAACCTCGCCTGCAGCGCTTGCTGTAAAGACAACAATGCCTTCTTTCGTCTTTGAAAGATCGGTGAGATATTGGTTGACGAGGTTATCTTCCGTTGAACTGAGTCCCCGCGTTGCAAAATTGCTGCTGATGTTGCCGCTGTGACATGCATCGGCAAATACGACAACTCGTTTCGCATTAATATATCGTGCAAGAACGGTCTGTATATCCCACATGGGAAACGCTGTCGTGCCCAGCGCAGTCGGATCGCTGTCGGTGGTCAGCAAATAAACATTCTGCGGACGCGCCGGTTCGGACGCCCCATGGCCGGCAAAATATATCATGACCATGTCTATGTCGATTGCCTGCGCAAGAAAATTGATCAACGCATCCTTCACATTGGTAAGGGTCGCATCTTTGTTTAGCAGAACACGGATATGATCCGAATCATATCCGCCTCCCTCGGGTTTCCGCAGAAAATCAGCTATTGCAGCGGCATCTTTATCTGCATATTTCAGGCTTGGAATTCCGGAACTCTGATATTCTGAGACCCCCACGACAACAGCCCAATGCTGCGGTCCCGATGAGGTTCCGCGCGATTTTTGAGCCGAAGCAGCCGGTGCTGATGTGTTATATGTTATATTCGCTTTTCGTGTAACACCGAGAGTTTTGACATACTGATTTCCCGATTTATCGACAACCGTCAGTTGAACCTGATTGTAACCGACCAGCAGTGGTACGGTTTCATTGATATCATTCTTCGCCGCGTTTAAACTCGGTTCCTGACCGCTGATAATATCGGTCATGTTGGCAGAGATGGAATATGAACCGACATCGAACCAGGCGTGAAATCGAATGGGAATCGAAATTAAATCTGTTTCAGCATTATTCGAAGGAGTTACAATTTCGAGTGCTTGATCTTTGGATAGTTTATTTAAAAAGCACTTTGTTATCGTTACGTGGCCAACCAAATCTTTTGCAGTAATTTGAACGACATTCAGTCCGGGTGATTCGAGCTTGACGGCTGCAGAAAATTTAATCGATTTCATGGATGCAGGGATTTTTAAGGAATCCGGAGGCGTATACGGATCCAGCTTGAGCGGCACTCCATCTACCGACAGCTCTTTGATTCCGGAATCATCGTAGGCAAAGCCGCTCACACTCGATTCGTCGCCAAAGAACTTCATCGGGGATTGTTCTGTGGTATTCGCAGGCTGTGTGATAACAATCGACGGGGGGGTTGTATCGGGAGGCGCTGCCGAGACCTTCCATCGTTCGACTGTCCCTTTGCTTGTTCCGACAATCAGTGTTTCGTCGTTCACAAACGTAACAGAGGTCGGGGCACAGCCTTGCTCTTTGATAAACCGCATCGGTGAGAGTTTTGCAAGATCATAAAAATGAATTGTACTGTCTGAAGCTGCCGTTACCAGCCACCGTCCTTTAGGATCTACGGTGGCCGACCAAATTCTGCCTTTTTGATCGTTCCATTTTGCTTTAAGAATATACGTTTGTGCATCCCATGCACAAAGACCGCCAAGAGCAGTTCCTGCAATCAATAATTTTACATCAGGAGTATAAAACAGTACGTTAATCTTTTCTTTGGCATCAGTAAGCGTTTGTACAATTTTTTGCTGCGTAACAGTATAGATCTGAACAGCTCCCATATAAGTGCAGACGGCAAAATATTTTCCTGACGGAGCGATCGTCATTCCTGTAATATCTTCTGAGAAATTGGAGAGCTTTGCCAGATCATTACCGTTTGCCGATTCCGAAATCACGACAGTCTTATCGCCTCCGGCTGAAAAGACCCAGCTTTCGTCCTGGAATGCAAGGGAAACAATACCGTTTTCATGAGGAGAGAAAGTGGACACAACTGCCCCGGAAGCCATATTCATTATTGTTACTTTCCCGTCTTGAGTGCCCACGGCGAGGTATTGGCCCGATTTAGAAAAGGAAAGCGCTTCAATTTTCGAGGTAATAGAAGGAATCATAATTCTTTCCTTCAATGTGGAGGCATCGACAATCTTTAAGCTGTTATTGCTTCCGACAAAACAAAAAAGGTTTGTGCTGCTGGAAAATGCACATTGATAGATCGAAGCGTTGAGCACCTCTACCGGCGGCTGTTGTTCGATATAAGGCGCTTGCTGCGCCGATGCAATGCCCGCCCAGCAGAGCAGTGCAACAACCATCCGGAATATAGTTTTGAACTCCATAACGAATCCCTCTTATATGACGGTGTAAAATAGAACTTATAACCTTCAAACGCTGTGCTGTATATCAACACACCCGTGCTCATGATCTGCATCACGGAACAGGCATTTACAACAAAGTGCTGTTCTTTCTATAGCAAAATTCGACCTTTTTCGGGTTAATGTCAAGCGCCCTTTTCGGACATTCTCCTTGTTTGTCCATTCATGCTGTTGTACATTACATTAATTATCAATTTTTTATATCATAAAGGATTTTTACATGAAAAGGCTGTTCGTTCTTTGTATTATCTTTTCATGGCCGCTCTTTGGCCAGACTTATGATGCCTTTTTCCTTAAAACTACGATGCGTGTGGATTATTATCACATCGGCACGAAAGAAAAGGAGTATATCACTCTGGATAAAGTCTATGAGGAATCCGCATGGCCCGGCAGTATAAATAACCTTCTTGATACGTTAAATCTCGGCGACAGCTTTGTCACGATTAGCGACCTACAAACAGGAATGCTTCTCTATTCGCGCGGTTATTCAACCCTCTTTAACGAATGGCAGACCACGGATGAATCTATCAATGGAACGTGGAAGACTTTCCATGAAACCGTCCGTTTTCCATTTCCCAGAAGAAAAGTTATGGCTGCATTTTTCCGCCGGGATAAATTCGTTGCCGCAGGAGAAATGATGGCATTTCGGGAGATGTTTTCTGTCGTCATCGATCCGAACGATCCGACTGCCGTCAACCGGAAAAAACACACTTCTCCGTTCAAGGAATTCGACGTTATGATAAACGGTCCAGTCGAGAAAAAGGTGGACATTCTTATCGTCGGCGACGGTTATACGAAGGACGATATGGAAAAATTCCGGAACGATGCGCAACACTTTACTGAAACACTCTTTTCGTATCAGCCTTTCAAAAAACACAAAGAAGATTTCAATGTCAGGGCGTTGGAAGTCGTATCCGAAGATTCCGGCATCGATAAGCCTGATCAAAATATCTGGAAAAACACGGCACTCGGAACATCGTATAACACATTCGGCTCTATCCGCTATATCCTGACCGAGGAAAACCGTGTGCTGCGTGATATCGCCGGTATTGTACCATATGATTTTATTACAATCCTCGTAAACGACAACAGGTACGGCGGCGGCGGCATTTTCAACCTCTATACGACATGTTTTACAAAAGCAGTTCAGCCGGGACAGGAATGGGAACGTGATTATGTTTATGTACATGAATTCGGACATTGTTTCGGAGGACTGGCGGATGAATATTATGGCTCACAGGTGTCATACAACGATTTTTATCAGAAGGGGGTCGAACCCTGGGAACCGAACATTACCCGCATGAATAGATCCGAAAATTTAAAATGGAAACAATTCGTGTCAAAAAGTGTTCCTCTTCCAACACTTTGGAAAAAGTCGGAATACGACAGTATCGAAGCCCTTCGCGGTCAACTCGACCGTCTGGCTCCCGATTACTACCAGAAGCGTGAATCACTGCTGCAACAATCGAGAAATATTCTCCAGGATTCCCAATGGTCCGGCAAAGTCGGCGCCTTTGAAGGAGCCGGATACATGTCCAGAGGAATGTATCGCCCGTCGATCGACTGCAAAATGTTCGCATTAAATCCGGTCGATTATGATCCGGTTTGCTCGGCTGCAATCGAGCGAATGATCGCACTCTATACGCACTAATTTCGAAACGTCACAATATTCATAAAAATGAAAGTATATAAAATATTCGAATAGGGGAAAACACAATGAAAGCAAAACAGACAGTCCTTATTACAGGCGCGACCGGAGGCATCGGTTATGCACTTGCAGAAATTTTTGCGCGCAACGGTTATAACCTCGCTTTAACCGGCAGAAAACCGGAGAAACTCACATCCATCAAAGAACGCTGGGAACGTCAATACAACATCGACATCAAATATTGTCTCAAAGACCTCGCCATCTCGTCAACGCCAGATGAAATCTATCAGGCTCTGCGTGCGGAAATGATCGAAGTCGACATTCTAGTGAACAATGCAGGATTCGGCTTATTGGGGAAGTTTTCACAGCTCGGTCTGGCAGACCAGCTGGAAATGCTGCAGGTCAACGTAACGGCGCTCACACATCTGACACGTCTTTTTTTACCCGATATGATTCTGCGAAAGCGGGGAAAAATTTTAAATGTCGCTTCGACTGCCGCCTTTTTACCCGGCCCCGGAATGGCGGTCTATTATGCTTCCAAAGCATACGTTCTGAGTTTTTCCGCAGCTCTTTCAAATGAATTGCGTTCCAACGGCATTACAGTCACCGCACTTTGCCCCGGTCCGACCAATACGGGATTCCAGGCACGAGCCGGCATGGCACAGAGCAATCTTTTAAAAAGGATATCCGTGATGAGTCCGGAAGAAGTGGCCGCAATCGGTTATCGCGGCCTTTTGAAAGGTAAACCGGTCGTTATAACCGGACATCTCAATGTTCTTAGTGCTTTTTCGACGCGCTTCATCTCGCGGCGATGGCTTATGAATCTTGTCGAAAAACTTCACAGTACGAAATAAACCAGGACTCACGGAACAAAGCATATGACTATTGCCTGAAGCCTTTGCCTTGCAGGAAGTTTTTTATTTGCCGTTCAGATCTCATCTGCTCAGCCGGCATTCACGCCGTACGATTCATTTGCCGTCCGCGTTTCACGCACGGCCATTGAAGAGAATACCGTATATTCGATTTTTGCCAATCTCTGCACGCGCGTCGGCGCATGGACAGCCGGATCATCACAGGCCGCAGACGACCGACATTGAAAAAAGCTTCATACTATGAAGCAATTGTCTTCTTTGTCCATCGAGCCCTTAACTGGCGCAGAAATTCGATAAGAGCCGGCAGGCCGGGGATCAGAACCAGCGCTATAACGACAATTGAAAAATTTTGCTTAACAAACGGAATATTGCCGAAATAATATCCGGCAACGGCGAAAAGATTCACCCATAAAGCTGCACCGATGACGCTGAAAACAAGAAAAATGCGGTAGCGCATTTTTCCAATACCTGCCACAAATGGCGCAAAAGTGCGGATGATCGGAAGAAATCGCGCAATGATAACGGCAGCTTTTCCGTACTTCTCATAGAACAAATGGGTTCGATCCAAATATTCCTTGTTAAAGAATCGTGAATGCGCGCTGTTAAAAACCTTCGGACCGATCTTCCGGCCGATCCAATAATTCGTATTGTCGCCCAAAAGTGCGGCGCAGAGAAGCAGCGGAATTGCAAATTCCACCCGCAGCGCTCCCAAAGCCGCAAGCGACCCGACTGCAAAGAGCAGGGAATCTCCCGGCAAAAACGGCGTGACCACTAATCCTGTTTCGCAGAAAATAATCGCACACAGTATCCCGTAGATCCATATTCCGTACTCATGACAGAGTAAAGGCAGAAATTTATCCAAATGGAGGATAAAATCTATCGGATGTTGGAGGAATTCCACAGAGATTATTTGATTCCGATCAATTCAACTTCAAACACCAGAACAGCATTCGGACCGATACCTCCCCTGGGCTCTCCCTGTACTCCGTATGCAAGATCGGATGGAATGTAAAATTCCCATTTGGAACCGGTCGGCATCAACTGGATGCCCTCAGCCCATCCTTTTATAACATGATCGAGCGGCAACTCTGCGGTTGCTCCCCGCTTATATGAATTGTCGAATTCTTTACCGTTAACAAACGATCCTCGATAATTGCATCGCACGGTTTGCATCGCTGTTGGTTTAGCGCCGTTTCCCATGGTAATGACCTTATATTGAAGCCCGCTCGGAAGCGTTACAACATCCGGCTTCTTTTTATTAGCTTCAAGAAAAGCGGCTCCTTCTTTTTCGTTCTTTTCTCCGTCTATTTTGCGTTTTGCATCCGATTTAGCCATCATGGTTTTCTGAAAATTCAACATGATCGATTCCATATCTTTATCGGTCATCGCCGGTGTCTTTTTCGAAAGAATATCTTTTATACCGAGAAGCAGCATATTCGGGTCGACATCGATTCCCTGCATGTCGAAATTTTTTCCTAAGTTTACACCGATGCAATAACTGATTTTTTCTTTCTCTGTCGTCGGTGTCTTTTTCTTCTGTGCACTGACCGAAGAGAAAACGAGAGACGCTGCAAGACCGATCATTAATATTTTCCTCATGCTCCTCATCCTCACGATAATGATTTTGAATAGATAATAGCTTAAAATTTATGTTTTCAACATACGGTTTTTTTTCTAAAGAAAGAAGAATGGACATCTGTGTTTTTCCTTACGAAAAAGGCTGTCTGAAGGATCAATCGTCCGATTATGCCTTTTATCGACTCCGCCGCTCGGCACGCTGCTGGAGAATCCAGATGTATGTTTGACGGATTCCTTCTTTCAGAGGAGTGATGGTATAACCGAGCTCGCGTTCCGCTTTGGCACATGAAAACGCCCACTCCTGCAGAAAGGTTTCCACCCATCCGCTCGTAATTTGAGGATACATTCCAAAAGTCTCTGCAAGAAATTTCAACGTCCTCCCATAGAACCTTGCAGCACCCGGAGGGAGATTGAACTGCAGGTGAGGCTTGCCGCTGATTTCATCGATGATTTCATAAAAATGTTTTAACGAAGCGTTCTCGCCGCCGAGGATATACCGATCGCCGATGCGCCCCCGTTCCATTGCAAGAATATGGCCGCGGACAAGATCGTCGATAAAAACATAATTCCCCACATTAACTCCTCGATGAAGAAGAATCGGCAGCAATCCGCGGTCATATTGATCGATCATCAAGCTGACTGAATTTCCTTCCGTCATTTTCCCGGGTCCGTAAACACGTGTAGGATTAACGAGAACGAGCGGAAATCCCCCTGCAGCAAGATCCAACGCTTTCCGTTCTGCAATCGATTTTGTCTCTTCATATTCGGTGTAATACCGATCCGTGATACGCGTCAGCGTCTCATCCCCTACGGTGCCTGGTTGAGTAGGACCGAACGTAACAATGGTCGATGTCCATACGACGCGCTGTATGCCCGTCTTTTTTGCGGCTTCAAAAACATTCAACATGCCGGTGACGTTATGATCATAAAAAACCCGAGGATTCTTCGACCAGTTTTTTGCATAGGCGGCAAGATGAAACACATGTGTGCATCCTTCCATACCTTTTTCAAGGGAACCGGGGTCCAGAATATCTCCCTGAACGCACTTGATGCGCTCATGCTGTAATCCGTCGAGGTTGCTTGCAGAACGCGTCAGCGCATGGACAACATGCCCCTGCCGGACAAGTTCATTGACAAGTTTTGTGCCGATAAAACCGGTCGCGCCTGTTACAAAAATTTTAGTGGAGTTCATCGTACTCTATCATTCCGGATGTTTATCGAAAGTAGGGAAAAAAGGAGAAAGAGACAACGGATTAAAAATACAGCACTCAGAATGAAGAACACAGAATGACTTAAGTCCTATTTTTCATTCTCCAGGGTAAATCGGTAGCCGATCCCCGACTCTGTTACAAAAAATGAAGGATTATTTGGATTTTCTTCGAGTTTTTTTCGCAACTGACCGACATATACGCGGGTGTACTGCGATTCCCCTTCGAACTTCGGTCCCCAGACCTGCTGCAGAATATAATTATGCGTCAAAACCTTGCCGGCATTGTGAATAAACAATGAAAGCAAAGAAAATTCAGTCGGCGTCAGTTTAACAACTTCTCCTCGTTTCCGCACAACGCGCATTTCGAGATCGACTTCGATTCCGGAAAAGAAAAATTTCGACCCGCCTGGCGATGTCGTGTACAATCGAAGAGCCGATCGAATTCTCGCCAGCAATTCACCGCTGCGGAACGGCTTCGTCAGGTAATCATTTGCACCGGCATCGAGCGCTTCAATAATACCGTTCTCAGAAGATCGAACCGAAAGAATAATAATCGGATACACAGCCCATTGCCGGATTTTTTTTAAAACATCGATCCCGTCGGAATCGGGCAGTCCCAGATCCAGAACGATGGCTTCGTAGCGATGGGTCTCTGCGTTACGGATTCCCTCTGCCGCATTTTCTGCAAGCGTTACGCTGTACCCTGCGGATTCCAGTGTCACGCTGAGCAGACGGCGCATCTGCGCTTCATCGTCAATTACCAATATCTCTTCCTTGATAGGCGGCATAGAATTTTTATTGTATTTCCATCGGCTGTTGAACCTCTACCGGAATGCGGATAACGAATTGAGCTCCGCCGGACGGTTTATTCGACGCCGTGATTGTGCCTTTGTGCGCCTCAACGAATCCGCGCACAATCGAAAGGCCGAGTCCGGTTCCTCCGGTTCGCGTTCCAGGTACACGATAGAATTTATCAAAAATTCTTTTCTGAGCATCTGCCGGAAATCCCGGGCCATTGTCATGAATCGTCAACAGCAGTTCGTTTTCATATATCGATGCATCAATCGCAATAACCGTTCCCGGAGGCGTATAGAGCGATGCATTGTGCAAAAGATTTGTACAGACCTGCTCGATCAAGCCGAAATCAAGCTGTACAAGCGGCATATCTTCTGCCACATTGATCGTTACGACATGCTGTGAAAGTTCCGCCTGCAGCTTTTTTAAGGAAGCCTGAATGATATCCCGTACATCGCACCAATCTTTTTTTGGCGCAAGCTGTCCCGATTCAAGACGTGTCATATCAAGGAGATTCTCGACGAGCCGGTTAAGTCGTTCCGCCGCGGTATGAATTTCATTTGTCAGCGTTTTCCCCAGAGCGCTGCTGTTCATTTCCGGCAAGGTCAACATTCCTTCGGATGCGCTGACAATCGCCGCAATCGGTGTCCGCAATTCATGGGATATGGAATTGAAGAGCGTTTTATAAAGCTTTTCCGACTCTGCATACACCACCGTGCGTTTGGCGAGTTCGCTCAGTTGTTCGCGTTCGAGCGTTGAAGCGATCTGGGCTATAAAATTTTGCAGAAGTGACTCCTGATCGATGCTGAACTGTTTTCCGTTCTTCGTCTGAACGCCGATAACTCCTAAGGGATAACGGGGGCCGGAAACAGGATAGTATGTCGCAGTTGTAGCCGGCAGCGTATCGGTGAATTTTCCTGCTTTCTTTTCGTTCCAGTACGTCCACGCCGCGACACCGAATTCTTTTCCGTTCACCGCATAGGTGCTGTGCGGGTGAGCTGCCGTAAAAATATCTCCGTCCGGCTGACTGAGAAAGATCGCAACATCGGAATTGAAGAAAGACGAGACATTTTTTATCGCCGCTTCCGCGACTTCATCCTGTGTTTTTGTTGCAATCAAATGTTTGGTCAATGTAAAAAGCGCAGTGGAATGTTCTTCCCGCAGCCGTACTACCTGCTCCCGCGCCCGTATTCGTGCTGTCAGCACGCCCGTGACCGCCGCAATGACAAAATACGCTGCAAGGAAAAGATAATCCTGAGGTAAAGCGATCAGAATCGTGAACTGCGGCGGGATAAAGAAATAATCCCACAACAAGGCGCTCAACGTCGCGGCCAGAAGTACGGGACCGACATCGAACACAAGCGGAAGCAGAACGACCGTAAACAGGAGAATTAATGCAACAGTCTGATATCCGAAATAATTCGTGAACGGATAGCAGGCCATGACGACAAGAAAGACGGCCGTTGCAGCAAGAATATATTGCGACAAACTGGAACGAATTTTAGGAATGACGATTTTCCGTTTTATAGTTCCTTCAGTTGTGTCACCCCCTACCGCATAAACATCGAGATCGCCGCTGTTTTCAATGATCTCATCGAGAAGCGTCGGCATAAACGGATACCGGCGGCGTGTTTTTCCGACCAGAATCTGCGTGACGTTTTGCTGCCGTGCAACCCGGATCAAAGCGCGTGCAATATGTTCGTCCGCAGTCGTTACAATTTCCGCCCCGAGTTCGCCGGCAAGCTTGATATTGTTGTTGAGCTGTTTTTTTTCTTCATCGCTTAGCGCTTTGGACGATTCAACATAGACCGCGATCCATGTCGCATCCATGGTATACGCCATACGCCGCGCCCAGCGAATCACCGAAATCGTCGACGGACTCGGGCTGATACCGACCATCATCCGCTGTCCCGATTTCCATGTATCGGTTATTCGCTTTGATTGCATGTAATCGCGCAACTGGTGATCGACGCGTTCTGCAGTCATGCGCAAAGACATTTCACGCAGTGCGGTCAGGTTCCCCTTGCGAAAAAAATTCTGCGCCGCATGCATGGATCTTTCCGGCGTGTAGACTTTTCCCTCTGCAAGCCGTTTTAACAATTCTTCCGGTGAGATATCGATGAGTTCGACCTCATCGGCCTGCTCAAGAATCGAATCGGGAACGGTTTCGCGGACGATCGAACCGGTGATCTGCGCCACGGTTTCAGCCCTGCTTTCAATATGCTGAACATTCAGTGTCGTGAAGACATCGATACCGTTATCGAGGAGTTCAAGAACATCCTGATATCGTCTGGTATGACGGCTCCCCGGCACATTCGTGTGTGCAAGTTCGTCGACCAGTACGATCTTCGGCTTGCGTTCAAGAATTGCGTCCAGATCCATTTCTTCAAGCGATACACCGCGGTACTCTAGCTTCTTTCTCGGTATGACTATCAAACCGTCAATCAACGCTTCCGTTTCCGGCCTTTTATGTGTTTCTATGTAACCGACAACAACGTCGATTTTTTTCGATTGTGCTTCGTGGGCAGACTTGAGCATATCGTACGTCTTCCCTGCACCGGCACACATACCGAAAAAAATTTTCAACTTGCCGCGCCGGAAATGCGCTTCTTCTTTTTTCAAAGCGTTGAGCAGCGCATCGGGATCGGGTCGGGTTTCGTCAAATTCCTGCATGGATATACTTTGGTTATCCTTCTTTCTAATAATTCAAAATATCAAAATTCCTGTCAAATTTCTTCCGCCGGAGAACTTTTCTGCCGTTTGAAAAGGAGGTGAAAAAGCCGTTATTTGCTTTATTTTGCCGAATCCGTCAAATTCGTGCTTTTCCATACGGCTTTTTTAGGATCGATTGAAAAGAAGCGAATACCAGTTTCAAGCTTTTGAATTCGAGCAGCGATTGTATCAATCTGACTCGGATCGGTCGGAGACTCCATTTTCCACACCGCCTGCTGAGACGGGAACAAGCGTGAACGGAAAACGAAAGCAAATAAAATGCAGCACAGAAGAATAAGTAGAAATGCGCTGAAAATTCCAGAATCGTCGCTGCGATATTTTCTTTTCATACACGCTTTTTGGTTATAAGTTGAATTCGCTGTCCAGATCACAATTTAAGAGCAGAACATTGACCCGTTCTTCCCCAAAGAGTCCGTATTGAGGAAATTCAATATGCTTCCAGACCAGGGTTTTCAATTGTTCAGTCCGAACCGAGTCCAGAGCGCGAGCGGCTGCAACCCGACCGACTTGCAGCAATGCAGACTGTGGAGAAATATGCGGATCAAGACCGCTTCCGGAAGCAAAAAGCATGTCTTTCGGAACAACAGTCATTGCAGAGAGATTGTTTCGTTCGATAAAGCTCTTCCGGTTGGCTCGCAGCGAATCCGCAAGAGCCTGGCTTGTCGGACCCAAATTGCTTCCGCCGGACGGGAGCGGATTCCAATCGACGGCAGAAGGACGGGGCCAGAAATATTTATCATCGACTGTTTTCTGGGAAAGCAATTCCGAGCCGATGATTTTTCCACGGCTTTCGATCATGCTTCCGTTTGCTTGACGGGGAAAAACCAACTGCGCAAAAACAGTGAGCAGGAGCGGATACAAAACTCCGGTAAGAATTGTCAGAACGACAATCATGCGTACAGATATCCAGATATTATTTTTCATATTTTATGATCCATTCTATAAATGCTGCTTGCTCCGTTCACCGCGGATACCATCGATGTATGTCCGTGTCGGGAACGGGTTGCCGGACAAGCGAATCGTGAAAAATCAAACCGACCATCAGTCCGGCGATAAATGCAAAGACTAGCATGAGCATCGTCATACGGCGGCTCTTTATTAATTTCGATTTAATTGCGTCCATAAAATCGACTCCTATATTTTTATACCCATCGCATGGCAACGATAAGAAGATCGATTAATTTTATACCGATAAAAGGAACGATAATACCCCCGGCGCCGTAGATCCACAAATTTCTCCAAAGGACTGAGTTCGCACCGACTGGACGATATTTAACTCCTTTCAATGCAAGCGGAATAAGTGCGACAATAATAAGCGCATTGAAAATAACAGCGCTCAAGATCGCACTCTGCGGTGAAGCCAGATGCATGATATTCAACGCGGATAATGGGCCTTCCGCCGATGAAAACGCATACAGGGTTCCCGCCATTGCCGGAATAATGGCAAAGTATTTTGCAACATCGTTTGCAATGCTGAAGGTCGTCAATGCTCCGCGCGTCATAAGAAGCTGCTTTCCAGTTTCTACAACCTCAATAAGCTTTGTGGGATTGCTGTCGAGATCGACCATGTTGCCCGCTTCACGCGCCGCCTGTGTTCCGCTGTTCATCGCTATTCCGACATCGGCTTGCGCGAGAGCAGGAGCGTCGTTCGTTCCATCTCCGATCATACCGACTAACCGTCCGCTCGCCTGTTCATCGCGGATACGTTTCAATTTGTCTTCCGGTTTAGCTTCTGCAATAAAATCATCCACACCGGCTTCCGCCGCAATGGCCGCTGCGGTCAGCGGGTTATCGCCGGTGATCATCACCGTTCGTATTCCCATGGAACGAAGCTGGGCAAAACGTTCTTTGATGCCTCCTTTGACGACATCTTTCAACTGAATGACGCCGAGGACTTCTTTGTTTTCTGAAACAACCAGCGGCGTTGAACCGCGGCGTGCTATATCGTCGACGACGGATTGAACTTCTTTCGGAAAGAATCCATTTTGTTCGGCAATAAAATTCTTAATGGCATCTGCAGAACCTTTGCGAATAATGCGTTTGTGCGATGACGCCGGAAAAAGATCGACGCCGCTCATACGCGTTTGTGCGGTAAAGGGAACAAAATGGGTCTCAACGTCGGAGACCGTTCTTCCGCGCAATTGGTATTTTTCTTTTGCAAGAATCACGATCGAACGCCCCTCCGGCGTTTCATCTGCAAGAGAAGAAAGCTGGGCCGCATCGACAAGACGCTCCTGTGAAATTCCCGGTGCAGCAATAAATTCCGTCGCCATGCGATTACCGAGCGTAATAGTTCCTGTCTTGTCCAGCAGCAGCACATCCACATCCCCGGCTGCTTCTGCTGCACGCCCGCTCGTAGCAATGACATTCTGTCGAATCAGCCGATCCATACCGCTGATACCGATAGCGCTTAAAAGCCCGCCGATGGTCGTTGGAATCAAGCAGACAAGAAGAGAAATCAGCACAGGCAGCGTCGTCAGTACGCCTCCGGATTGTCCCGCCGCTTTTTCGCTGAATTGCACGAACGGCGGCAGCGTCGCTACAACAAGCAGAAAAATGATTGTTAAAGCAGAGAGGAGAATTGTCAACGCAATCTCGTTCGGAGTTTTCTGGCGTTTCGATCCTTCGACCAAAGAAATAATCCTATCGAGGAAGGTATCTCCTTGTTCCGAAACGATCCGGACAACAATCCGATCGCTGAGCACTTTGGTCCCGCCCGTGACAGCGCTTCGATCATCGCCGCTTTCCCGAATAACCGGTGCGGATTCGCCGGTAATGGTGGATTCATCGACGCTTGCAATCCCTTCGATGATAACACCGTCCGAAGGAATGACATCCCCCGCTTCGCAGACGACGATATCTCCTTTATGCAGTTCGGTCGCAGGAATAGAAATTTCTTCTTCACCTTCCAGTTTCCGCGCAACGATTTGAGAACGATTTTTCTTCAAGGCTTCCGCTTGTGCTTTTCCCCGTCCTTCTGCTATCGCTTCGGCAAAATTAGCGAACAGCACCGTAAACCAGAGCCAGATCATTACCTGAATATTGAAGAATGATGTATGACCGTCGAAGATATCCCCCGCTACGATGAACGTTGTTATCACGGAACCGACCGCAACGACAAACATGACCGGATTCTTCACCATGGATCGCGGATGAAATTTCTTTAAGGCATCTTTGAGCGCCTGAATGATGATCTCACCCGAGAGAAACGATAACGTCGAAGATATGGGTTTCTTATTCATCTTTAGAAAGCATGTCCTTTCAACATGAGGAAATGTTCGATAATCGGGCCAAGTGCAAGCGTCGGGAAAAATGTCAACGCCCCGACTATGAGAATCGTACCGATCAGCAGAAGGGCAAAAAGAGCCGTATCGGTCGGGAATGTTCCCGAGGAGAGCGGAACGATCTTCTTTTTTGCCAGACTTCCGGCAATTGCGAGCATCGGAAAAATGACGCCGTAACGCCCGATCAGCATATCGATGCCGAGAAGCACGTTGTAAAACACTGTGTTCGCATTCAATCCGGCAAAAGCGCTGCCGTTATTTCCTGCGGCGGAAGCGAAAGCGTACAACATCTGAGAATATCCATGCGGACCACCGTTGCTGATGCTCGACGTCCCTGCATCGAACAGACAGGCAACAGCCGTGAAGATGAGAATGCAGGCGCTCGGCAGCAGCATGGCGATCGTTGCCATTTTCACTTCGAATGATTCTATTTTCTTTCCCAGATACTCCGGTGTGCGGCCCACCATTAGTCCTGCGATAAAAACCGTCAGAAAAATAAAAATCAGCATACCGTACATGCCGGAACCGACTCCGCCAAAGATAATTTCACCGAGCTTGATATTGAGCATGGACACGAAACCGGAAAGAGGAGAGAGCGAATCGTGCATGCAGTTCACCGAGCCGTTCGAAGCATCCGTGGTTGCAACGGACCAGAGAATGCTGTTGGCAACACCGAATCTCGTTTCTTTTCCCTCCATTCCGCCCGCAATTCCGGTAACAGGATTGAGTGAATATTCCGACCAGAGCGAAAATCCCAATCCGCCGAGGAACAGAAAAAGCATGACGCCCCAAACGATCCACGCATGTTTCTTCGCTTTGACGATACTCCCGTAGGAATACACGAGAGACGAAGCAATAAGAAGAAGGGCAAGCATTTCCAGAAAATTTGAAAAAGGTGTTGGGTTCTCGAACGGATGTGCGCTGTTGGCGTTAAAAAATCCACCGCCGTTAGTCCCGAGCTGTTTGATTGCAATCTGGGATGCGGCAGGTCCGAGCGGAATTGTTTGCTGTTGTCCCTCTAAAGTCGTGACAGTCTGATACGGTGAAAAAGTCTGAACGACTCCCTGTCCGACCAGAACAACCGTGAAAACAATCGAGAGCGGCAGAAGTACGTAGAGAGTCGAACGTACAAGATCGGTCCAAAAATTTCCTATATCGTTTGTTGTCTTACGCGCAATGCCCCGCGCCAGAGCGAGCATAACGGCAATGCCGGTTGCCGCGCTCACAAAGTTCTGAACCGTCAGACCGAACATCTGCACGGCATAACCAAGTGTAGTTTCACCTGCGTACGACTGCCAGTTCGTATTGGTCATGAAGCTCACCGCCGTATTGAATGCCAGGTCCCACGAAACATTGGGAAGATTTTGCGGGTTAAATGGAAGCCTCGCCTGAAGCAATTGGAGGAAGAAGACAATGATAAATCCTGCGATATTGAAGAAGAGCAGGGCGAGCGAATAGGCCTTCCAATCCATTTCGTGCGCGGGATCGATTCCCGCAAGTTTGTAAATCAGACGCTCCAGCCATCCGAGAACGGGGGAAAGAAATGTCCGTTCGCCTTTGAAAACCTTTGCCATGAATTTTCCCAGCGGCGGCGTGAGCAGCGTGAGAGCGGCAACGTAAATTGCGATTTGCATTATTTCGCGTGGCGTGATCATATTTAAAATTTCTCCGGTTTCATAAGTGTATAGACCAGATATATTAAAAGCAGAAGTGCAATAATAAGACCGATAATCATTTTTTATTCCTTCACATTGACGGCTTCAAAATGTCGAACGCACAGGGAAAAAGCTATTCGGAAGGTGTAAAAAGAGCGGGAGAAAGTATAAAAAAGTTATAAATAACATGCGGCCGGAACCTCGAAAGAGAGCAATCCGGTCAATAGTGCCCGATTCTCCCTTCCTTTTTTGCTTTCCAAGGTTTATTTTGCAAAATTGATTATAAGGAAATCTTTCACAGTCTACCGCAGAAGAAATTTGTATTGCAGAAAATGACACCTCCAAAAAAAATTAAAACAAATAAACCGAAACCCCGGAAAAAGACTCAACAAGGTGTCAAAAAGGATGCTGTTTTCTCCGGCAGTGAGAGTGAAAAAGAAGCACGGGACATCATTAAACTTCAAGCAGCTGTAAAACATCTCTCGAAAGCCTCCGATAAAAAGCCCGCGGCTTCCGCCGTCATTGGTATTCCGGATGATTTTCAATTGACTCCGGAATTTTCCAGCACGTTCGAACAACTAGAAAACACAAATAATAGTTTTTATATCACGGGAAATGCAGGCACAGGAAAATCGACGCTCCTCTATTACTTTAAAGAAAAGACAAAGAAGAAAACGGTTTTACTTGCCCCTACAGGCATCGCCGCCGTCAATATCGGCGGGTCGACGATTCATTCATTTTTCCGGTTCCCGCTGCATGTGATCAATGCGGAAGATATCAGGAAACTCTGGGGAAAAGAATCTCTTTTTCAGGCCCTTGAAACACTCGTTATCGACGAAGTTTCCATGGTGCGCGCCGATATCATGGATGCCGTCGATCGATCGCTCCGCCTTAACCGTCATCGCCCTCTGGATCCGTTCGGAGGCGTCCAAATGGTGCTGATCGGCGATCTGTTCCAGCTTCCGCCGGTTGTTGGACCCGAGCTGGAAGAATATTTTATGGAACGGTACGAGACCCCCTTCTTCTACAGCGCAAATGTTTTTAAGGAAATAGAACTTCAAAAGATTGAGCTCAAAAATAATTTTCGGCAGGATGATCCGGCCTTTCGGGCGCTCCTCAATAAAGTTCGTACGAGAGAAATGGAAATGGACGATCTTCATAAAATCAACGAACGATATGCGTCGTCCTTGAAACTCGGCCGCCACGATCTCGCCGTCACGCTTACAAGTACAAATGCCCGCGCAGCGAGCATTAATCTCGAACGGCTTGTTTCACTGCCTTCGAAGGAATTTATCTATAGCGCTGAAACGGTGGATGATTTCGATGAAAAATCATATCCCACCGATAAAGTCCTGCGGCTGAAGCAGGGAGCGCAGGTGATGATGATTAAAAACGATCCGAACAAGCGATGGGTCAACGGCACTCTCGGCATTGTGGAAGATCTTGCGTTCGACGCCATTACTATTTCGTTCGACGGCGTACATCAAACTATCGAACAATCGACATGGGAAAAGCTTGAATATGAATACGACCGTGAAAACGGAGTCATCGAACCGTTCGTGACCGGTTCTTTTCGTCAGTATCCGATCAAACTCGCATGGGCGATGACCATACATAAAAGTCAGGGAAAGACTTTCACGAAAGTGATTATCGACCTCGGAAGAGGCGCCTTCGCCCATGGACAGGCTTATGTTGCCCTGAGCCGCTGCAGAACGTTCGAAGGAATATTTCTTAAAACTCCTTTTCGCCCGTCCGACATCATTGTCGATCAGAGAATTAAAGAATGGCAGAGAAAAGACTTGTAAGCATGCAGATAAGAGAATTAAGTCAGGGAATTATGCGGCAAAGAAACCCGCCGGTGAAGGATCGTTCTCTCAATCAAACGGGTCCGATTGAGTTATCAAATACCGGACAGCGCAATAAACAGAAAAAGCCATAGATTTTATTGCAGCATCGCTTTTTTCGTTTCCCGATGCAGGTCTACCGAATTCACGATCGATTCTGCTATTTCAATGCCGATGCCGAGTCCCACTCCCATGCACAAACCATCTAAAAAATTTCGCTGGAAACCAATGGCCGACATTCCGGACGCATGGGAAACCACCAGAGAAATTAAATTCAGGAGTACGAACAACTCACCGAAAATAATACCTACGACGGTAAATTTCCAATGTTTAAACGTTGAGAGCTTGCGCTCGAAAAGAAACGCAAGAACGACAACCACTACCGTAACGCCGAACGAATAAATCGCTGCAAATATCAAAGGCAGGATAAACGCAATACTGAAAAACAGCACCGCACCGAACACCATTGCCGCAGAAATCGTATTGGACAGGCCACGAACATGATAGAAAGCAAAAATACACGCGCTGGAAAATCCGTATGCAAGGTAATAAACGAACGGCATACCTGAAGGATTGAAAATATCGCCGCCGTAAACCATTAACCCGGCTACCATGCTTCCTGCCGTTCCTAAAAACGCAATAAGGGTTAATCGCCACAACTCTTCAATAAATTTTTTCATAGCAGCCTCCATACACGAAAAATGTTTTGCGAACACCACCGCCGTAGGTGGCGGGTTTCTAAGCCTGACTAAAAGGATTAACAGCTCTTAATTCCTGAACGTTAATTTAACGGCTTTTCTGATTTTTCCAAGAGTTCAAAATATTTTTTAATTAATTCCTGATAATCCCGGGAATAGCCCTGCTGCAGTGCATTTAGCAAATCTTCACGAAACCGTTGTTTTTCGTTTAAAAGCTCCGGATCAAGTTCGGCAGGCCGTTTTCCTGTTATCGGAGTCCCGCTTTCCGATTTTCGTTTTTGTTCGTAATCACGCTCATGCATCGACTTCGATGCATCAAGCATCCGCGAGAGTATTTGATCCTGCTTTCGTATCGTCTCCCGGTCGACGTTGTTTTGTTCCAGAGCGTTCACAACTTCTTTCATTTCATCCGAAATTTTTCCCAGATCGCCCAGAATCCGCCTGCTATCGCCGCTTTGTTTTGCTTCTGCGTTGAGCTGTTCCAGAGATTTTTGAACGGCTGCCTGTTCCTGTGCAAGCCGTGCAGCTTCCTGCGCCCGCATCTCTCCGCTTACCTGCTGTGTTTCCATATTAATCGACATCTGCTGCTGCGCCATTTGCTGAAGCTGCTGCATCAAGCTTCCAGCCCCCCCCTGCCCGCCCTGCATCATTTCTTGAAGTGCATTTTGTGTCTGCACTGCCGCTTTATTGAGCGAAGCTTTTGCACGGTCTTGTTCCTGTGATGCCGTTCCCCCGTTTCGGAGTTCCAGATCCCGAAGAGCATTCGCCATGTGTGCAGAGGCATCTCCGATCGCCCTGCCCATATCGGGAGTCACAGCAAAAGACTTTTTCGAAAGAGCCAGAAGATATGCGATGACATTTTGAAGGTCCTGCGAGACGTGCTGCTGCTGTTGGGCGTTATCCCGAAGCTGCTGAGAACCTGAAGGTGCGGACTGAGCTTGATTTTTCAAGTCTTCCTCTTCTTTTGAAAGTTCCAGAAGATCGTTCGTCGTTCGTCGCAAAACATTCAGAACGGTGCGTGCCTGCTGTTGCTGCATACGCTGCCGCAGGGAACTCAATTGCGAATGAACCCTCTGCAGCTGCATCTGAGCGTGCTGCTGCTGCGAGAGTGCCGTTGTTTGATTTCCATGCTGTATGTCCGAAGCGGATTGTTCCATCGTCCCGCTGATGTTTTCCTGTTTCATCGCATCAAGCAGCTGCTGCATTTCTTTTGCCGGCATTTCGTCAATAAATTCCTCCATTCGATTTTGAAGATCGGCAGCTTGATACTCCATCGCTTGTTCCTGCTTTGCCAGGTCTTTCTGCTGCTGCGCAAGCTCCTTTTGAAGCCGTTCATCGTTCTGCGCCGATTTCGTTTGTTCTTCTAATTCCTGCTGCCGATGTTCCAACGCCTGCACACGTGCATTGATTTCATCCATTTTCTGTTCGATTTGAATGCGTTTGAGAAGTTCTATCGTCCGTTCGATCGTTTGACGGAACTGCTCCTCGCGAAAGCTCATTTGCTGCACCGCCTGCTGAAATTGCTGTTTGTCTATATTCTTCATTGATTCGCTTTTTGCCTGGAGCATTTTCCGGAGTTCATCCGAGTCCATAGTTTTGAACAATTGCTGCAATTCCATGTACTTTTCCAGCGTTGCCGGCGATAGAACGTTCTGCTGTTCCATCGTCTCCGTCATATGTTCCAAACTCGATTTTGCATCATCAATTTTTTTTTGAACTTCTTCGTATTTTTTTGCCATCTCTCCCATTATTTTTTGCGTTTGCCAATCCGGATCTTTGTTGTTCTTCAGATCACGGTTCAGAGACTCCATATCGTTTTTAAGCTTTTTTGCTTCTTCAAGAGTTTGCTGCAGCTCGTCCGCTGACTGCTCCTGTTCCTTACCGGCATCGGTGAAAATTTCATCCAGCGAAGGCAGCCGCAGTGTAAAGAGCGCGCTCCGCCCGCTCTTGGGACCGCCGACAGCATCGTTATCGAACACCTCAGCAAAGTACTCGACGACGTCTTCCGGGGCAAGATGAAGAGCAGAGAGATTCCATGCAAAAGGAATTTCTGCAATCGTTCCGGATACCGCATCAGGAAAACCTGCATACGAATAGTTCTCCTGAGCCTGTTCGTAGCGCGATTTGGCCAGGCGATATCCGATCCGCAGGGAAGAAAATCCATAATCGTCCTTAATCTGCATACGAAGGGCAAGCGTTTGATCTCCGGCAATATCTATATTTTTCCCCGGTTCAAGAATGACGACGGACGGATATTCGTCGGGAATGATCTGAATCCGGTACTGGACCGGATTGCTGTTCCTCAAATGTTCTTCATCGGCAAGTGCAAGCCAATAGTGCGTATCTTTATGAACAACGAACGAAACGGAAAAATTGTCGCGATGGATCACAAGGGCGGATTTACTGCTGTCGCTGAATTCCACGAATCCCTGTCCGAGCACTTTGCTTGCAGCACCGGTGAGCGTAATGCAAGTGCCGGCCGGTGCGCTGATATCTCCCGCAAATTCTTCCTGCGAACGTTCCGGCAGCTTTGTATAGGCAGGGTAATTGAGCCGCAGATGAAAAGAACGAACAAGCGGACGATCGACTACTGTCAATGTATCATGCTTACTTTCAATATCGCCGCTGCAAACATAGTATTCGGTCGTTGCGCGAACACCTTCAAAGGCCGTTTGGAAAATTCCTGCAGGCCCTTTTTGAATCGTCCTTTCCTCGGCCTTTTCCTGGTTTTCCAGACGGCTGATGAGTTTCAATTCTTTCGGGATTTGAACAAGTGAAGGCATAACCGGCACAACGCGAATCGTCACGGGAACAGTATCCCCTTTGATTATTTCCTTGCTGCCGGGATTTATAAAAAAGATGTATTTGGCTTGAGGCAAAAATTCTGTTCGGAAATGTACGACCCGGTACAATCCGCCGGAAAGAGAATGCGGAAACAGTGCAAAGAAGAAGAGACAGCCTCCGACCATACAGAGAAACCATCGCCGTGCACTGAACAGAGCGGTCCTGTCCACCGATTCCCGGAAGTTTATAGTTTGAATTTCCTCAAGAAACGTCCGTACGGCTGCTGCAACTAATTCGGGTGAAAAGAATTTAGAAAATTCCCGTGTCCGGGAAGAAAGCTGATATACATTCAACATCCTGTCGCGTATCTGCGGAAACCGTTCTCCGATAAATTTTGCGGTCGACTCTTCGCTTTCCCGTTTCATAATTCCGGTGCAGCGCAGCAGCGGCTGAAGAACAAACCAGAAGAAAGCGCCCGGCAGGCATGTTAGAAAAAGAACCGCAAAAAGAGTACGCACGGTGCAGTTGAAATCGAATAATGCTTCCATTGCCGCACCGGAAAAAAGAAAAGCAGCAGTAAAGGCCGATATGGCAATGAAATTCCCAAGAGCAGCCGCTTGATAGCGTTTGTTCTGGACTTCCTGAATGCGAATCTGAAGAGCGTTTTGCATTATATTCATATTTCGCTGCATGACATCTGTGCTCATGGGTCAATACTCACACAAGAATATCCGTACCCGACCGGGCTGTATTTATATCTTTCTTCCTTCATTACAGCATACCGAATCGTTTTCGAAGAAACCATTCGAAGGCAAAAACAAGTACAAGCAGGATAAGCATCGGACGCGAATCCCGCAGTACAATTTCGACGGCTGTTTGCTGTTCGTGCGGCTTGAGCGCAGATAAATTTTTCAGGTCTTCAGCCAGGGATGCTGTCTGCCGGGCATCATAATATTTTCCCTCGGTGCGGAATGCAATTTGCTGCAGCAGTGAACGATTCATTTTTGTTTCATAGAATTCTTCAGGCAAGGAACCAACAGTAAAAACACCGGCATCGGATCCCAATTGTTCCCCATGCGCGGAAACAACGGCCGTGTATCGATAATCTCCCGCCGGCATATGACCGAATGTTCCCTGATAAAGGCCGCTTCCGGAAGATGTAAGAGTGCTGAGGTAACGGTCTTTTCCGCTGTATGCAGTAATAGAAACGGAAGCATCGTCGACAGTTCTGTTTGCTTTATCGTATACCTGAGCTTCAAAATCGGTCTCATCATGTGTCGTCAACAAACGTTTGACGGGCTGCACACGCACCTGCCGGCTGTCATCCCGTGTTGTAAGCCACGCGATTGAATTTTGAATGAATCGATCGAACAAGCCGGCGGCATCTTCATCCTGCTCGGCAAGCAGTCTCCACCTCCAGATTCCGTATCCCAGCACTGCTTCCGATTTTTGCATCCCCCGATGTTGCGACACAATCAATGGATCGCGAACAACAGAAGATGCAAGGCGCATGGCGGCAAGGACACTTGATCCCAGCTTGGCAGCAAAAGACACCTGAGGATGATAAATCGGGGGCAGCGCATTCCAGAGCGGCGCCGTTCGTTCAACCGAATGCAGCTTCATAACAGCGTCATTCTGCTGCACATCAGACACCGAGGCAAAAACCTGAAATTCTCCAGGATGAATATCGCTGTAGGAAAACGGCAGAACAGCATCGAAGACATGGAGCCGTCCATAATCCATGATGCGGGCATCGATAAAAAAAAGAGGCTTTTCCAAATCGCATAAGGCATGAGTCAGTGCCTGCATGGTGGACGCTTTTGTCCGATCGGTTGGAAATCCGGCAAGAACGATGCAATCTGCGGCGGACAGGACAGGGGCAGAACATTCCCCTCCATCGTATGTTCCATCCGGGCGCCCTATATATGCTGCAACGGAAAGAGTACGGTCTTGCTCAAGCGCCCTGCGAACACATGCGGCATCCGCAGACGGGCTGCCGGCGATCAAAACGATATTCAATTTGCTTTTCAGTGCTCTTATAAAAAAAGTGAACTTGTTATTTTGCCCTGTCAATTCCCCCGGGAGCATCGGAACTTCAACGGAGTATTTATGCATGCCTTCCTGTTCCGGAATAAATGAAAGCGGCACCGAATATTCCTGCGATCCGGCGCCGAGCGGCTGCATACGCCGATCTATTACTATCCCCTTCTCATCTTTGAGAAGGATTTCCGCCCTTTCATTTTTAAATCCGGAGCTGTGAACCGTAACGTCCACCGGTACCCGCGTACCGGCATAGACGATTTCGTTTGTCCGTGCATTTTTAATAAACAAATCTTTTTGTTCGGCAGTATCGCCGATACCGACTGTAAAGATCGGTACAGCAAGTTCGTCCGCATCATAAAGCGGGGACTCCCCCGTTGTCGCGATGCCGTCGGAAAGAAGGACAACCGCCTGAAAATTGTTCTCTGCAGAATGGAGTTTGACAAATCGGAGAGCCCCTGAGATATCGGTTGCTTCACCGTCAAAGGATAAAGAGTCGACGTTGAAATCGGGAACATCGCGCGCTTTCTCGGCGAACGTTATATACCGGAGATCGGAGAATTTCTTTATTTCGCTCCAGAGCGGCAAGTGCAGAAGTGTCCTGAGTGTTTCTTTTCTCTTCCCTTGCCGGTCGGCAATGATCATGCTTTGAGAGCGATCGACAAGAACGACGATCTGCGGAGACCTTGTATTTTTTGTGACAAAGGAAAGCATCGGATCCGCCAGCAAAAGCAAGATCAGAAAGAAGGCGGCTGCTCGCAAGACAAGAAAAAGATTCCGGATTTTTCGGGGAACCGGAGGAACCGTTCTACGGTACATCCAAAAAGAGCTTCCACACGCCGTACAAAGTGCAGCCAGAAGAAAAAGCATATGAAACGAAGAAGAAAGATGAACTTCAGGCATAGCCGCACCCTGCGATTTTCAGGATAAAGGATCCATCGAGAGTATGGACCAGCAGCTGTGCATGAACGATTAATTTTATTTTTTGATCGCGTTGTTTGAGCTTCTTCATTTCGGTCAAGGCACAAGATACGAAATTCTTCCGATACCATTCAACGAAGGCGGAAAATGGTCAAAGGAAAAAAGAAAGGCGGCAATTCCGCAACCGGCGCAGAGCTGATTTCATTCGCTCTCGTTGAGCAGGCGCTCCACGATTTGTATGGAGGAAATTCCCTCCGCTTCCGCATGAAAACTTGTCAAGAGACGATGGCGAAGGACGGAACCGGCTATAGCACGCACATCGGCAATCTCCGGAGAAAACGCACCATGCATAACGGCATGCGCTTTTGCACCCAGAACAAGATATTGGGAAGCACGCGGTCCGGCTCCCCATCGCAGCCATTTTTTGCAATAGTCCGGACTTGACGGAGACTCCGGGCGCGTCCGCGTAGTCAGACGAACGGCATATTCGACAATATTATCGGCAACCGGAACCCTTCGTACAAGGTCCTGATATGCAATAAGATCGCGGGCGGTCAATACTTTGTTGATGGCTGCCGTGTAGGAGCTTGTCGTGGACTTGACGATTTGCACTTCTTCATCGAACGAGGGATAGTCTATCCAAAGATTGAACATAAATCGATCGAGCTGCGCTTCCGGCAGCGGATATGTTCCTTCCTGTTCTATCGGGTTCTGCGTTGCAAGAACAAAGAACGGTTCTTCCAGTACAGATGTTATTCCGGCGACGGTGATACGATGTTCCTGCATCGCCTCAAGAAGCGCTGATTGTGTTTTCGGCGGTGTCCGGTTGATTTCATCAGCTAAAACGATATTGGCAAAAAGTGGACCGCGGATGAATTTAAATGATTTTGCTCTTGTTGCAGCGTTTTCTTCGATAATCTCCGTTCCTGTAATATCGCTCGGCATCAGATCGGGAGTAAACTGAATGCGATTAAACTTGAGATCAAGCGATTCCGCCAGCGATTTAATAAGAAGAGTTTTTGCCAATCCGGGAACACCGATCAGCACGCAATGACCGCGGGAAAGGAGAGAGAGAAACAGTTGTTCGATGACAGCGTCCTGGCCGACAATTGCCTTGGCCAATTCAGTTTTGAGAATTCGATATGCCTTTGCAAGAGCTTGTACGGAAGCGACATCGTCTTTTGTCATATGCGATTCAGTCACAGTCGGCCACCCATTTTTTTATTCTTCTTGATATCGAATATCGATATAAATATTCTTCTTTAACTCGGCAATCCATGCTTCGTTCGCTTTGTTCTTTTTCATATACAAAGCAAGTTGTTCCACCCTGCGGTAATCGTCTTTTAAGTTCATCGTATGTGATTCCACGCGTTTTCTCATCCAGACAATATGATAGCCGTATGATACGCCTATACTGGTCTGTAAGGGTTCGCTTATCTCTCCGGTTTTGATTTCCTTCAGTTGAATCAAGAATTCTTTCGTCACCTGATCCGGAGTTAATGTTCCAAGATCCCCGCCCACTGCCTTGGTATCCGGATCTTCCGAATAGATTCTTGCAAGCTCGGCAAACAATTCTCCCGCCAGAACTCTTTTTTTAAGACTGCGTAAGGTATCTTTTGCTGCAGAATCGCTGGCTGCTCCTTTGGCAATGCGCATCAAAATATGCCGGACATGAATCGATTCTCCGCGTCTGTTTATCAACTGAATGAGATGAAATCCAAAAGGTGTCTTGACAATGGCCGACAGTTCCCCTTCCTTCAATCCGAAAGCAGCAATTTCAAAATCGTGCACATAATCGCCCCGTTTCGCCCAGCCTAAGTCTCCGCCGTGTTCGGCCGTGCCATCGGCAGAGTATCGCTTGGCAAAGTCTGCAAAATCTCCTCCTGCACGAATGCTGTCTTCAATCGATTGCATGATAGAACGAGTCTTTGCTTCAAGAGCGGAATCCGGTTTCGGGATACAATAAATATGACTGATCGTAAATTCTTCAGGGACAGCGGGAAGGCTGTCTTTATACGTTGCAAAGAAATCTTCAACTTCGCGCCGGGTAACCGAAAGTTTTTCTTCGTGCTGCTGCCGTACATGCTGAACAAGAAGTTGATTTTTAATGTCCTCTCGGTATTCCCGTTTGATACGGGCAATCGATTTACCATACATTTGCTCAACACGCTGTTCCGAACCTACCTGACGAACAAAGTTGAGAATCTGCTGATCCAGCGCAGCCGTAATTTCTTCTTCTTTGACTTCTACGCTGTCCAACTTTGCCTGTGCAAGTAAAAGTTTTTCGGTTATCATACCGTCAAGTACCTGCTTATGAATTCCCTTCGTTTTTATATCTATTCGATTTTGAAAGGCCACGAATTGAACCCGTTCATTCAACTCCGATTCCGTGATAATTTCTTTATCGACAACGGCAGCAATGCGATCGATCAGCGTTTGAGCAATTCCTGAACCGCTCAGAAAAACGACACATACAAAAGTTTTAAAACAACTCGTTCTCATACGATATCCTATTCCTGAGTATGTTCCGCACCGGTATCGGTGTCTGTGGAAGCTGTAAATACTTGAATATTATGTTTCGCCCGAAGATCGGCAAGAAGTGTATTATATGCCTGGCGGCGTTTTTCAACGACAAGACGGCTGCGAATTTCCGTTTCACAAGTGCGTTCATCGGCGGTCTCTCCCTGTTTACTGAATTTCCAAACAATGACGACATAATAGCCGTTCTTTGTGTTGACCGGAAAGGAAGGTTCCCGCACAGCCGTGTTTGCTGCAACACGCCATAATTCAGACGGCATTTGTGTTGTCTGCATACAGTACTGCGAATCTGTATGTGCTGTCATGGAAGATTGACGCGCAACAAAAATGGAATCCCAGCTGTGTTTTTTAATAACTGCATTTCGAAATTCCGTTGCTGCATCCCTGTTTTTAAACAGGGCTAAACTGAGAAGAGCGACGTCGGATTGAAGTGCAAATTCCGATTTATGAGATTCGAAATATGCATGGACGTCTTGTGCTGTCGGTTCGTTCGTCCCATGCGCATAGATCGTTTGTTCCAAAAGAGCGTTTATAACCAATTCGCGTTTTGCTGTTTCAACCTGCCGGTTGATTTCTTCGCTTTGATCGAGTCCGCGCTTTACTGCTTCCCGGTACAGCAATTCGTCCCGCAGCCAATTCTGAATATAATGCCGCACCTGCGTTTGAGATACTCCCCGAGCAGTATCCAATTGCGTCTGAACCTCTTCCAGCGTCAAGGTTTGGTCGTCCAGACGGGCCAGCGGTACACGTCCCGATTCATGCTTTTTACAGCCGATGAAAACAATCAGCAAAAATAAAGTAAATTTACCGAAACTCACTTTGTCCTTTATTTAACAGCTTCTCCGAGAATTTCCGAATTGATCACAACCGGATATTTATTCCTTAATTCTTTTACCCATTCGAGCTTCCGGCGCTCTACTGCATCATTCTGATATTCACTCAAAACTTCCGGTTTTGCCTCTTCAAAGGTTTTTGCTTGGGCGCTGTCTCTTGCAAGAACCTTCAGGATGGACCATCCCTCTTCATAGCGAAAAGGAGGAGTCACACTGTCGATTGGAAGTTTGGATGCTATATCCGAAAGAGAATTCGCCGCAAAAAGTTGAAATCCCCAAACACCTTTTTTCTCTTGATACCCCGGACGTGTTGTGTTTTTCTCCGCGAGTTCCTGGAAATTTTTCCCTTGCCGTATTTTTTTATAGATTGCGTTTGCCGTGCTGTCGGTGGGTACGTATATTTCTGCAAAATTTACGCGGGACGACCAGCGATAGTTTTCTTTATGCTGTTCAAAATATCTTTGCAAAAGTGAATCGGAAACCGGAATTTTTTTCCATACTTCTTCTTGCTCGATTTTATCCAACAAGAGACCATCTGCATATTCATTCAGTAATAAATCCAATGCAGGATAGTGCGGAATTCTTGAAAGGGCATATTCGTCCAACGAAAGATTTTCCGCCATTGTATAGATCGTCTGCTGCAGATACTGGTGTGTGAAAGATTCTCTCTGAAATTCGTTGTTCTCCTGCATCTTTTCGATGGCATCCCCGACAGTCATCGTAAGAGTGCCGCCGCGAAGAAGAGTCTTCTCCAAAAATCCTGCCGGCAGCGTATTGCGCCAATGCTCGGCCGACTTCGTCGTATCGAAGGAAGAAACAAATTCCGCTGCGACCGCAGAGTCCGCTTTCACAACAACATTCCTACAGATTTGATTTACAAAATTTTTATAATCGTAAGAATAACGCGATTGATGATATTGATACTTGATCGCGTTTTCCGTAGCAGCGTACGAAGCCAGCGGCTTCCGATCGAGTACTTTCATAATTTCATATCCATACGAAAAACGAATCGGATTCGTAATACCGCCTGTTTGAACCTTCGAAAGAGAATCGAGAAGAAAAGCAAACAGGTTATCTTCTTCAAATGTTCCTATTTTCCCATGCTCTCTCTTCCTATCCTTGCTGTAGATTGAAACCGCTTCATCAAAGGGCAATCCCTTGTTTATTTTATCACATATCATGCGCGCACTGTCAAGAACAGCAATTTCCGCACCGGCAGTTTTGTCTGGAAAATTCAGGACAATATGGGCAAGATCAAGCGTACCACGCTGCTGTCTTCTCGAAGTCAGGAAAAGAATTTCATATCCGAGCGGCATGAGAACTGGAGTCTTTGTATACTCGCCCACTTGTAATTTGTAACATGCATCTTCAAAAAGCGGTTCTTTTTGGCCGGAAGAAATATTACCCAAGTCTGCACCAATTTTTTTTACATTGGGATCTTCGGAGTACTTTAGCGCAAGCGAATCGAAGGAAGCATGGTTCAATTCTTCAATGACTTTCATAGCCCTGCTATAAACATCAAGAGTGTCGCCCTTATATGGTCGCAGAGGAAACGCGAAGAAAATATGATGGAGGTGCAATATTTCTTTCCGCCGCTCATAGAATTGTTTCAATGCCGGTTCAACAAGCTCTTTCTCTATAATATAAGCCCGCGCCACTGATGCGCGATTATTTTCTCTCTCTTTTTGGATTGAAGAGTCGTTCTGTAAATTTCGCGAATGGGCTTCTATTATTTTTAATTTATAATCGATAATAAGATTGAGAAATTTTTCAGCATCTTCCCGTGTAAGCTTTGTTTTCTCTGTTCCTTCAACGGCATCCTTTTTATAGTCACGATTAAAATCACTCAACGAATAGTGTTCATCGGCGATGGTGGCAAGAGTAGGGCTCGAAGGAGAACATCCCAAGAGAATAACGAGCGTGATTATTCCGGAAAATAAAAATAGTTTTCGCATGCGCTGTCCTTCAATCAATGGATTTGTATGAATATTGATGCTATTATTAATAGAGTATACGTAAAAAGTGAAAAAAGAATGTCATACCTGTGCATTTTCATGACGACTTTATTTTAAATTATGTTCATTCTGAGATAAACATCGGTGAACAATAAAGTAACCAAAAAAGCCCCGTCAAGCAAGAATTTGTTCTTCCCGTTCAAACGCAGCAACGGAGAACAAATCTCTTTTCTCCTGCTTTCTCTTACTTTTCAACAAGCTCCTTTTCTCTCTTTAAAAGAGTATTCGCCCGCCAAGATTCAACCACAAACCATTGCGGAGCGCGTGAAGACTGAACAAAGTATTTTTTAAGAGGCACATCGTACATAAATCGAAGCTGAACTCCGGCATAGGAAAGAACGGCAGCCGGTTTGGCCTGGTTCGGCATGGACGTATCGAGGAAATCATCCGCCTCATAATTCGAGAGCGTATTGATGATGCCTTCAACAATTGTTTGTTTTGCTTTTTTATTTCCTACAACCCACAGACTGTCCTTCAGGGCCAGAGTAAAACTCGTATCGCCAAATTGATACGCTACGGTTCGGATGTTCGCACGGATGGCCGTAACGATGGTTTTCTCCCGCCAATCCCGGACCGGGCGCTCAAAAACATAGTTCGGAATGCCGTCTGTTTCCACTACATCGTGCGATTGCACCTGCCGGACATATGATCGATAATACGACGGCGCCATTTTACCGAGTATAAAATCTACGGAAGCCTTCTCCCGTTCCCACATCAGTATTTCCGTTCCCGTCGTATCTACCCGAAATATGGAATATTTTCCGGGATTGCTTGAGATAACGCTTCTTGCTTCTATTGCCCTTACTTGATGCAGAGCGCGGGCAACCGCAGATGGCGACGCTTTGGCATACAGAGGCCGGACAACGAACCATTCGCTTCCCTGTTTTTCAAGCAGGATTGCTGCTTCAGAAGATTTTAATTCTATTTTATCGATCGCAGCAGAGTCGATCTGAAACATCGGCCCCGATCCTTCATCATTCGAACTGGACTCTCCGGTTTTTTGGGTAACAAAGTAAGCGGCGGCAATTAAAAGAATAAGCAGCCCGGCAAGAACGGTTGTATTTTTTTTCATACGGTCAATGAGAACAAATGAATGAATTAAACTTGTGCTTCAAATGCTTTTTTCAAAGCGGTTCGCTTCCTCCACCGGAAAATCCCATATGCTGCGACGATAAACGGCGGAGCAAGTATATCGATATACTTTAAAGTCTTTTTTGTTCCATCCCCTAGAGGATCAAGAGGAAGAAGAGCAGTATCTTTTGATCGTATCGTAATCAACCCGGCATCATCGGCCAGATAATCGACAATGTTGGCAAAAAAAGTCATATTGACACGGTTGCGCGCAAAATCGTCTTTCATAAAATCTCCATCCCCGACAACGATGATATTTGTTTCCGGGCTTATGAGTTTTTGCGGCACGGGGAGTTTTCCTTCAAAGAAACTGTGGAACATTCCATGAACAGAGACGGCCAAAGGGATAGACGATTCCGACAATTCCTGCTTCGTATAGCGGTGAAAGGGATCGATTGGAAAAAATCCGCTTTGGCGTCCGCTTTGCTTGGAAGACCTGAGTAAAAAGTCCGATGTCAGACCGCCATCCGTATGAATCGTATCGACGGAACTGACAAAATAGAAAACCAATCCCTGTAAATCTTTGACCAGCGGATTGGTCTTATCGACATCGGTGATATTCGGTATATAAGGAAAAGGGACCTGGCTTTGCATTTGAAACTGGCCTTCCTGCTGCGTAATGGTGATCGGCGCACACTGCGCATCGCGAATCACATCGGTGTTGATCCGAACACCGTAACGTTCAAGCATGTCACCCAGCCCGGTCTCCACAGGGAAAGCAAACGGACCGCGCCCTTCACCCGGATTGCCCATAGAGGCATCCATTGTATTGAGAAGGAAGGCGGCCTTTCCTCCCTGCATGATATACTGATCGATCTGAAATTTGGCGGAGTCTGAAAATTTATTTTTCGGGGCGATAACAAGCAGGGCTGCAAGGTCGTTCGGAACGACCGAACTACCGGAACTAAGATCGACCGGCACCAGCGTATACTGCTTATTAAGCTCTTGACCCGCATTCCGGAGCGATGAAATTTCGGGTTCTTCGTGGCCGGTTGTAAACCCGATCTGTTTTTTTACGCGCGTCGTCAGGCGCTTAACGGCAGAGCTGATATCGAACTCAAGCGAACCGAGATTCTGAACCACCGGCAAGACTTCTTTTCTGTCCTCATACAGAAAAACGA
The DNA here is from genome assembly GCA_003162695.1 of Ignavibacteriota bacterium. Classification (GTDB taxonomy): domain Bacteria; phylum Bacteroidota; class Ignavibacteria; order UBA10030; family UBA10030; genus Fen-1254. The sequence goes on along the minus strand of PMML01000046.1, from coordinate 27,440 downwards.
GACCTAAAAAAGCGCGTTTGACTTCGTATTTATCTTCTTTCACAACCTGAACTTCAACGGCCGGGACACCGGATTCTTTTGCTTCCCGTTCGGCTTTTTCTCCCTCCGGATTGATAAATTCAAATTGAATGTTTCCTTTTGCATACGCCTTGTATTCGTTTAAAATATCCAGTACCTGCCGGCGGCTGTTGTTGTACGGCGATGGAAGATCTTCCGTAAAGTATGCCTTGATGGTTACCCGATCATCCAGGCCGCCAACAAGTTTTTTGCTCGCTTCCGAAAGAGTAAAGATATGAGTTTTCGTCAGATCCAGACGGGTAAAGAAACGAACGGAAATAAAATTCACGAGAATAAGAATTCCCAAAACGAGAATGCTCTTCAGCAGTATTTGTGTTTTTTTTGTCTTCATAGATTTCACGGCAAAAATATTATTCGACGATACCGAACCGCCCGTTACCAAGTCCTCCGCTGCAACGAGACGACGGAGAGATAGAGAGAAAACCCGAGGATCGATACAAAATAAACGATGTCGCGCGAATCGATGACGCCGCGGGCTATGTTTGAGAAATGATAATCGACGCTCAGAAACTGCAGAACGCTGACGGCAAAATCGGGTACCGCAAAAAGCATTTTATCGATAAAAAACAGAACCACGCAGAAAAAGAGGCCGAGCATAAACGCGATGATTTGATTTTCCGTAAGACTCGACGCCAGCAGGCCTACAGCGATGTAAACGCCGGTCATCAGCAGCAAGCCGAGATACCCGCCGATGACGGGACCGTTGTCAAGGCCGCCGACATTTGCGATTGTCAAATAGTACACAAGAGTCGGAAGAATCGTGAGAGCGATGAACGCCCACGAAGCGAAAAATTTTCCCAGAACAATCTCGGCATCATGAAGAGGTTTGGTTGCCAGGAGTTCAATTGTACCGGTTTTGCTTTCTTCCGCAAGAAGCCGCATCGTTGTCGCCGGGATGATGAAAAGGAAAATAATGCCTGCGTATTCGAACATATCCCGCAGGGTTGCCGTATTATTGAGGAAAATATTGCCGGCATAAAACCATCCCATCAACGCATAGAATACAATCATCACGACGTACGCTATGATCGAATTAAAATACGAACGCAGTTCTTTGCGAAAGATGATTCCTACAATATGAAAAGAGATAGGAAACCGCAGGGGAAAATATATTTTCATTCTTTGCACTCTCTCTACATGATTAATTCACAGCCGGGATTTGCCTGTACACATCCTGTTTACGGTGCTTCCGGAGTTGTCAAGGAATGGAAAACTTCCTCCAGGCTCGTGGTCGTGCGTGTCATTTCCAGCAAGACCCATTTTTCATGAATCGCCTGCCGGAAAATTTCCTCTCGGATATCGATCCCTTTTTGAGTTTGCACGCTGAACCTGTGGAGATCTCCATTCTGACCGGTATAGGCCACCGATTCTACAGAGGAAATCGCATGCAATTTGGGATATATATCGATCATCGGATTGGCAACTGATGCTTTTATTTCCAGACAGATTGTTTCCGATCCGTGGAATTTTTCCTGCAGTTGATCCAGTGTTCCATCGGCGGCAATTTTGCCGTGATGAATGATAACAACACGGTCGCATGTGGCCTGCACTTCGGAAAGAATATGCGTCGAGAGAACGACTGTTTTTGCACGGCCAAGCTGCCTGATAAGATTGCGAATTTCAACAATTTGATTCGGATCGAGCCCGTTTGTCGGCTCGTCAAGAATGAGCACTTCCGGATCATGAATCATTGCCTGTGCAAGTCCAACACGCTGACGAAATCCCTTGGACAGTTCGCCGATATCCTTATGGCGCGCATCGCCGAGGCCGCATACATCAATCATCTCCCGCAGCCGTCCTTGAAGAAGGCCGTTTCGTATTCCATGAAGCAAGGCCGAATATTCAAGATATTCGATGACATTCATATCGAGATAGAGGGGATTTAATTCCGGCAAATATCCGATTTTTTTTCTAACTTCGAATGAATGCTCTGAAACATCAAACCCTTCCACATCGATGGACCCGGAGGTAGGAGGCATGTAGCAGGTTATCATTTTCATCGTTGTAGTCTTCCCTGCTCCGTTTGGGCCCAAAAAGCCCAATATCTCGCCAGTTTTCACATCAAAGGAAACTTCATCTACTGCTTTTTCAGAACCGTAAAACTTCGTAAGATTTCTGACTGCAATTGCCATATTTTAACGTTTCTTGATCATTTCAGAATTATTGTTGAGTATAATTATATTGAAAAGAGCCAAAAAATTCAAGCATAATATAATCAAGTTTTTACTTCGACATGAATGATAATAGACGCAATTTGAACAGCATAAGTTCCTCCAATTCATTAAAAAGTGTGGAATTCATGGAAATTGCTAAAATAAAAAAAACAGGCAAACAATTACTGTTTGCCTGTTTTGGTATAGTGGAGTAGTTTCACCCCAAAAACCATTTCTATACTTTTAACACTCAACATTTTGACCACCCTTCCCCCGGGAGGATGGAAAACGAATCATGCTTCTTGTTGTTTAGACAAGATTGTATAGAGTGGTGGTTGAATAAAGCAACCACTCATAGATATGAAAAAGCCGGAAAGTCGTCAATTACCTAAACAGGGTAATTTATGAGAGATTTATTCAAAAAAACGAAAATATCCCCTTTTTAGGGGATGCCCTGGAGAGCAAAACACAGTTTTCAATAAATATTTAATCATACACTCTCACCCGTGATATTAAAGTGAGAATGAGAATATTTTATCTTTATTATTTTGTCGTCATTACAAACACACCATTCCACGATTCCGGCGGAGGTGAAATTTGATAGAGGTGCGCGCGTTCAATGTAAATTTCTGCCGCATAACATGTTCCATCGAGTTGATGTGCTTGCTGCATATATGCAATCGCTTCTTCCCATTTTCGTTCCCGGTACAGCCGCAATCCTTCGTGGTACAGTTCCAGTGACTGTTTTTGGTTTTCCGTCAAGGCTGTTTCTACAAGGCTTAGAAGTTCGTATACTTTGACAGGCGCTGTTTTTCCCTTTACTTGAATCATATCCAATTCCCGCACGTGAACTTTTTCCCGCACGTGAACATACGTATATTCGCTGATCATAATTCTGGATTTATATTGTTTATTGGCGCCCTCCAGTCGTGAGGCAAGATTGACACTGTCACCGATAACCGTATAATCGAACCTGTCATGGCCGCCCATATTGCCGACAATCATGATTCCGGTATTGATGCCGATGCGCGCATCGATAGCCGGCTTTCCTTCTTTTTCCCATTTTGTTCTCAGTACTGCAAGTCTCTTCTGCATTTCCAAAGCGGCTGCGCATGTTTGGTAGGCATGGTTTTTTTGAGGTACCGGTGCTCCCCAGAATGCCATAATCAAGTCGCCCTCATACTTATCCAGCGTCCCGTCGTACTTCAGTATAATGTTCGTCATTTCGTCGAGATATTCATTCAGGAGTTCAACTAATTTTTCCGGTTTACTGTGAAACTGTTCCGATATTTTTGTAAACTCCGCAATATCGGCAAAGAACACGGTCAATTCACGGCGATCGCCTCCGAGTTTTGCTTTTTCCGGATTCGAAACAAGATCGTTGACTACCGTGGCATTAATATAATGACTAAAGACATTCTTAATCATCATCTTCTGCTGGCGCTCGCTGAGATATTGATACACCGCCGTTCCAAAGTAGGCGAGAACAACGGCTATCCCCGGGTTGATGATATTGATCAAAAGGTTGGCATTCGTAAAAAGAAGCACCGCAATTTCAAAAAGAACGGCAATAAGGCAGAGCGTCCCCAGAAAAGCCCCGAGCTCCAGCAGCCACACATGACGGATATGAATGCGTTTGATCGCAAGAAGGCCCATGAAACAACAGAGTGAAAGGAGAAGGACGAGGACATTTTGGACTGCCGGATTCAGAATTTCAATAAAATTCTGATCGATAACATTTTGGATTGCGGTCGCATGTATTTCGACGCCGTACATTGCATAATTTCGTTTTCCTCCCTCTTCCCGATAGAGGGGAATATTATGATAATCCCGTTCCTCCGGCATTTTCGATCCGATGATAACGATTTTATTTTTAAAGAGCTTCATCATGCCTTCATCGAATGCATTGATCTGTTCTCCAAGGTCCTTTTCGTCTTTTGTTTGAAACGTCGAGTCATCGATGACCTGCGAAAACGGCACGTATCGAAATGTTCCGACAGGACCGTAATAATTCAGAAGAAAACTGGTTCGGTCATATCGCGGAATCTCCCTGTTCCGAAACAGGAACGAATTTTCCGACACATCGACGCATGTCAGCGGTTTGAGTCCATACGCCCTGTCTAAAGCCGCAAATGCCAGCGTCGGTGTCGGCCATCCCTGAACATCAAGAAGCGGAAAGTACGAACGGCAGACATCGTCTCTATCTTTGGCAATATTAACGATGCCAATGTTTTTATCGACATCAAAAAACATGTTATCATAGGCCGCTTCCGTGGACCGGACAACAACCTTCTCATTACCCGAGCCGGTTTCCATTTTAGCGGCAAGAACAATGTTATGATAACGCAGAAGTGTTTCGTGTAAAATGCTGTCTCCATGTGCGGTCTTTCCGGGACCTTCAAATGTCATGTCGAATGCAATAGCGCGGGCGCCGGCTTTCTCCAGATTCTCAATGAGATGCGCATAATAATCACGCGGGAACGGAAACGGATCGATGAGCGCTTTCAGATCATCGTCGGATATCCCGACAAGAACCACATCGCCGCTTGTTTCAAGATCGCGTGCATCGTGCTGGTGTTCGTATTTATTCTGGTAGCGGAAGTCGATAGTCAGAAGATCGATATTTTTAAAAAACGGGATTTCGAAGAGCCATCCCTGAGTCAAGAGAAGCACAAAGACTCCGATACCGAGGCCGAGAGAAATTTTTATAATGACAGGAAGGATCTTCTTTTTAAAATCGTATGCTGTCATAACTGCACTTCCTTTTTTTTATTCTCTTCTGGATTGAATACCCCGCCGCTTGTGGCGAAGAATACTCTATACAAACATCCACGATGCCCCGCTGCTTGCGGCGGGGAGCTTCATTNNTTCATTTCCGAGTTTTCAATTTTGCAGAGCACGGAGGTATTTTCCGTATATTCTTTAAAACGAAAACCGGTACACAAAACTGGCAATGACGTTGTTCGTAGCGCCGCTGTTATGTACGAAATCCATCTGTGCGACAATGAAATGATTCTTGACAATCTGATAATCAGCGCCTGCTTGATATAAAACGCGGCTGAAGGCGCCGAACGACGGAGCAATAGTTGCAAAGGCATTCAGTTTGTCCTCGATAACCCGCATTCGAGCATTGAAAGAAACCATTTGATAATTGAATGTCTGCTCGATGGTCGACGGCAGATAAGAAAAAATTCCGTTCACGGTAGAGGTATCGGCCTGAAACGAAGCATTCGTACTGAGCACAGCTGAAATTGTCGTCTGCAATGGTATGGTATAATTCGTCGTCAACAAGGTCGATAAATTAAAGTTATTCTGATTATGCAAAAAATATGTGTCGTCGGTTTTTTTCGCAGTACTCACGGACAGCGAAAAACTTTGCCGCGCCAGAAAATCAAAATTATAGGAAACAGAACCGTAGAATCTCTGCGTAGCGTCATTCGCAATTTCCGATGAATCGACAATAGTCGCGTTCGCGTCCAGTGTAACGGAATTTTTTCTTGTGCTGAGCACCAGCCCCACTGAAAACGTCGGGAGGTTGTTCCCCGGAATTGCAGTTACGGACGTTGTAACCGTGTTATAGTGCGTTGTCGGCATCGCAGTATGATCCGTATTATCGGCCTTTGTTTCGTAAGAAAGAGATGCCATAACCCGGTTGTTCAGCATCCGAATGCGGTCGGACACATTGAGACCCATAATATCCGTCTGGACATAGTCGTTGCCGAATGAAATATATGTGCTTCCCCGGCGAAAACCGAACACACGCAAAAAATTGTTAAGATAGTTAAGGGTCAGCTCGGACTCTACTGCCAGCGACGGGACTGTTGGACCCATAGGATTTGCCGGCCATAATTGGTCGTTCACAGTAATAAAATTCCGGGCGATATGGGCAGTATTGATGTAATCGTTGACAACACTTGCGGAATCCGATTTTCCGGATCCAAGTTGTTTAAAATCGATGTCATTCCAGCTGCCGCCGGAGATATCCTTGTTCGTTTCGCTGAAAGCAACCTGACTCGTCCATTTCACTTTTTGATCATCGGCTGCCAGGAGCAGGTCGGTTCCAACTACGAGATTTTCTTCCGGATAGGTGCCGTATACGATCGAGGATGTATCGTCTTTAGATTTGACAAACGACAGACCCCATTGAAAATTTTCCCCGCTGCCGAAGCTTGTCCGCACGGCAAGAAAATTTCTTGCATACGTACCGGACTGAAAGAGCTGATATTCCAGGCTGTCTACTAGTTTCGCTTCTTTCGGCCGCGCCGACGCCGTGGATGAATCTCCATAGATTGTATCTTTGAGAACAGTTCCTTCAACCGGGCGGTTGATTTGTCCCCATGACACATCGACATTAAAAAAACCAAGTTTGAGCGAACCGGTTAATCCGCGAACACGTTTCCCGCTGACGAAAAGTGAAGGAAAGACAGGATACGCATCACCGAACTGCACCTTAAATATATCTCCATCCTGCAGAAAGGCCGAGTATCTGTTTTGGGGCTGCCGGTCCGCCTTGTCTTCATTGGTAACATGGAGATCGGCGCCGAATGCTAATGAATTATACGTTCCGTTTGCATGAAGATCGCCGCGCAAATATGTGGTTGTCGCGGAATCTATTTTTTCATTTCGGTATTCAATCTGACCGTTCGTACTGATCCTGACGGCTGCTTTCTCTCCCTGGATCGCGATGGAAGAAGAAAGATTAAAACTCTGTTCTTTTCGATAGTACACCTTCCCGGTCGTATCGTATAAAACGACGGCGAATGAATGCGTACCAAGCAAAAGTGAACGCCCGGCGGAATTTGGATTATAGAGAATGACATCGTCGGAAAAAATTGTTTCTTTCGTTATGTCGATATTGTCGACAAAAAGTTTCGTTTTATTCTTATCGACTGCATCGGAGGCAAACATCAAAGAAATGGCGACTGCAACATCTTCCGCCGCGACCGTTTCTCCCGATTCCGGGCTCAAGAAACGAACCTCTGCATCTTTTGGATCCGCTCCTTTGACGGAAAATTTCAGCGGATTGTCAAGCGGATTCTCCGTAGGGAAAAAAGCCGCAGGTCCGCTGGTCAAATGCATTTCGATATAATATTCAACATACGGCGGCTGGATAAATTTTGCCGGAATTGTCGCCACCGCTATACGACCGGAGACCAACATATCCGCTTCCGTATATTCGGATTCACCGAATTGCCTGTAATGAATAACAACCTGCTGGATTTGAGTGTTTTGCGCTAATTCGACGCTGATAGATGCAGGTTCATTTTCCGTCGCTGTAGAGACTTTTGTTTCGACGACATACGGACTTGTCTGTGCCTTAAGAAAGGAAACGTAAATCAAACTGCAGATAAAGATTGCGGCTGCATTTTTTTTTAAGGTAAGCAGAATCATTCATCGCCTCATGAGTGGTGGTTCTCTGCGTTTTAAAAAAATACGTGTTATTTTATAAAGAAGCGACGGCGGGGAATTTTTCCCGCCGTCAAAAAACGCTGCGTATAAAACAGCATTGCCTGAAGCACAAGCTCAATCGGTCCAATGCAAAACGACTACTTTTTCCTGCAGCGAACCGGTTTGTCCGGGGATGCGTAATTCATGCCTTACACCCTCAACTGCAACGGACACTGGAGCAGTCGTTCCGTTCTCGGGAAGCACGAGGGTCGAACCGTCCGTTGTTTGTATCGAAAGATAATATTCCAAACGCGGGTATTTTACCGTTTCAGCGGGCAATCTTCCCGCCGCTGTTTGACCCGTTACTGTCAAGGCAAGATCGATAAACAGGGGATCGCCTTGTTTCCGGTAGAAGATGTGTACGCCGGCCGCTTTTCCCTGCATAGAAGCCAGATCAATACGGACATTTGAAGAATGTTTTGAAAGTAGATGGCCGAAGTCCGGAGCCAACAATCCCAGCGGTTTCGATGTATCGGATTCTCCGTATCCTCCCTCGCTTTGAATGTCTTTTATACGTCTCAAGGAATGGGAATAAGCTGAACCTACATTGAGATTTCCGCTGCTGTCGGCGATACCGGTCTGACCTGAACCGATGGGCTGCCTTTTTCCGGACAAAGAATTGGAAAAATCAGCAAGCCCTTCTGCAATGGTCAAAGAATCCGCATCGCCGCCGGTGCTGTAATCTCCCTGAGTTCCGCGGATGGATGCGACGGAAATCGGGGAAGAAAAGCGAAACTGTTCTGTCTCGGCTTTTTTGACGTTGAAAATCATGTCGCCGCGGTCCATTTGTACGCTGCGGCTGATGATTTCTTTTCCCTTGACTTCTCCTTTTATCGTCACAATCGATTTCTCTCGAATGATCAATTTCGATTGGTCTGCAAAAAGGATCATAGCAAGCGAACCTTTTTCGGTTCTCAATTCATATCCGGACTTCAGCGTATTGAGCGGAACTGCTTTTTGCCACCCCGTTGTCGGCGTGCGCATGTTGACGTTATTGATGACCTTAATAACGTATGCAGAAATATCCCTGGTATCGTTCTTCTTTGTCTGCCCCAGCATCAGCAAACCGAGCAGACAGAAGATTGCGATGAATATTCTTTTCTTTTCCATTTGATTCTCCTTCTGCATGCCTTATTGGTTTTCGACGCTGAGTTGAATTTTTGTATCGGTCTGCATCGACAGCGCATTCAAAATGCTTTGCAAATCGGTTTCGGTTATCGTCGATCCATCCAGCGTGATGCCTCCATATGTCCGCCATACAACCCAATTAGCCGGATCAGAACGCAATGTTGAATACGTCGTTCCTGCCGCACCGCCGAGTACGCTAAAAAAATTATCCAGTATTTTTCCCGTTTTATCGTCGGTAATTCTAAACACGACCGGCAGGCTTGCCTGATCGACTTCTCCGCGGTTCGTGGTGACGATAGCGCTCACCTGAAGAACGTATGCTTTCTCCTGCTGCAGCTGGCGCTGGGCATCCGAAGGATATGTCAGCGATGAAACTCCGTTCAATTGACGAATAAGACAGGGGTTGCTTCCCGTTAAAGCGTCCTGCGGCGAATGATGGTTAGCGCCGACCTCGAACACTTTCACATACACACCGGATGCCTGCGTTGTCCAGTTGAAAGTCGGAGCTAGATTTGTGGAAAAGCTTCCATTCGCCGGATTTGATATTTCCACAAGAACCTGATCCGGCGTCGAGATGGAAACCGTAATGGTTTTTGATGTGCCGCCGACTTGTTGTCCTGATTCATTATAAACGGTCATCATGACCTGATAGACGCCCGGGGGAGCCGTCGTAATTGTAGTTGCCAAATTTTCCAGGCGGGTTTTTACAGCGTCATTCAAGATATAACCGTTATCGATGATATAGATATCGCTATTTCCTCTTGCAAAATCCCGCGCTGCCAGCGATCGCGTTCCATTGATCGAGAACACGTTGGTTCTTCCTTCCACCAGTTCGGAAAAAGAATTATCTCCTTGAAGTTTGATCATAGCTTTAATCGCTACATAAATTTTTCCGCTGCCGCCGGCGGGATTGGTTACGGTCATATCCATTGAAATGGCGGAGATATTCGGATTCAATTTCTGTGTTCGAACATTGACAAAGTCGGTGAGATACATAACATCATAGTCTGTGAACTGGAGATTTACATCAACGCTTTTGATCTGTGCTGAGATCAAACCGGGAAGCATAAGAATTCCCAGGCAAGCGAACAGAAAGAGAAGGTTTTTCCGGCAGATATTCATTACAAAGTCTCCTATACTTGGTGGATGACACTATTATAAAATAATAGTTTTCCCATAAGAGGCGTTGACAAAAGTCACAATTGGAAATTAAAAATTCACAACGTCATTATACACAACAAACGCCATAAACGCCAATAAAAGGAAAAAACCTACGCTTTGAATTCCGATTTTTATATTATCCGGTATTTGTTTTCTAAAAATTCCTTCATAGGCCAGGAAAACCAGGTGCCCGCCGTCCAGGGCGGGAAACGGCAGTATATTCAATAAGGCCAGACTGATGCTGAGGATCGCCAAAAAACCTAGAAATGCCGTTAATCCGTTTTCTGCAGAACGGCTGGCCATTTGAGCTATTTTGACCGGCCCGCCCAAAGATTTGCTGAATGAAGCCCTGCCGGCTATAATTTGATAAATATTGTCGAGAAATAATTGACTTGTCAGCGTGACCTCTTTAATTCCTACGGGCAGCGCTTCAAAAAAGCCGTATTGGAGATGCAAAACCGTTCCCGTATAACCGGCTTCAAGTGAGATACCGATGCGTCCCTCGTGTGTCGGCGTTACCTTCTTTTCCATCCGCTGGTCGCCGCGTTTCCATACGAGCATCATTTCCTTGTCTGCATGCGCTTTTATCAATTCCGACAGCGAACCATAACTCACAGGCGCATCGTTGACACCAAGAATTGTATCGTTCGGCTGAAGTCCGATCATTCCGGCCGGCTTACCGGCATCAACCGCCGCAACAACAGGGACAAGTCCGGTCGGTAAAATTCCGAAGCGCTGCTCGGTAAGATCCGGAACAGAGGTACGTTTGATGAAAATTATAACCGGTGTTCCGCTGCGTTCGATATGGAACGTCAGATCGCTGCCGACGGATTCTGTGTACAACAAGCTTTCTATTTCATCCCATTGCTTTACCGGTTTATCGTTCAGTGCAAGTATTTTATCGGAGACGCGCAAACCGAATTTCTCTGCAGGACTTCCCGGCGCAATATAACCGATTTCGGTAACAGGACGAATGTCTTTTCCCTGTTGATAAATAATGCCCCAGAAAATTGCAACGGCAAGAATTACGTTCATGATCACGCCGGCAGAAAGAACAACGGCGCGCTTCCAGATCGGCTTTGAGCGAAACTCCCATGGCTGTGGTTCATGTTTCAAAAATTCCGTATCCATACTTTCGTCGATCATTCCGGCAATTTTTACGTACCCGCCGATGGGAAAAAGTGAAACCCGGTAATCCGTATTTCCATCAAGATCGACATCACTGCGAAGTGTTCCAAAGGAAAATCCGGTTTTTTTATTCCAGCCGAACAACCTGCTGCCCATGCCGACGGCAAACACGTCGGCGCGCATACCGAGTGAAATTGCCGCAATAAAATGGCCGAATTCGTGTACGAGAACCAACACGCCTATGGTGATTATGAAATAAAATATTGTGCTGAGGATTTGCATGCAGACTTCTCACATATCAACAAGAGTGATTAGAATAAAGTTCGGACAAGTTTTCGCGTTTCGGCATCGGCTTCTATAATATGTCCAAGCTCGGGCATCCTGTGGTTGGGCATCCGGTGCAGCGCTTGTTCAATCAGTTCTGCGATTTTATCGAAAGCAAGTTTTCTTTCCAAAAACGCCTGCACAGCGACCTCGTTCGCCGCATTCATAATGGCAGACGCCGTGCCTCCAATCGCAAGCGCTTCATATGCCAGCGGCAGACACCGGAATTTTTCTTTATCAGGATAAAAAAAAGTCATCGAATGCAATTGCGGAAAATTGATGCGCCCGCCGGGAAGCGGCACGCGTTCCGGATACGTCAGGGCATACTGGATTGGAATTTTCATATCCGGTAATCCCAATTGCGCTTTAATGGACCCGTCCACAAATTCCACCATCGAATGAATGATGGACTGGGGATGAATGACAACGTCTATTTGTTCGGCCGGAACATCGAAGAGCCAGCGCGCTTCGATCACTTCAAGGCCTTTATTCATGAGAGTTGCCGAATCGATCGTAATCTTGTTCCCCATTTTCCAATTCGGATGATTGAGCGCTTCCTGTACGGTAATGCCGCGGAATTTTTCCAGCGGTGTATGCAGAAACGGACCGCCTGAGGCCGTTAAAATTATTTTTGCAATTGCCGATCGATCTTCCCCGGCAAGACACTGCTGTATTGCGCTATGCTCGCTGTCGATCGGCACAAGTTTTACGCCGTATTCTTTGACCATGGCGGTAATCAACTCTCCGCCGGCAACGAGTGTTTCTTTGTTCGCCAGAGCGATATCCTTGCGGTGTTGAATCGCCTCGATAGTGGGCAGTAAACCGGCAAATCCGACTAAGGAGTTGATCACAATGTCCACATCGTCCCTCCTGGCGATCTCCAGCAATCCGTCGGAACCGGAGAGAATTTTCACATCACCGATTCGGGAGCGGAGGGCATCTGCATATTGCTTATTCAGAACAACAACTCCCTGCGGATGAAATTTTTCAATTTGCTGCTCGAGAATATCTATATTTGTATTCGTGGTCAAATACGTGACACGAAACCGATCCGGGAGGTTGGCAATAACCTGAAGACTGTTTTGGCCAATAGAACCGGTAGAACCGAGGATGGCGATATTTTTTTTCCCGCTCGTCATAACGCTCAAGGTAAAGAAAATAGAAAGGGGAAGCAAGAAAGAGAATTCAATATTCAGAATTTAGAATATAGAATGGGGAAAGAGTGGCTAATAGCCAAGAACTACGAACCAAGGACTACGAACGAAAGAACTCTTTTTCATCTTCCCTTGAAAAAAAATGGATAAATAATAAAAATGGACGTATCTTTTGTGAAATTTTAGAGGCGTGGACGAGAACTCATGAGTTGAAAATAGATGCCGCGAATCCGTTTTAGAATGAGATACAAATCGGAACCGACTTTTCGTCCGCGTCTCCAGCATCTTTTTAAAAGTCATGTACTGTCTATGAAAATCATCCAAATAATCTTTTGCGTTTTGCTTTTTACACTGTTCCATTTTGCCTGTTTTGCAGGGATTCTTACTGCCGCGGATAATTCCGTTTTCGTTCCGGGAATGCGAATTCAAATCCTGACTCCGACCATGATTCGCATCCAGAAGGAAATAAATCACAGGTATCCCGATATCACCGATCTGGGAGTCGTCAATTTGAGTTTTCCGAAAATGCACGTGACAACAACAGAACAAAACGGCATCGTCGTTATTGAAACGGACTCGATGACCGTCGTCTTTTCTCCGGATCGCGAAATTACCCGGGGAGGCATCACGGTTTCCATGCCGGGCGGTTTTACGCTTAGCAGTCTCGACAGCAGCGATACGTCCAATCTCGGCGGTGTAATTGGATCTCTCGATAATTGCAAAGGAAATATTCATTACAGCGAACAGAACGATGTCGGCTCGAAACCCGCACCGCATCCGATCCCGAACGGAATACTCAGCCGCCGCGGCTTTACGGTTTTAACACATACTCCGGACACTCTCTATTTTTACAAATCGGGAAATTCCTGGACCGAGCTGTACGTACTCGGATACGGACACAATTATAAACAGGCCTTCAGCGACTTTTTTTCACTGGCGGGCAGCGTTCCGATGCTCCCCAAATGGTCGCTCGGATTTATCTATTCCCGCTGGAAAGATTATAACGAAAACGATTATCGGCGGATTGTCGCACGGTTCCGCAAAGAACGGATTCCGATCGATGCGATCATTCTCGATATGTGCTGGCATGTTGATTACTGGTACGGATTCCGGTACGACACTTCGCACTTTTCCGATATGAAAGAATTCCACCGGTGGACCGACAGCGTTCATTTGAAAACAGGTTTCAATCACCATGCCGGCGCTCTCTATTATAAAGATCCGCAGGTTCGTGAATTTTGCAGGCGTGCCGGCATCAATTATGATTCGGCTCTGACAAACGGACTTCCATGGGAGCCGGAACAGAAGGTCGTCCACTACGACCCGGCAAACCGGAAACATTTTAGAACGTTTTATCAAATGTACCTGGCGCGGCTCATGGAAGACGGTCTGGATTTCCATTGGGTCGACGGCGAGAGCTCCATTTACTCCTCCGATCTTTATCGGAGCCTGACAACGGAGTTCACGGGAAAAAGAGCAGTGGTCATGAACAGACTTCAGGAAAATGTTTTATGCAATCACCGATATCCGTTCGGTTTTTCCGGCGATACATACATCAGCTGGGAAACGATGGCCTACTCGCTCGAAACAAATATCAAAGGTGCAAACGGCGGCGTTTACTGGTCTCACGATATCGGCGGTTATATGCCGCAGGGACCGGCCGGATATCCGCCCGACGGCGAAATATTTGCGCGATGGCTACAGCTCGGATCCGTCTCTCCCATTTTCCGCGTTCATGCCAAAAAAGATCTGTTCTGGACTCCTCCCTGTCTGCCGGGAGAATTTGATCAAGGTTCGCGTCTGCCGTGGGAATGGGGAGATACGGTGCTCAGTTCGGCACGGACATCGATACAACTGCGCTACAAACTGCTTCCGTACATCTATACGATGACGAGAATCGCCTCCGAGAAAGGAATACCGCTCTGCCGCGGTTTGTATATCGACTATCCGCAATCGCCCGAAGCGTACCGGTACGATGAATATTGCTTCGGCAGCAGCATGGTAGCCGCACCGATCATGACTCCTTCTCCTCAAAATATGCATGGGTTGACGGAAAAAAAAATATGGCTGCCGGAAGGAATGTGGTACGATTATTTCACGCAAGAAGAATTTTCGGGCAATCGGGAAATAACCGTGCAAAAATCGATTTTCGAATTCCCGCTGTATGTTAAGGCCGGTTCGATCGTACCGATCGCACCCTATACGGAATATTCCGGAGTGCCATTAGATACGCTGATCCTTTTGGCCTTTACGCCTTCGGAACATGTGCAGAATACATTCTCCCTATATGAAGACGACGGAGAATCCTCTTCATTCCAGCAAGGCCAATACCGCTGGATTGATTTTCAATATGAATATAAACCGGGACGCAATCAAAAGATCGTGATTCAAAAATCCAGGGGATCGTTCAAAGGCGAAACGAAGGAACGTGTATACAGAATTTCTTTGGTCAATACGGCCAAGCCTAAAAACATAGCCATAGACGGAAAACAAATCGATGAGGGAAGTATTGCGGGCGAGCATTGGATATGGGACGCCGGAAAGAAAACTGCCGTCATCTTCGTGAGCAAAAGAAATGTTGCAAATACATTGATCATCGAAGGAGAGCTGTAGGATGTACGTGGTCAATGGCAGCCGGCAAATAGCTGCTTATCGTTGGATAATATTTAAAATATACTGCAGCCGGCCGCGGCGGCAGCAGATGGAAATCAAGGGAATGCTCAGTTATGGCGAGAACACAGTCAAGACTTGAATCAACTGTACAGGATGACATGCAACTTTGACTGTCCGGCTGCGTATATTGCACAAACAACAAATCCGGAAGGGAGCGATATCATGAAAAAAATTCTATTTTTTTCATTCGTTTGCATTTTTTCTTTATGCGCATGCTTTGGGCCGAGGGTCCGCGGCAATGGAACGATTAAAACGGACACACGGGATGTTCCGGCATTTGAATCGATCGTCTGCGACGGCGGATATGATGTTCACGTAACCTGCCAGGCACAGCAATCGGTTGCCGTTCAATCCGATGAAAACATACTCCCGTTTGTCAAAACGGAAGTCAGCGGGGGCCAGTTGCGGATTTCATCAAGAGGTAATCTTCGGCCGACGGAGGGAATCCGGATTACGGTCTCCGTTCAGCGCCTCGATGAGTTTACAATTAACGGCTCCACGGAGGGCGAGATTCAAAACATATTGTCCGATTCCTTTACTCTTGCCAGCAACGGATCAGCCCGTATGAAACTCAGCGGTACAGTCGATAAGTTAAAAATCCATATTTCAGGTTCAGCTAAAATCGATGCCGACTCCCTGGCCGCAGACGAAGTAAAGACGCATATCGAAGGAAGCGGTACTATTTATTGCCGTGCTGCAAATTCAATCGACGCAAGGATAGACGGGAGCGGAACCGTCAAATATCACGGCGAACCGAAGACCGTCAATCAGTCCATTAACGGGTCGGGATCGATCGAAAAAGAATAATCCGGCTCCGAACCTCGGCTCAATGGAACCCGTGATGTAACCGATAGAGTCCTCTGTCCCTTCGGGACGACTCGCAGTCGGACAAAACAAAACCCTTTTTCACGGGCTCCAGCAAAAACAATCTCGTTGAGGCTGTCAAAAAAGAAGGAACTACGGCAGAACAAACATTTACCGAAGGTATCCCCCATGGACCTGTTTGTCATTTTTCGTCAATATTGGACAGGCCTATCCTACCAACAAATTAACTTTTTGAACAACCTCAACGAAGATTTGTTTCCAGTTCCCCGTTGACTTCCATCAAATTTCTATGTTACATACGCAATATGTATGAAAGGCTATTTTATATCGCGGGCATAATTTTGTGCATGGTTCTTTTCGGCTCTCCTGCCGGAGCACAGAACGCCCCTCTGAAACTTCAGCTTGCACAGCAATTCGAAGATAACGGCGAATGGGAAAATGCGCAGCCGTTATATGAAGAGTTATTCCATTCCGATTTCACCAGTTATATTTACTATGAAGGACTGCAGCACTGCTATGTGCAATTAAAAAAATACACACAGGCTCTTGCTATAACCCGGCGTTGGATAATGCTGCATCCGAACGACGTTAACCAGCGTTCACAGCTTGCCGGATTGTATTTCGATTCCGGCAACGAACCGGCCGCAGATTCCCTCTGGCAGTCGATTCTTTCCGTCGATCCAGGCAGCATCGGACTGAACCGGCTGGTGGCAAACGAAATGATGGAACACCGGCTCTTCGATGCAGGAATCAAGATTTACCGCGACGCAAAAATAAAAAGCGGCAACGCCGCCCTGTTTGCAGACGAATTAGGAACGATCTATGCCTCGCTGCAGCGCTATTCCGATGCGGCTCTGGAATATGTGGAGATGCTGAAATCTACTCCGGATAATTTTTCATTCGTGCAATCGCGCATGAGCATTTTTCTTGTTCGTCCCGAGGGGCTGCTCGCCGCATTTAATGTTGTCAGCGCGGCTGTTCAAGCAGCGCCGGAAAGCATCGTCCTCCATCGCCTGCTTGCCTGGATCTATTTGGAACAGCACCGTTCTTCTGATGCTTATAGAGAATACAAAACCATCGATCGGCTCGCAGGTGCGAATGGTACGGAAGTATACAATTTTGCTCAGAGACTTCTTCAGGAACATGAATTCCGGACAGCGGCCAGCGCATTCCGCGAATTCACAATTTCGCATAGCAGCAGCCCTTTCTTTGCTCAAGCACAATTCGGATTTGCACGCGCGATCGAAGAGGCAAGCCGCTCCAATGACACGCTCGCGGCGGCGTCCGGCGAACACATTGCAGACATATCCGATGTAACCGAAGAACATCCGAGTTACGCCGGAGCGATTGCTCTGTACCGGCGAATTCTCATATCCAGCCCTTCAACGGAACTTGCAGCACAATCATTGTACCGCATCGGCTGTATTCAGTTCGAAGACTTTTTCAATCTCGATTCCGCATTCGCAGCATTCCGCCGCATCAAACAAATGCCACGGGCATCTTCATTAACGATGGATGTTGCGTTTCAATCAGGAAAAATAGAACTTGCACGCGGGGATCTTGAACAGGCACGGAAATATTTTCTTGAACTCGGCTCGTTTCCGGAAATCACCGCACAGGAACAGGCGGCGTATCTTCTGGCAAGGATCGACTACTATGCAGGCAGATTCGATTCCGCTCTTGCACACCTCCGTCATTTTACAACGGCGCTTAATTCCGATCTTGCAAACAATGCGCTGCAGCTGCAGTATTTCATTTTGGAAAACAAGGATTCCGCGCCGCAGGCGCTTGTGGAATTCGTCCGGGCCGATTTGCTTATAGAAAGACACAAGTATTCGGAAGCGCTTGCCGGTTTTCAATCCATTGCCTCGCGCTATGCACAGACGCTCCTGCTTGACAACGCGCTGATGAAATCTGCAGAGCTATGCATGCAGCTTCACCGCTACAACGAAGCGCTCTCGACTTTCCGTTTTGTTGCAGATTCTTTGCCTTCAAGCATCATGAACGACCGGGCACAGTTCAGAATCGGTGAAATTCAGCAAACCGTTCTTCACAATGCTGCGGCTGCAAGCGAAGCATATCAAAAACTTCTCGCTCAATTTCCGAATTCCCTCTACACCGAAGAAGCCCGCAAGCGCATCAGGATGCTGCGCGGCCAGGTTTTCTGATCCATCACAAAAGCGTTCTTTAAAAATAAAATCAACATGAAGCTTTTCATCGTTGTGGCTGATTCCATAAATGTAATAAGGAGATCCTATGGATAGGTCTCATACTTAGAAGACATTAAAGAAGTGAGCGGAAGACGTGGATAACATCATCGAAAGAACTAACACAGGAGACACAGTTGCATTGATGAAAGCAGAAAGAAGATTAAAACGATATCGACACAAATTGCCATATCTGGGAACCACGTTGGAAAGGTGTCCCAAATAATATTATTCCATTGATTGAACACATTTCCATTCGATCAGTAATTTTGCACTGGTAATTTAAAACGCAGCCTTACCGGCACTAAATCCCGCGTTGCGGCAACGCGGCAATACTGCAACGCCGTACAACGGGATTTTACCCTTTGCCAAAGGTATCACTCGCTAATGGGCGGGCTCTTTTTAAAATGGTTGAGAGGTGTAATTGTATCTTCTTGTGGTCACATGATATTAATTACCAATTATCATGATTTTCCATCGGAATTTCACGAGAGCTGTCTAAATATTTTTCAACATTCAGACTTCTCCCCTTGAGTATCACTTCGCGTGCAATCAATCCGAATTGATCGGATATAAGACCCAACTCTTCCCTTATCGATAACGTCGAAAAAAGCGGAATACCGGTACCGCTGTACTGTGTTTTCAAAGAGAAAGAACCGTCCGGAATAATTCTCCTGTCCGCTGTCCGCCAATCGTTTTCTGAAAGGTTCACCAAGAGTACGCCGAACGGAAGAGCAAAGGTTATTTGCCTCTTTGTATTCATCCGCACTGAATTCCTGCAAGAAAATGCGATATGATCAGAAACCCGAACATGTTTCATGGAATTTCCAGGAAGATTCTTTATGACAAGCAGGCAACCTTCGTTTACAACATTGTCGTCCTGTCTCTCGGCTGTAAGGGGACGTTCTGAAACGATTTGAAGATTGTCGATTGCCTCGTCGTTCAGGTTGATCAACCAAAACGATTTTTCGTGAAACACCACAAAGATACACTGTATTTGTCGAAGACGTTTCATGACGGCAGAAACAGTCCTTACAAGAATTTTGGAATCACCGGATACCCGGTCAACCGATCGAACAAAGTGTTCATTGAGCGTATTAGTTTCCGGAATCGCATACCGATGCAGGTATTGATAAAGAACGGTGAGACCGTTTTCCTTCTTGAGTTGATTCAACTCATTCTCGTCGGCACAATCTGCCAGAGCACGTTTCGTAGCAGAAAACCAGCCGTTGACAAGCGGCTTTCGCGAATCATAGTACGGCATTGAGGGATTATGTTTCAGGGTATTGCAACATCGCGTCCTGTAGAGACGTATTTGGTTGATCTTTGAATTGCACAGGTCCCCCCAGTAATAGGGACTACTTGCAATCTCGCCCTGGCATTTATGTTCGGAATAAAAAGACAGCAGCGATCTAAAGGGAAATAACGAGGTTGTTTTTTCTTCCCAATAAATGTTGTCGGAATTTTTCGAATGACAAATAAAGGTATCGGATGATCCGTAATATTCTGAAAAGAGACGGAACGCTTCCAGTGTCCGCTCTCGTGTATTATTTCCAGCGGATGCACCGTGAAGGCACAGCTCGAATCCGTTGTGGTGGAGTTCCTTGCAGTAAGATGCAAAGTTTGGATCAGCAAGCGTTATTCCACGTAGTGCCGAATCAGGAATTGGAGGAATTCCACATCGCATCTCGGGTTCGAATGCCCAAACCGCTTTAGTGGTGACAAAAGATTTTTTCATTAAATAATCGTACACCGTGCGGGTTTGTGCAAGCGTCGATGCATCGGGATCGTCGGTGATGCAAAATCCTGCTTCGTAAGGATAGGGGGGCCAAATTATTCTAGCATGCGTCACTTCTTCACACCTTTGATCATGATGATGCCGGCAAATCCGTGGAAAAATGGCAATCGTTCTAATACAAAATCAATAACGACAAAGAGAGGCAACAAAAATGACGGAAGTCTTCTGCTGGTAAAAAGAAAACATTTTACGCAATCAACGTTAAACCCTGCTTTTTTAAACAGGTCGACTGCTTCGCCTCGTGTATAAAGTCGATCATAGATGTGCGGCTTGATTCCTAAGATCGGCTTCAATATAGAATGCCATGGAGATTTCTTATTGGGAAAATCGATAATCGCAATTCCGCCGGGATGGAGTTTATTTTTAATAGCGGTCATTGCTTTTTCCGGTGAAGGACAAAATCGTAGAGTCGAGAATGAAAATATGATGTCGAATGAATTATCGGGATATGAATTCAAAGATTCAGCGTCATCGACTGCAAATCGCACATGAGATATCCCGTACGATCGAAGTCGCTTTTCAGCGAGCTGAACGCTTTGTGGAGAAATGTCCATAGCAGCCAGATGTGAATATTTTTTTGCCAGGAGAGCCGTCATCTGACCGAAACTACATCCGACCTCAAGAACCTCGAGGATCTCGAAAAGCTGATTTTTGCACAGGCTCAATGCCATAGCAACTTTTCGGGCAACGAAATAGTGTGCAGTTCCTGGTTCGGGTACGCGGACATCGTTATCGAGAGCAAGCCATGCCGGTGTATCGAATTCTTTTGCTTCGTCATCGTACTTCTTGACAATCCCTTCCTTGATTTCGCTCTCTGATTTCATTTCTCTTCCTTGTTTAAGGTTGGACCAATTGCACCCAACATGCATTTGAGCCTAAATTATCGACTTAAAACATAAAGTATTGATATTCAAAAATGAGAAGTTCTGATCTCTCTAAAATATAAAATCCTCTATCATTGTGTNNCTCAGCGAATCCAGAGGATTGAAAATTGAACTCCTACAACAGTCCCCTCGACTTTGTGTAGTTGCAATATGTTTAAATATTCTTACAGGCAGTAAAAATAGAATAGTATAAAACTAATGGAATGGAAGAGGAAAAGCAAGAAAAAATCGTGAATTACTAATCTCGAATTGTCAATTGCGGATTGGAGGATGCAAACTAACCGGAGGCCTGAGAATGTCGTTCCGTGCTCATGGNNATCCAAATGAGAAAAAAATTACCATTATTACGAATGAGAAGGCCGAAAAACAGAACCCTATTTTGTACAAAACTTCTATAATGTACAAGAACCGTGTCGCTGCTACGCAGCGGCACGGTTCCTGACATTTCATAATTTTCAGATATCGAATGCTGCATGCTCCTTTTATTTCAGCATCAACATTTTTTTCACAGAGCTGAAATTTCCAGCTTGTCCCGAAGAGACGGCATTCGCTGTAAGCCGATAGAAATACACTCCGCTNNGGATTAAACGGATTGGGATAATTCTGTTCCAATCGATAATTCATTGGAAGATTTATTCCAGAAGAAATAATTCCTGTAGACACGCCGAACAAAGGCAGCATGCCTGCTCCGGGACCGCCGTACGCACCGATGTCGTTTTTCAGCCCGCCCCGCGACGGCGAATGTGCATTGCCGGGCGAAAGTGGATCCGCAAGGTCATTGTAGACCGCATTTGTGTCGCCTGCGTCGATGCACGGGGATCCGGTTCGAAGGAGCTCAGTCGAATCTGCAAAGAGGGGATCCTGATTGATATTTCCCGTACCGCTCCATCCTCCCTGTACATCGCTGTACGTTACGGAGAGTCCTCCCGAATGGGCGGCAATTTGCGGTGATGTATTTCCCCAGAGAATGCTGTTCCGCATGACAGATGATCCTGCCCAAACATACACGCCAAGAACCGAATTGCCCGCAATCGTATTGTTCTCTATGGTTTTTCCCATCGACCCGTTGTTATTCATCCATAGAGCGCCGCCGCCGTAATCCTGGCCTCCGGAATTTTTCGTTAGAATATTATTCCTGAGAGTAGCTCCCGTAAAGTTCAACACAATGCCCGCTCCATATCGTCCTTTGTTCGATGCAACGACATTGTTAAGAATTTTCGGATTTCCATCTCCGGCGCGTATGCCCCCGCCGCCCGCGCTTGTTACTCCGGATGTGTTTACGGCTTGATTATTGACGATGAGATTGTATCGAATCGTGGGAGCAGATTGCTCGATGAGGATTCCACCGCCTTCCCGATATGTTCCAGCGCCATGCTCATCCGCCCACTTTGTTCCCTGACCGCCCGTAATAGTAAAGCCCTGAAGAACCGCTGTCGAATCTTCCCCGTTGATAATCAGCACACAGCTCGATGTGTCTGAATGAATCGGTTGGCTCCCATTGAGAACGGTTGATTGGATAAAACCCAGATCCCCGGTTTCATAGAACCTGCTCGTAACAACGATATTCTTGCCTCGAAAGAGGATGTTTTCATAATACGTACCGGGGGACACGACAACGGTATCGCCATTTGATGCCGAATTGATGGCTTCCTGTATTGTCGGTTTGTCTGCGGGTACGCGAACCAATGCTGCCTGCAACGGTACTATTCCCAGGAAACATGCAAGCAAAGCAATGTGTTTGTAAAATCCAGTCATATTCTTTCTCCTATGGATGTTTATGATGCATCTAAAATAGGAGCATCCGCGACATTATTCGACCGGAATCCGGAAGTCGGACATATTGGAAGGAATGCGATTCAGCCTTCGTTTATTGAATCAACTGGATGAATGCCAGCGTTTGTAGGCCTTAGGGGTCATTCCGCTATGTTTCTTAAACGCCTCATTGAAGACCGATTTAGAGTTGAATCCTGCCTCGAGCGCAATAGCGAACAGCGTAAGATTTTGATACTGTGCATCCTGGATGCGTTTTTTGACTTCGTTGATGCGATAGGAGTTTACGAAATCATAAAAGTTTTTATTCAGGCCGCTGTGCAGCGCCTGCGAAAGATTCCTGGCCGGAATGTTCAATTTCCTGGAAAGATCCTCCACGGAAAGCGATGCAGCAAGATAGGACTTTTCATTCTCCATGCAGGCAGTGAGTTTCCTGACGATGTCTGCACAGTCGGATGGTTTTAATCTTGATGCAGCATATTTGGGCGGACCCTGAATTCCGGAAAAGCTTACGGATTGGGCAAGCCCCTTGTAAGTCACGATGAGCGTAAAGGTCAGGTTTATAAACAATGAAGCGGTGAACATTCCGTACGAAAGGGCAGGCGAAGACATGTTATAAATACCCAGGATCCAATTCAAAAGATCCAGCAGCCACATCGCGGCAACTCCCGACAGGAGCAGGTTGCACCAGGATAAGTCTATTCTTTCGATCGAAGAGAATAATTCTCTCAACCGCGTTCGGTATCCGATGAGAATAAAGAATGAGGCGAGAAGATATGAAAGAATCTGAACGTTCAGGGCTATATGATGACTCCAATACTCAGCCGATCCGAGCGTGGAGAAGGAAGTCGCCGCTGCGGAAAAAACAGCAAAGAGAATAAATGGAATTATATGTAGCAGATGAACGGCTCTCAGTCGAAATGTTTCATAGCAAAGGGATTGGATATACAAATACAAAAAAGGCATCAGGAGAAAATAGAGTGAACTTCCGATGCTGTAGAGACCGATACGATGCCCGGAGGACGTCCAGCCGGCATGTAATGCGAGAGAATGGGCAATGAGGAGTGCATTGGATGCCATAAAGCCCGCCAGAAGAAGATTACTCAGGCGTTTCCCCTTCTTATAATTGAGAATGACAGCAGTTAAGAGGAGGAGCTGAATGAGCGTTAATAATTCAAGAAGACCGATCCAGTCAAGATCCATAGATAACACCTGTAGAAAATATTTTGAATTTGTGCAGCAATATCCAAAGGTTATTTTTTTCCCACTGCCGCAGCACATTCTTCAAAACGATATTTCCTGTGAAGAAGCTGCACATCCCGAAATCCGGCTTTTGTGAGAAGAACACCGACTTCTTCCGGATCATACAGCGTGAAACCATGCTGCATAATTTTTTGATTTTTCACAGCTTCTCGCGGCCTGAAGCATACGACGAGCCTGCCGTCTTTTTTGAGAACACGATAGATTTGAGCGAGTGCTACAAACGGATCAGACCAGAAGTATATCGTATTCACGGTGCATACCTTGAAGAACCTATTTGCTTCGAATGGAAGTTCCTCTACATTCGCACAGCAAAGATCTACTTTCCCGGATTTGATTAATTGCTTAAAACGTTTTGTACATATATCGACAGCATCGATCGAAAAGTCTGCACCGGCGATCTTGCCGCGGGTTACGGCTGAAGCCATTCTCGTCATGAGCTCCCCGCCGCCAAAACCGATCTCAAGTACATGGTCGTCGGGTGAAAGCTGCAAAACTTCCAGCGCAAGAGTATTCATGGAATAATTCATGCGATTCAGGACAAGCACCATCACACGCCGTCCAAAGAATCCAGCCGGCTGCCGCAGCTGACCTGCAATAAATTTCGCAATACTCATGAATATGTCTCAAAATTAGTTAGTCGGATTTTCCTGTTTGCAAAAGCCTTTAAAATGTATATCCCAAACTTATTCCGCCTAATAAATGAAACCTGTAAGCAGCAATATCAGGTTTTAGATAATAAAACGGCGTTATATCGACACGGAACATAATTCCGCCGTCCTGCTGCTGATACCGGTACCCGATGGCTCCCGTGGCAAGAGTGGTAGACATTGAAAGAACCTGCGGAAGATTAGACGCATACGGCGTTACCGAAATATTTATTATTGTTATTCCCAGTCCCAACTCGATTTTTGAATTCTTTTCTCCATACAAATAATTTACCAAAAGGGGCACTGTCGATATTTGAGCATTCTGGATATCCAAAAATGAATATCCGATGCGGCAACTCACATTATCCATAAGAAGCCGGTCATAATTAATCGAATAAACTCCGCCATTTCCGGCTCCTTCGATAAATATGGAATTCGAACTGGGGGCTGATTGCGCAAGAGATAGATTGGAGAAAAGAAGAATAACGAATATCAACTGTGCTACAAATTTAATCTTCATTGATTTATTCCTTCATAAAATAACGGCATTCAACAATTCGCGGTCCAGCTTTATAATCGGCGGCATGTCCGCCGGAATAGAATCTGCAGGCGAAAATGCCCCGGAGGATCCCCATTGAAAAATGGCGTTCCTATCCTTTAACTTAATGACTTTTTTTAATTTTATCGATTCTTGAACCAAGAGCAACTCCGAAAGCAACGCCTAATGCTATACCGATTGCAATATTGTTTGTCGCAACGCCGATAGCTGTGCCTATTCCGATGCCTATGGCAATTCCAACTGCAATGGAATTTGCATTTTTAGACCGCTTCGATTTATCGGAATTTAACTCTTCGCTCATTTTTATCTCCAAATAATGATTTTAATAGATGTCCAACGAATTCTCTATTTTTAGAATGTTTAGGACGCATAAATATTTGATTTTAAGTAATACAATTGTTATAATATAGCATAAACAGAAGGAAGACATCAATGCTAAAAACTGCTGTACGCCGAGTAGGTAATAGTCTCGGTATTACACTGCCGAGAACTGTTGTTGCCAACTACCATCTCAGCGAAGGAGACGAATTGCATCTTATCGAAACCGAAGAAGGTGTCGTTTTGACTCCATTTAATCCCAAGTTTGCCGAGTGGGCAAAAGCATTTGAACATACCAACAGACGTTTTCGTAATACTCTTAAAGCCTTGGCAAAATAATGTCCGTTCATTTCGTGCCCGATGAGATTGTTCTTACAATTCATACCGATTTATTGCAGCGATATGGCGGAGAAGCCGGACTCCGTGATCGGAATCTATTAGAATCTGCGCTTGCTCATNNACCAAAAATGACAATTGGCGATAAATATGCATATAAGACAATTTTTAACAAAGCCGCTGCATATGGTTTCTATATATATATGAATCATCCTTTCGTCGATGGTAACAAGAGAGTCGCATTGGTTCTGATGGATATTTTCCTTCAAAAGAATGGATGGGAAATATCCGCGACCGAGGAAGAAACTTATTCAATGATGATGTCTCTTTCGTCAAGCAGACTCTCCAAAGTACAACTTTCATTATGGCTCAAAGAACACTCTTCTCGACTTCCTCGCCATTAGATTCATTTCAGATTCATACTTTCTGCGCTCTAACGGCTGGCGGATAAGTTTATCCCGAAACGTTTTTATTCGAGCCGAAGGCCTGAGAATGCAACATGCGCAGCGTGTCATTAACCTCCCTCAATTATCACAGGCGCGAGAGAACCAACCATTTTATTTTCTCATCGAATTTACTGATCNNCTCCCGGGTTTTGGATTGTTTGGATTCAGAAAAATAAAGATTGTATGCTCTTTGCCGTCCCGGCGTCAATGCATTAAAAGCAGTTTTCAAGGCAGGGTTTTTAACTAATTTCTTCTGGAATTCTTCAGGAAATATGAGTTCTGCATTCTTTTTAAAATTCACTTTCAAACCGGCTTTTTCCAATTCAACGGCTTCATAAATATAAGATTTCAAGATGCGATCTATCTTCACTATTTCCCGAACATTGGTGAACCGAATCTGGCGAGATGCCTGCACATTCTCCGTTTGTTGGATTAGAATACCCTTGGCATCCTTTAACAAGGCACCTTTGAAAAACAAAAGCGCACAATATTCTTTAAATCCATGTATTAANNACTTTTTGGCTTTACTTAAATATTTATCAACCTTCGGATTCATTCTCTCTACTCAAGGAATACCGATTCCTCTCAAATTCTCCGGCAATTTCACGCTCCGGAATCTGATCCTCCGGCTTGTCACGAAGTGGCCACTTCGTGGAGCCGATCGCTAAGCTGCATTTTGAATTATTTTAAAGACAATATCAACAGAACAAAGTAAATTAGTGTTATTGACAACAACAATATAACGGAAATCGGTTTTGCAAAATTCAATGACCAGCCCAGCCATTTTATCCTTTTTGGTACGATCATTCTTGTATCATCGGGATTATAATAGAAAATACCCCATTTCCAATAAATAGAGTTCACATCCTTTTTAGCTTTCGACCTCTCGATGGCAACCTTATGGATAATTTCGAGAAGCACATATAGTATTGCCACAAAAATAAATTTTAATACGATAGTATATATAATATCCATCATTACCTCCTTTTCAATACTAATTATCGAAAATGCATCCTAAGATTTCTCTATTACGAAAAAAATAATTGCTTAATTAATTGGTTAGACAGCGTTGCCGTTATTTTGTAAAATTGTGCCGAGTCTGTAATTGATTGTCAATATCAGACGCTTCGGACTCATCAA
>PMML01000044.1 GCA_003162695.1 Ignavibacteriota bacterium | reverse complement strand
CCACACCCATTCCTGATTGATTTTAGCAGGGGTAAAGCTCTTATATTGATATTGCTGCTTATAACTACCCGCTATATAGTCCTTTATATCCACTCTTTCACCTTTATTAGAAAAACGGCTTAATTAAAGATAGCGCTTTAACTTTAATTATAACCGATGCCTAATTAAATTTAAGCATTTTTATCGAAAATAAAAGGAATTTTATCTCACAAATACAGAACGAGGACGTAATCCTAGTGTCTCGTCTCAGAAATATCTTAAATANNACATTCAACAATGAGACATAGTAAATGTATATCCGAGACATCACACTAGTATTGCGATGCATCCATGCCGCTGCGGAGTTCATCGCATGATTTCCAGAGAGAGCTGTAAAGTTCAGATTTCTTTATTGTCATAAATTTATTTTACCCGATTAAATCCGAATTTTTATAATAATGCCAAATGGCTGGAAAGCTATGCTGTTATAGATACAAAGTGTCGTTCGTGGACAGGATAATGCATACGAATCCAATTAAAATTCCCTCGAAATTTACTTGATCGAATAGATTAACCTCCCCTAATGTATAACTGCATAAGGCGAAAAACAAGGGGTTTTTTAGCGCTTGATAAATATTGGAACCCATTATGTCTTCATTACACACTATACCCTGTTTGGGGACTTGCGCTGGAGCAACAATATTTTTACGATAAAGTTAAAGAGAATTCAGGAGACAGAAGTCAGACAATTGACAATTGACAATCGTGAATTGTGACAAGGAGGGAATGATTATGGGGAAAAGGGTGTGTATTGTCAGCGTGTCTTTATTCCTTCTGAGTGCGATTGCACACGTTGCGATTTATTCACATTCGGGAATATTATTTTTCGCACCTAACAGCGAAGTCTCAGCGTGCGATATTGTAATTAACGAGATTATGTTCGACCCGCTGAGCGGCCAAAAAGAATGGTTCGAAATCTATAACCGTACCGGTTCTGCCGTCTCTCTGAATGGATGGAGTTTCCACGACCGCCCGACTGCATCTGGCAGAATGAAAACGTGTCATTTGTCCTGCACTATTCAGCCCGAGAGCTTT
The DNA here is from genome assembly GCA_003162695.1 of Ignavibacteriota bacterium. GTDB lineage: Bacteria > Bacteroidota > Ignavibacteria > UBA10030 > UBA10030 > Fen-1254. Next base: position 5,433 of record PMML01000044.1, on the reverse strand, counting down.
CTTTGTATCGCTGCAGATTCGTCTCTTCTGGAATTGTTTTCATTTTATTCCTCCGATCAATATGTTATTCTCAATCAGGCGAGCTTCAGTTTCAATAACGACTCGGATGCCGTCGTTCTTTGCGACGCTTCGGGAAAAACAATCGACAGCGTTGCATATTCCGCAAACTGGCACAATCCGGGACTCCGGGATGTTTCCGGCAGGTCTCTGGAGCGCATCGATCCGGACGGCGCTTCGAATTCCTCAAACAATTGGAGTACGTGTTCCGATCCGGCAGGCGGAACACCCGGCAGAGCGAACAGTCTTTTCAGAACAGTCCAGCAAACCGAAAAAACCGTAACCGTCTCTCCCAATCCTTTCTCACCCGACGGGGACGGATTTGAAGACGTTTGCACGATAAAATTCAAACTCCCGTATGTCTCGGCATTGATTACGGCACGCATTTTTGACGTCAAGGGCAGACTTGTCCGGACGATTGCAAACGTCCGCTATTCTTCCGGAAACGGAGAAATTTCATGGGACGGCATGGACGATCAAAACCGCCGCGCTCGCATAGGCGTTTATATTTTATTCTTAGAAGCTTCCGACGCACAGAGCAGGCAATATACGACATCCAAAAATGCGATAGTTGTGGCGGGAAAATTGTGAATGGTAAACGGCAAACTGTGAACTAGCCGGAGGCCTGAAAATATTATCATGCGATAGCATGATACAAATTGGGACAGATAACAGACAAACTGACAAACCAAACAACTAAATAACCTTGAACCGCAGCACCTTGAACCGAAGCACCTTTTTAGTTGCGAATGAGACGAATTCTCTCTACTATTTTACATGGAATTCAAAAGAAAATAAAATGGAAAAAGAGCTTACTGCCACGTTATTGTTTTCATGCCCCGACCGGAAAGGACTGGTTTCCCGCATATCACATTTTTTCTACGAGCATGACGGTAATATTATAGATCTTGATGAGCATGTAGAACCCTCGGAACGCCTGTTTTTTTTGCGCGTTGCATGGAATATGGAGGGCTTTACAATCCCTCCAGAGAGCCTCCGTTCAACTTTCAGTCCATTGGCAGTGGAATGCAATGCCGAGTGGAGCATCCGGCTCAGCAGCAAACGGCACCGCATTGCTTTGTTCGTTTCCAAATACAACCATTGCCTTCAGGAAATCCTCTGGCGCCACGACCGGGGCGAGTACGATGCCGATATCGCCTGTATCGTTTCCAATCACGCAGATCTGAAATACCTCGCTGATCGTTATAAAATTCCATTTTATGTTTTTCCATTGATACCCGGCAATAAATCGGAACAGGAGCAGAACGAACTCGCACTGCTGAAGGAAGAGAATGTCGATACGATTATTCTTGCCCGGTATATGCAGGTCCTTTCACCGGTGTTCGTGGAACATTTTCCCAGCAGGATCATCAACATCCATCATTCCTTTCTCCCCGCCTTTGCAGGCAGCAACCCGTATAAACAGGCATTCGAGCGCGGCGTAAAAATTGTCGGTGCGACAAGCCATTACGTGACCGGCGACCTCGACGAAGGTCCGATAATCGAACAGGATATTATTCGGATATCACATAAGGACACATTAGACGACCTGATTCGCAAAGGGCGGGATCTTGAACGGCTTGTTCTCGCCAGAGCGGTTCGTCTGCATTTAGAGGACCGCGTCCTGGTCTACGGAAGAAAGACAGTAGTTTTCGAATAGCCGGAAGTCCTGTAAATGCTTGGGACATTGAAGGGTCTTCGCTTTTTGAACTAAGAACTAAGAACCACGAACTAAGAACTAAGAACTAAGAACCCCTAGCTATCTCGCTATCGAAAACCTATAGACAGAAGCAATTCCGGAAAAATCTGTTTTGACCATCATCACCGATAATCTCAAGCTGTCCGGATCGGCCGAACATCGGATATAATGAAACATCCGTTTCTTGGTCTGATCCGGAAAAAGATCGTGTTCTTTTTGCTCCTTTCCCAGATACAGCGTATGCTGCAGTCCCCCGCCGCCGCCCAGAACAAGAAAATCCTTGTTCTCTATTTTGAAATGTTCGAAAGCATGCGTATGCCCGCTCAGGAACAATTTGGCTTTTTTGTGACTCAAATACGGAGGGACAAATTCTCTCCGGACTTCATCCGACCCGCTGAAGAACGAATTATTTGTAAACGGGGGATGATGACAGCCTACGATCACGGTAACGACCGAGGAATCCGCCTCCAGTGAATCCAATACGGCAGCATACCATGTCTGTTGGCGTACGACTTCCGAATCCGCAAGACGGCCGAAATTCGAGTTCAACAGCACGAATGCGACATCGCCGATTTTTACCGTATATCCGGTTCTTCGATATGCGGGAAAACGCTTCCGGAAATTCTCTTCTCCCTTTTTTGCAGAGAAAAAATAATCGTGATTGCCGATAGCTGCATAGACGGGAAGGTTTCGTTTTTTCGCCCTCACCAGAAAAGAATCGATGGGAAGCCACGCCTCCTCTTTTGCACTGCTTTCCGTAACATCGCCGAAATGAAGAACCGCCGAAAGCGAAGAATCTCCCAATATAGAACCGAGCAGGATTTGCGTCCCACGTTCGTTCTGATTGCGTGCAACAAGCAACGACTCGAGCCACATAGGCGACTGTGTATCGCTGATGAATGCAAATTTAATGGATATATGTTCAGGATAGGAATTGGATTGTGCTTCAACAAAATGGGACAGAAGAACACAACACGAGATGAAAAGGATGGACTGAAATTTATTATTCATCATGTTTTTCAATTTACCATGACTCCCATTTGAACTTCAGCACCAAGCACTACGAACCACGAACTTATTTATCATTCACCAATCAAGCACATGAGATAAAATAGTGATATCTTGCATAAAATGTTTTTGAGCAACAGGATAATGCAAAAAATTATTCAAGTAACATCATTAGACGATCCCGAGCTTCAGCATTACAGAATTCGCAGGCATACCGCGGAACTGCAGCGGGACGGCTTATTCCTTGCGGAGGGAAAACATGTCGTCGCCCGTTTACTGACTTCAAAACTTCCGACGCTCTCTGTTCTTACGACGGAATCGGTCATTCCGTGGTTAAAAGAAAATGTCCCTCCTGCAGAATTGCAGTCTACAAATATTTTTCTTGCTTCACGGGAATTCATGTCCACATTAGTCGGCTACGATGTTCAGCAGCCGATATTGGCGCTCGGAAAAGCGCCGATCGATGTGCTGCCGGAAATTCCAGCCAGTCAGGAACGATGCCTGATGGTTGCAGTCGATCACCTGACAAATCCGGACAACCTCGGCGGCATTATACGCAACTGCGCAGCATTCGGCGCCGATCTTTTTATTTCAGGAGAATCTTCCGCAAGCCCGTACTACCGCCGGGCTGTGAGGAACTCCATGGGAACGGTTTTTCGCCAGCCGGTCTATCATGCGGAAAATCTCCGGCAGACACTTTCCGAATTGCATTTGAAATGGGGCATCGATATCATCGGCGCTCATACTTCGGGTTCACTTTCTCTGCAAAACATGAATTTCGGTCCCCGCATCTGCTTAGTTTTCGGAAATGAAGAACTGGGACTGAGTCCGGAAATTCTGGAAATCTGCACAAAAACGGCATCTATTCCGCTCGCCGCTTCTATCGATTCCTTCAATGTCAGCAACGCAGCCGCTATTTTTTTATGGGAGCAGCACAAGCAGCGCCATACAAACGACATTCCATCCGGCACCGGAAAATCGGCCTAATTTAGCCGAAAGATGCATCCCCTAAATTGCAACTGAGTCCAACTTTTATTAAGTTTATAGTAATTATCTCAACCGATTTGTGAGGCGCCCATGAAGCACACCGGTATTAAAAAGTTGTATTATTCGATCAGCGAAGTGAGCAAAATTACTGGCCTGGAACAATATGTGCTTCGCTATTGGGAGACTGAATTCCCGGAATTGAAGCCCGCCAAGAATCGCGCCGGTAATCGTATTTATACGAATAAGGACATCAAGCTGATTATGCATATACGTCAGTTGCTCCGCGATGAAAAGTACACCATCGAAGGCGCCAAACAGGTCATGAAGGAATTTCAACCGGAACCGGACGGCGGCGAGCAATTAGAACTGCTGAATGTCCCACCCAAGAAAAAAATTCAAGATGAAGAAATCCGCAAAGATCTTGTCGAAATGAAAGAGTTCATGGAAGAGTTATTGATAAAGTTGGAAAAGTAATGTACGGCGAACTGTGAATTATTTCATGGCTAGTTGGGGAATTCATGAAAAATAAACGTATCGTTCTTCTCTCTTTTTTTATTCTCCTTTTTTTTACACAATTCGCTTCTGCTCAAACCGGACAGGGATCTCTCCGCTGGTACCCATGGGATGAAGGCGTTCTTAAGGCCTATAACACAAAAAAATTCATACTCGTCTATATTTTTAAAGCCCGGATCAATCAGATACAACCGATGGTTATAGGAGCATTCGCAAATCCGGAAGCGCAGGAGCTGCTTGAAAAGCATTTTATTCCCATTCGGTTCGATGCACAATCGGAAGGAATCGTAACGATCGGGACTGAGCATTATACGCAAATCGAATGGGCGCAAAAACTCGGCATCAAGCAATTTCCGACCATTCTGGTATACGATGAACAGCTCGATTTGATCGCACATGGAAACCATTTCGAGCCGCCGGAATTTGTTCAGTTTTTAAAATTTATTATAGGTAGATACTATAAATATTGTTCTTTTGAAGAATACACAGGGAAGAAGAATTATTGAGCCATAACGAGTCGATTGTAAATGGTATCCGTCGTAAACGAATAACGGGGAGCATCAGTTTTAAACTCGCCGATCAAGCTGTTTCACGAACTAGCGGAATTTTTATGAAAACCAATATTGCCGTTCTTCTTTTTATTTTTTTCCCTCTCGTATGTTTGACATAATTTGTTTCTGCTCAAAGCGCGCAGGAATCCCTCCGTTGGTACCAATGGGATGAAGGAATTTTGAAGGCGTATAATACAAAAAAGTTCATGCTCGTCGATGTTTATACGGATTGGTGCGGCTGGTGTCAAAAAATGGACCGGGGNNGCAAATCGAGTGGGCGAAAAAAAATCGGCATAGAAGGATATCCCACCATTCTTGTCTATGACGAACAACTCCAGCTCGTGGCTCGTGGAAACTATTTCGACGCAACGGAATTTATTCAATTCTTAAAATTTATTCAGGGCAGATATTATAGACTCTACTCTTTCGAAGAGTATAAACAGAAAAACTAAAGAACAAATTGGTCAATGAACTGCAGCACAGAGGCATGAACTTTTACCAACTTGAATTACACTGCCGTGTAATAATATTTTTATGCCTCCGGCTGAACTTAGAACTTCTGCGTCGATTGACAATTCGCAATTGATAATTGACAATTTACCCTTCTTATCTCGTCAT
>PMML01000035.1 GCA_003162695.1 Ignavibacteriota bacterium | reverse complement strand
ACTATAATCCTTATACGTCGGCCAGAGAAAAACAATGCTGGCCGCAACGGCAAGGAGAATCAATATAATTCGGGTCATGTGGTTTTTCACTCGGTATCTCCCAACGATGAATCAGTGATAATGGAAATTTAGGCGCGATCATCCGCGCCCCAAGACATTGACGAAAAATCATGTGTTGAAGATAGAAATCGTAAATTCGTCTCGAATGGGATATAAATTCCCGCGAGGCCTACGCTTCATCCACGTCTCTTGATGGAACATAAAAGTTCATAAGAGAAATTTTCAATAAAAAATATACTCGGATATGCCTACAAAGTCAACAAGAAAGTCATTGCATATAAAGCGAATCTGGGGTATATTTCTTGACACGATTTTTTATATATATTCTACGTGATGAAGGAGTTTATCCCGTTATGGCATTAATGACTCAAATTCGGAACAACCTCACGACAGCATTTGGCGTCTTCGCCGGACTTTTCATTGTCTATATCGTATTGGATTGGGGAATGGATTTTGCCGGCAGGNNGGCGCGGTCATGGGATGACCGGCGGCAGTGAAGCGCTCGGTGAAGTGAATGGAAAAGAAATTTCCTATCAGTACTTTTCAGAACTGGTCAAGCGTGCTGAAGAGAATCAAAAAAAACAGTCGACGACCGACCTTGACGAGGAGGCTGAACGTCAAATTCGTTCTCAAGTCTGGGACCAGCTCGTGAACGACGCTCTCTTCGATCAGGAAGTGAACCGGATGGGAATCACCGTCACCGATCAGGAAATCCGCGATCTTCTAAAGGGACCTAATCCTCCGGAGTTCCTTCTTCAACAATTCCGCGATTCCACGGGAACATTCAGACGCGACGCTTACGAACAGGCAATGCGGGATCCCCGAAACAAAGAAATATGGCTGAAGGTCGAGGATATGATCCGTCAATCGCAGCAGCGGATGAAACTTCAAAGTATTCTGACTGCGTCTATCGGAGTCAGTGAAAGCGAAGTGAAGGAACTCTATATCAACCGCCAGCAGACGATGAGCGCCGATTACGTCCTGTTCGATGTCAATCGTATGGTTCCCGATTCTGCAGTCAAAACAACGGACGACGATCTCAAGAAAGCTTATGCCGATCATCAGGAAGATTTCCGAACGAAAGCAACGCGAAAAATTAAATATGTGATGTTCACACAGACACCCTCCGCACAAGATTCTGCATCAGCCTTGAGTGAAATAACAAAACTGCTCGATGAGGCAAAATCCGGCAGCACGGATTTTATGGAGCTTATAAAAACATATTCGGAAGTCCCAGCAAACGAATCGTTCTTCAGGCATGGTGAATTAAGCCGCGAGAAAGAGAGTGTCGTCTTCTCTGCAAAGAAAAACCAGATTGTCGGACCTATTAAGGATGCGGAAGGATACCATCTGATCAAGATTCTCGACATGCGGCAAAGTTCTCAGGGTGATTTCGTTCGTTCGAGTCACATACTCATCAATGCCGTTCAGGGCCCGGACAGCATCATAGCAATCCGGAAAGCAAAAGATATTTTTAGACAGGCCAAAGCCGGAGCTGATTTTGCAAAGCTCGCACAGACAAACAGCGATGATTACGGAAGCGCCGTTCAAGGAGGCGACCTCGGCTGGGCAAAGAAAGGATTGTTTGTCAAGCCGTTCGAGAATGCCATCTTTCGCGGCCGAGTCGGCGAAATTATAGGTCCTGTTCGCACGCAATTCGGCTGGCATATAATAAAGATTACAGGAAGAGACAACCGCGAATTAAAGCTTGCAGATCTTCTCTGGAGAATAAAGGCAAGTTCCGAAACCATCGATAACACGACGCAGCAAGCGCAGGATTTCGCTTACCTAGCCAAGGATGAAGGTTTTGAAAAAGCTGCAGCCAACAGCAAATTTGAAGTTCACGAAACACAGGAATTCACAAAGACTGGATCTATTCCGGGCCTCGGTGAAAACGATATCATTACGCAGTTTGCCTTCAATAACAAAAAAGGAAAGATCAGCGAACAACTGAACATACGCGGCGGATTGATCGTCTGCACGGTGAGCGCCATTCGCGACGAAGGCATACGCCCGATGGAAGAAGTGAAAGCTATTATCCAGAACCTGGCTCTTCATCAAAAAAAGCTTGAGTTTATAGCGAACAGGGTCGAAACATTCTATCGAACGTTAACACCCTCTACCGATATTGTGGCGGCAGCTCAATCGATTCCGAATATTACAGCACAATCGACCGGTCCTTTTACTCCGCTTAATCCTCCGTCCGCTATTGGAAACGATCCGAAATTCATCGGAAAAATGCTGGGAGCAAATCAGGGAGATCTCTTAAAACCGTTCGAAGGTCAGCGCGGGTACTTTATTGTCAAAGTAACGTCAAAAGCCGCATTCGATACGGCGCAATATAATGCGGTCAAACAGTCGCTTCGCGATCAGGTACTGCAGCAAAAACGCAGCCAGTTTATGAACCAGTGGCAGACATCGCTCCATGACAAAGCGGACATCATAGATAACCGCGAAAAATATTATCGATAAGGCCGGTTTTTCTTTTCAAGGCGCACAGATGTGCGCCTTTTTTTTTATCTTAGAGAAAGAAGATGCGGAAGCAGCCATAAGCATGGAACTCCAAAAGAAAAAAAAATCTCTGATTTTCCTCGCGGGCTTTATGGGAAGCGGTAAAAGCACGGTCGGTCCGATTCTTGCCAATACGCTCGGTTATCAATTCCTTGATATCGACAAGTTTATTGAAGACGCTGCGCAGAAAAGTATTCCGGAAATTTTCAGAATCGACGGCGAGGCTGCATTTCGCAATCTCGAACGCACTGCATTGTGCGGCCTTTCTTCCCGTTCGGAGAGCGTCGTTGCATTGGGCGGCGGTACGATCGCGAACGAAGAGAACCTTCAATTTATCAAAAAGACCGGCATCCTGGTCTATTTAAAAATTTCACCGGAACAGGCGATGCTGCGGGTTCAGCACCATCGTACCGACCGGCCGATGCTGAAAGATGAAGCCGGCAATCCGTTGACTGCGGAAAAATTAAAGCAAAGAATTATCCAGCTGCTTGAACAACGCGAAAAGTTTTATCTGCGTTCCGATATTGTCGTCGATACCGATAATCTTCGAATCGGAATGAGCGTCGATGAAATTGTAAAAAAGGTAAAAGCATTTTTATAGGACGATAGAGCATGATCACCGCACAATATCCTCTCACCCTCAAAGACCGTTCTTATTCTGTCTATATCGGGATGGATGCCGGGTCGGCGTTTGCACCGAAATGCATTGAACATGGAATTTCAAAATCACTGGTGATCATCACCGATACACATGTCGCCTCCGTATATTTGAAGCCTATGCTGAACAATCTTCGGCATCATGGGTTTGCAGTCCTGTCGATCGTCATCCCGCCCGGCGAACGCCAGAAAAGCATCCGCCGTGCCGGCATGCTTTATACGGAACTTCTTCTGCATGCCGTCGACCGCACGACGGCAATCATCGCTCTCGGAGGCGGCGTTATCGGCGACCTTGCCGGGTTCGTTGCGGCGACGTATCAGCGCGGCATTCCCCTGATCCATGTTCCGACGACCCTGCTTGCTCAAGTCGACAGCGCCATCGGCGGAAAAACGGCCGTCAATCATTCGCTCGGGAAAAACATGATCGGCTCTTTTTACCAGCCGAAATTTGTCTGGGAAGATATCACGGTTCTCGCGACATTGCCGTTTCGCGAAATCATCTGCGGCATGGGTGAGGTTGTTAAATACGGAATCATCAGGGATCAGAATCTCTTTATGTTCCTGGAAAATAATCTCGAAGCGGTAATCCGCTGTTCGCGAGAGGAACTGCTTTTTGTACAGTCGCAGTGCATCGCCATCAAAACCGATATCGTAAGCCGGGACGAGTTTGAACAAAACATTCGAATCATTTTAAACGCCGGGCATACGGTAGGACACGCACTGGAATCCGCAGGACATTATCGCGCGCTTAAACACGGCGAGGCAGTACTGCTCGGGCTTGCTGCGGAAAGTTATATTGCGCAGAAAATGGGAATACTTCCGGCGGAATCGTATGAACGCATCATCAGGCTCATCGGACGCATACCGATGAAGGCGAATGTCTCATCGCTGCGCATGCCGGACATCCTTTCCGCGCTTCAATGGGATAAGAAACGTATCGGGAAAAAAATACGATTTGTACTGCCGAAATCGATCGGCGAGACCGTGGTTATCGATGAAGTCGACAACAGGCTGGTGAGAGAGGCGGTGAGGATGGTCCTTAGTTCGTAGTTCTTGGTTCAAAGTGCTGCGGTTCAACGTTCAACGTGTTGCGGTAATGCTGTTAATTGGTTAGTCGGTTGATCAGTTATTTAGTTGTTGTTTTCTGTCTCCTATCTTCTGAATTCTAAATTCTGCATTCTTACCACGCTATCTTGCTGTTTTTCCTTGGTTCGTCGCTTTTTTCGCCGTTCTGGTTCCAATCCTGACTGGTATGCTTCGGACATAATTCCAGAGGATATTTTGCGTTGATAATTTCAGTGGTTTTTTCCGGACAAAATTCGCGCGCTTTTTTCATTGTCTCCGCACAAATAGTATCGGTCTCGATTCCTTCCGGCCTGACAAAATATGCCAGAGGGAAATTAATAACCGGATCTTCATACGTTTTTTGCATAAACCGTCCAAAGATCGGCGCAGCCGCGCGTCCTCCCTGTCCCTCGGCCATCTGAAACTTAATGCGAACATCATCGAACCCAACCCAGGCGCCGGCTACCAGCTGGGGCGTGAACCCGACGAACCACGTATCTGCATAATCGTTTGTCGTTCCCGTTTTCCCGGCACACGGTCCGTTATAGAACGACCGGACGCCGGTTGTCGCCGTTCCGCCATTGACGACTCCTTTCAGTAAATCGGTCATCAAATATGCCGTTTCGGGACTGAGTACTTCTTTCTTTTCCGGAGCGAACGATTCGATCACATTACCGTCCTTATCTTCAATACGCACGATGGAATACGGCGAGACCAAGACGCCTTCATTTGGAAACACGCCATATGCGGAAACCAATTCCATCGGTGTAACGACTGCCGTTCCCAGCGCGATCGACTCGTATGCAGGAATCGGAGATGTTATTCCCATCCGGTGTGCATAAGCAGAAACCTGCCTGGCCGGAGCTATTTCTAAAATCACGCGTACTGCCACGAGATTCATCGAAAATTTAATCGCATCGCGGAGTGTAAATTTGCCGCCGATAGAACGGTCGAAATTTTCCGGCGTCCAGCGGGTGCCGTCCGGCATTGGAATTGTCACCGGCTGGTTAAGCATTTGATAGCAGGGAGGATATCCATTATCCATCGCAACGGTATACACAAACGGTTTGAATGCCGAACCGGGCTGCCGGTGAATCTGCGTTACATGGTTCAAGCCGTACTTGAACGTCCTGAAATTGCGCCCTCCGACCATTGCTCTGATCGCTCCGGAATGCGGATCGATGACAACGAATCCCACTTCGATGGTCTGCGCCGCCCGTCGGACGGAATCCAGAAATGACGGGTTCGAAATGATCGCATTGTAGATGCTGTCCCTCTGGGAAGAATTCCGCGATTTACGGTATGCCTCGTTATCGCGGGCAGCCCGTTCAAGATTCTCCTTGAGAATATCCGGATGCTTGCTCCAATCCCACGTCTTATCGAACCGTATCTGGTAATCGCGCAAATGTTCTTCCACCGCTTCATTGGCATACCGCTGCATACGGCTGTCGAGCGTCGTGAAAACGCGCAGCCCGTCCCGGTAAATATCGAGACCGTATTTTTCCATTTTCTTGACCAGAGTCTGCCGGATTGTTTCTACAAAATGCGGCGCCATGCCGGAACGGAATTCGGCCTGCATGACCTTAAAGTCGAGCGAATCTGCATGAACCTGATTTGCCATTTCGGGCGTGAACAATCCTTCTTTGACCATCTGCTCGATGACCACATCGCGCCGCGCAAAAGCACGGTCGGGATGACTGATTGGATCGAAGAAACTCGGTCCTTTTAACATACCGATGAGCAGCGTATATTCCGGCGGAGCCAGGTCTGAAGACGGTTTGTCGAAATATGTCTGAGCAGCGGATTCTATGCCGTATGCGTTGCGTCCGAAGAAGGCGACATTCAAATACATTTCCAGAATTTCATTCTTCGTGAAATTCCGTTCAATCTGAACCGCAGTAATAAATTCACGGATTTTTCGGGTAATTTTATTATACCATCTTTCATGCCGCGCCTGAAGCTTGTACAAATTTCTGGACAACTGCTGTGTGATCGTACTGGCTCCCGCCTCCCGAAATGTTACGACATTCAACACCATCTGCCGGGCAAACCGGGAAAGATTGACGCCCCAATGTGTATAGAAATCCTTATCTTCCGTGGCAACCAGACCCTTGATTAAACCGGAGGGCAGTTTATCCAGCGTAATATGCGTTCGGTTTTTGTATGCAAGCTGATCGAGAACGACGCCGTCGCTCGAATAGATTTTTGTGGCAAGTTCTGGCTTCGGATTTTCCAGTTCCTCCAGCGACGGTAATCCGCTGATCACATAGATGGAGTACCAGGTCAAAAAAACGACTCCGATAAGGATCCCGGCATATAAGAACAAACGGCTTTTCCTGAACAGGCGGCCGGCTTTATGTATATGTTTCCGGCGGAATTCAGGATCGTTGAAGTACCTCTGCATTTCGTCAGAACTGAAGGAATTATCTGCCATGTTTTTTCGTACCGTCTATCCTTGTGCTATCGTTTCCATTCTTTGAGTAATAATTTTTTTCCGTCGAACACCGCGTATGTATTTTTAAAAATCCAATCGCCTAAATTGACGTAAAAACCCTTGCCGTCTTTAAAGAAAACCGGATTATGATTATGCCCCATAATGACATATTGAAAACCTTCTTTTATTTTTCCAACGGCAAAATCCAGCATTCCGTTCTCTTCATACGCTCGGCTGCTTGTATATTCACGGCTTGTCTTCGACGACCAGTTTGCAATTTTTCCGGCAACATCCGGATGGATGATGGAAAAAAGAAAAATACTAAACCGGCTGCGGAGGATTTTTTTCAATATTCTGTATCCGCGGTCGTCTTTGAGCAGGCCGTCGCCGTGATGGAGATAGAACCGCTTGCCCTGAATTTCCTTTTCCTGTGGAGTAAAGAAAACTTCCATGCCGAATTCCTTCTGGAAATAATCACGCATCCAGTAATCATGATTGCCGGCGATAAAGAAGAGACGAATTCCTGCCTCCTGCAGTTCCGCAAATTTTGCAAAAAGCCGATAATATCCCTTTTGCACGACCGTACGATATTCAAACCAGTAATCGAATAAATCGCCGAGAATAAAAATTTGTTCCGCATCGCGCTCTATATAATCGAGAAACCGGATGAGCCGGGTCTCCTTCTGACGGTCTTCTTCTTCGTTTCCAAGTCCCAGATGAACATCCGAGAAAAAATAAGTCCTGTTTCTTTGAGTTTTTTTGACTGTTGTAGTCCGCTTGAGGGCCATACATACCTTATGTTGTTGCCATGAATATTATTAAATACCGAATAATTAGGGTAAAATCAAGGACAGTACGGCCGACAGGAGAATGCCGTCAACCGATAAGCGGAATCCGGACGATAAACGTGCTTCCTTTTCCTTCCAGGCTGCGGACTTCGATCGTGCCGCGATGAGCTTCAGCAATCCATTTTGCAATCGGTAAGCCGAGTCCGCTGCCGCCGGCATCTCCGGCGATTTCGTCGTTTGGTACGCGGTAAAAGCGTTCGAAAATTTTTTCGACGTGTTCTTTCGGTATGCCGATGCCGTTGTCTCTGATGAAAACAACTGCATTCCCCTCTTCCTTTCCAAATGAAATATCGACCTCCCCTTGGGACTGCGTATACTTCAGTGCATTATCGAGAAGATTGAGGAATAATTGCTTCAAACGAAGCGCATCGCCGTTGATAAAAAGAGGTACGGGGGAATTAATCTTCATTTCGATTTGCTTTCCTCTGGCAAGCATCTTCATATCTTCGTAGAGCCCTTGAACCAGTTCATCCAAACGCAGCGGCTCGGGGCGGATGACCATTCTCCCGGTATCGGACTTGATAAGCATCATTAAACTTTCTACAATCGTCGAAAGCCGGACAAGTTCGTCGTAAATACTGGAGAGAAGTTCGCGCGTCGATTTTGCAAGATGGCCGCTGCGCATGGCGATTTCAATTTCACCCCGCATAATCGTCAGAGGCGTACGCAATTCGTGCGAAGCATCGGCGGAAAATTGCTGGATTTGCGTAAACGATTCCTGCAGGCGCTGAATCATGTCATTGAACTGCTGAGTCAGGCGTCCAAGTTCGTCGTCGATTTCAGACGGAGGCAGGCGGCGGCTCAGATTTTGCGCCGTAATTTCACGGGCCGCTCTCGTGAGTGCATCGACCGGCTTCAGCGATCGGCTTGCAAGGAACCAGCTGCCGAGAATGGATATGATCAAAGCAAACGGCATGACGAATAAAATGTTATAGAAGAGATTATACAACTCTTCGTTGACCGGCTCAAGCGGATACGCAACGAATATTTTGACATAATCGTTCTGCATCAAAGCCAGGCGGAGATGTTCGCCGTCGAAACCATCCGTGCTGACGACGTTGATCCACTGGTACGGGATTTCGTTATATTGGATCGAATGCCCCCTCAGGCTCTGCGAGCGGAACAGCAGGTCCCCGTTCCGGTCGAGAATTTGGATGTAATGCCGCCGCGGGCTGAGAAGCGTATGATGATAGATCTGATTCCACATTTCATCTATCACTTCCCTGTCCTTGTCCGTCGTGTCCGGCTCGATCGTATGCCGCCCCTTCTCTTTACCGGTGTGCGTGCGTTTCAACTCCTGCAATTCTTTTACGGCTGAGCGTTTAAGCCGGATTTTTTTTGCCTGCGGCTGGATGAATTCGTTGACCCACTTTACTTCGTTGCGCAGCGAATAATCGAGATTGCTGTACATGGCCGACCGCGTGATGAGAAACGATGTGACGCCGAAACCGACCAGAGTAAACGCCAGGATCAGCGCGTACCAGAGTGTCAGTTTGGCTCGAATGGAATGAAACAGCCTCATGGATTCTTTGAAGTCAGTTTCGTGTCGGAAAGGTAATAGCCTTTACCGCGTTCCGTCTGGAACAGCTTGACCTTGGAATCCGCATCCACTTTTTTCCGGAGGTGATTAACGTACACATCCACGACATTCGTTCCCGGATCGAAATCGTATCCCCAGATTTCCTTTGCCAGTTCCTGGCGGCTGATAATCTTACCCTGACTGTGCATAAAATATTCGAGCAATGCATATTCGCGCGTGGTCAGATCGATCTGCTTTCCATTGCGGTGCGCTTTATGAGCCACCGTATCGAGCGAAAGATCTAAAAAATGAAGCTGCGTCTTGATCTGCCTGTTGCGGCGGACAACCGACCGTATCCGCGCAAGCAGTTCTTCAAAAGAAAACGGCTTCGTCAAATAATCGTCCGCTCCCTCATCAAGCCCGCCGACGATATCTTCCGTTGTACTGCGAGCTGTCAGCATGACGATAGGTATCCGAATAGAATTTTTTCGAAGATCATGAAGGACCGTAAATCCGTCTTTTTTCGGCAGCAGGACATCGAGAAGCACGAGATCGAATGATCCTGTGCGTGCAAGCTGTTCTCCGAGTTCTCCATCATGCGCGACTTCTATATCATATCCCTCGGCTTCAAGTCCTTTTTTTAGAAAGCGGGCGACTTTTTGTTCGTCCTCAACAATGAGGATACGCATAGGTATGTCCTTTATGGTGGATAGAAAATACGTATGCAAAATGTAGCGGTAATTCCGGAAACTTACAAATACCCGTCCGGAGTGCGCCGGATCTTGCTTTTTGAGTATCCTTTCCGGAAATTCTTTCTATCTTATTATTTATAGACAATGAGATCCAATGAACTCTTCACATCTTTGTTTAGCTGCGCTCATACTCCTGAGCATACCGGCCTGTAAAAAATACGAACCGTCCAGGGAACCGATGGAAATGACTTTTGCACAAAAAATCGCCCGATTCGCACCGGCCGCCGTGAGCGCCGATTTTTCCGGACTAAAGCCGAATGATGCAAAAGCGCTTCAGAAAATTATCGAGGCTGCGCGGCTGATAGACGAAATTTATTTCCGCCAAGTCTGGCGGAAGAACCCGGACATGCTGAGCCGGCTGAAAGCGGACACATCGGAAACAGGAAAAGAACGGCTTCATTATTTTCTTATCAATATGGGACCCTGGTCGCAGCTGGACGACGGCAGCGCCTTTCTGGACGGCGTTCCGGCCGGACAGCCGGAGCAGGCAGAGTATTATCCGGAAGATATGACGAAAGAAGAATTCAATACATGGCTTTCGACGCTCGATGAAAAAACAAAAGAACAGGCAGTCGGATTCTTTACGCTCATCCGCCGAGATGCACGGAAAAAATTGACGGTCGTTCCGTACAGCGAAGAATACCGCACATGGCTCGCTCCGGCAGCCAAACTGCTGGAAGAGGCTGCAGCATTGACCGGCAGCCCGTCGCTAAAAAAATATCTTCGCGCGCGGGCCGCCGCTTTTCTGAGTAACGACTATTATGCAAGCGATATCGCATGGATGGAACTCGACGCGCCGATCGATGTTACGATCGGACCGTATGAAACATATATGGACGGTATGTTCAATTATAAGGCCGCATTCGAAGCGTTTGTAACCTTGCGGGACGATGCGGAGACGTCGAAGCTGTCAAAGTTCGGTGCATGGCTGCAGGAGATCGAGAACAATCTTCCGATCGATCCGGCTTACCGTAATCCGAAACTCGCCGCTCTTTCCCCCATCCGCGTCGTCGATGTCATTTACGCCTCCGGAGAAGGCAACCGCGGCGTCCAGACGGCGGCGTTCAACCTGCCGAACGATGAACGGATAGTCCATGAAAAAGGATCGAAGCGTGTGCTGTTGAAAAATATGCAGGAAGTAAAATTCAAGAACGTACTGGTTCCGATTTCCAAAGCCGTTCTCGATTCTGCGCAGACCAATTTCGTTACATTCGAGGCGTTCTTTACGCATATCCTTGCACACGAACTCATGCACGGGCTCGGGCCGCACAATATACGAATCAAAGGAAAATCGACAACTGTGCGCAAAGAGCTGAAAGAGATTTACTCCCCGCTGGAAGAAGCAAAAGCGGACATTACCGGACTCTTTGCACTGCAGTATCTCATCGACAAAGGTGTTCTGGATAAAAAACTCGAAAAAGAAATGTATGTCACATTTCTTGCAAGCATGTTCCGATCCGTCCGATTCGGCATCAACGAGGCGCACGGGAAAGGCGTTGCAATCCAATTTAATTACCTGACACTGGAAGGGGCCATCACAATCGATGAGAGCAAAGGAACATTCAGCATAGATCCGGCCAAAGCAAAGGATGCGGCAGCAAAATTGACCGGCGAGATTCTCACGATTCAGGCAGAAGGCTCGTATAAAAATGGGCTCGCGCTGATAGACCGCTTTGCCATCATTCATCCGGCTATGCAGCGCGCTCTGGACAGGTTAAACGGAATTCCCGTCGATATCACGCCGATCTATACATCTGTCCCGCTTCCTGCAGGCGCTTTGCGTTGAGATGCCGAACAATGAAGAATGTCAAATGAGAGAATAAAAATGGAAAAACAAAAATCAGTACATTCAAAAAAGAAATGGATTATATTATCCGCCGCATTGATCATTCTCATTATCATTATCGCCATCGCTATGCCAAAAAAAATCGATCAGGATACGGCCTCGGCCGCACCTCAGTTTAAAAAAGAAGGAGAGCTGTTTTTTCTCCGCAAGGACGATCAACCGATCATCGGCATAGACATCGAAATCGCCGATAATGACAGCAGGCGTGAGGTCGGGATGATGGGACGGCCGGCGATGGAAGAGATGCAAGGCATGCTCTTTGTCTTTAACGAAGAGTGGTATGCTTCGTTTTGGATGAAAAACTGCGTCCTTTCGCTTGATATGATTTTTATCAATAAGACCGGATCGATCGTAACGATCCATAAGAACACGACCCCTTTTTCGGAACAGAGTTATACGGCAACTGCTCCGACTTTGCTCGTGCTTGAGGTCAACGCCGGATTTACCGACAGGCACAACGTTTCCGCCGGCGACCGCATAACATGGAAGCGCATAAAATAAAAACGTGTCGACGTGCTGCAGTTCAACGTTGTAAGTTCGTGATTTAGAGAACCATCGTCCGATTTGTATCACGTTTATGCGTGATAACATTTTCAGGCCTCCGACTGTAGTTCTTGGTTTTTCATTTCCAATTGACTATTTACCAATTACCATTTACCATTGACAGTTGACAGTTCACCGTTTACAGTTTGCCATTGACCATTTAAAATGACTTTTCTTAATCCATTGATGCTTTTCGGACTTTTAGCAGCGGGAATTCCTGTTGCTCTTCACTTGCTCAATAAGCGCAAGCTGCGAACCATCGAATTCAGCACTCTTGTATTTCTCAAGGAATTGCAAAAAACAAAAATCCGGCAGATCAAACTTCGGCAGATCCTTTTACTCATAGTTCGTACGCTTCTGATCGTTCTCCTTATCCTCGTTTTTTCCAGGCCGACAATAAAAGGATTTCTGGCCGGCGGACTTGCAGAATCGACAAAAACGACTGCGGTCATTATTATCGACGATTCCTACAGCATGACGGCAGCCGGTGAACAGGGAGAATCCCTGCAGCAGGCAAAAGAAGCGGCCGCCGGCGTTCTTTCCATGCTCAAAGAGGGAGACGAA
This sequence comes from Ignavibacteriota bacterium, assembly GCA_003162695.1. Classification (GTDB taxonomy): domain Bacteria; phylum Bacteroidota; class Ignavibacteria; order UBA10030; family UBA10030; genus Fen-1254. Next base: position 18,042 of record PMML01000035.1, on the reverse strand, counting down.
GCTGCTCTCATCAAGCTTTCGGAGGCAGGCTCTCCGAACATTCAATTTATACCGCAAAAGAATTTAGCTGAAGCGAGAAACGCTCTTCATGAAATTCAGCCCTCCGCAATACGCAGGCCGCTGCGAGTTGCGCTGGGCAAAGCAGCCGCGATTCTTGCGGCTTCACGGAATTTCAATAAGGAAGTATACATTTTTTCCGATTTTCAGACCAGCGTTGCGGAAGCCGGGCAAAACGCAGCGAAGATCTTTCCGGAACAAACGCATTTCTTCCTTATCCGCACTGCAAACCGTCCGATTCATAATGCAGCCATCGAGTCGGTCACTCTGCCGGACGCAATTCTGGAAACAGGGAAAACGTTTCTTGTGCGTGCGACGATCGCCAATGAAGGATCGTTCCGATTAACCAATCATGTTGTCGGAATTTTTCAGGATGGTGTTCGCGTCGGGGAAAAAAACGTCGATATCGATGCAGGAAAACATGCCGAAGTCGAATTTTCTCTCATCCCCAAACAAAAGGGCCCGCTCCAGGGATATGTCATGCTGGAGGACGACGATCTCGAATTCGACAACATTCGGTACTTTACAGTTAATGTCCCGGAACGGATTTCCGTATGTCTTATCGGATCACCGGCCGATACGCGTTATTGCTCGCTTGCTTTCTCGACATGGTTTTCGGACAGCGCGTCGAATTTAAAAATCACGCAGCTTTCCTTCGACCGGCTGAACTCGGCAATTCTTTCCGAAACGAATGTCCTTGTTATCGCATCGTTTCAGGGATTGACTGCCGAGCGTGCCGCACAAATACGGACGTTCATTTCCAACGGCGGCGGAATGATCATTTTCCCGAGTGACCGGATGGATATTCCTCTCTTTAACACTGATATCGCAAAACCGCTGGGAATGCCGGAAATCGCCGGCAGAGAAGAAATTCAAACAGCCGCAAACCAGGCGGGATATATTGAACTCGGCAACATCGATAAACGGCATCCGGTTTTCATGGGAATGTTTGAGGAAACTACAGACTTGCGCTTGTCCGGTTCCGTGCAAAAACAAATAGAATCACCCCGGATAAAAACTTTTCTGCGGCTCCTTCCGAATCCAAATACACTCGCCATTATGAGCGCATCGAACGGGACGCCTTTCCTGACGGAGAACACAGCCGGAGAGGGGCGTGTGCTGATGTTCAGCGTTGCAGCCAATACGCAGTGGTCCGATTTTCCGTTAAAAGGATTGTTCGTGCCGCTTCTCTGTCGATGCGTTTCATATGCCGCACAAAATTTTTCCTCGTCCAACAACCTCCTTTGCGGCGGCGAGTTGTCGATCCGGATGCGCACACTCCCCGATGCGCTCTTTCACATCGATGCAGCTGGAAAAAATGAAATCATTGCAAAAGCGATTCGAAGAGGAGACCATTCCATTGTTCATATTTCGCAGACACAATATCCGGGAATTTATACGGTCAAAAATGGAAACACCGTTGTACAGAAAATCGCCGTCAATATCGATCCTCTGGAATCCTCTCTCCTTACGGCCGATGACAATAAAATTCAGAAGCTTTTCGATATGTGCGGCGTTTCCCGGCCGCAGATACGCAGTGCGACTTTGCCGCAGGATATTAGAAACGATGTTACAGAAATGCGGCTCGGCTCGGAATTGTGGAAACCGCTGCTTATCGCTGCGCTGGTTGTCCTCCTGATCGAAACTATACTTGCACGCAGCACGAAGCGGGAATCGACGGCTTTTTCCGCGAAGAGCAGAGAAATATAATACGCGACATTTTTTCGGCTGTACCTTTTGAATCTACCTTCTTTATTTGTAGTTTACAGCAAAAGGATTGTCACCCGATGATTAAATCACCCAACGATAAAATATGATAGAACTTGCTTCGAGCGGAAGAGAGAAATGCATCCTTGTCGGTGTTACGAGACAGTTTGTGACAAAGGCGCAAATGGACGAATCGCTGGACGAGCTTGAACTCCTGGCAGATACGGCCGGGGCGGCCGCGATTGCGCGCATATCTCAGGACCGGGACCGTCTGGATCCTGCGACCTTCATCGGCAAAGGAAAAGCCGAAGAAATAGGGAAATTAGTCGAACAGGAAAAAGTCTCGCTCGTCATTTTCGACGACGACTTGAGTGCGGTGCAGGTTCGCAATCTGGAAAAAGCGTTCCAGTGTAAAGTACTCGACCGCAGTGCGCTTATTCTCGATATCTTTGCGGCACGGGCGCGCACAAGCGAAGCAAAATGTCAGGTCGAACTTGCGCAGCTGGAATACCTGCTGCCCCGCCTGACGCGTCAGTGGACCCACCTTTCAAAACAATTCGGCGGCATCGGAACGAAGGGACCGGGCGAAACGCAGATCGAAACCGACCGCAGAATAATCCGCACGCGCATCAGCCATCTGCGGGAACGGCTCGATCGAATCACGCAGCAGCGCACCACACAGCGCAAAGAACGCACTAAACATACGCGCGCTGCGCTGGTGGGATATACGAATGTCGGAAAATCCACTCTCCTCAACCTGCTCTCCGGTTCCGATGTACTTGTAGAGAACAAACTCTTTGCAACGCTCGATCCGACAACGCGCATCGTTCCCCTCTCGCCTTCCTCCGCGATCCTCATGACGGATACAGTCGGTTTTATACGCAAACTGCCGCATCACCTCGTGGCAGCGTTTAAAAGCACGCTGGAAGAGGTGACCGAAGCCGATTTACTGCTCCATGTCGTCGACCTCTTGAGTCCGCTGTATGAAGATCAGATTCGAGTTGTACAGGAAACACTGGAGGATCTCGGTGCGGCCGATAAAACGACGCTCATCGTGTTCAACAAAATAGACCGGCTGAACGACCGCAGCATCATCTCCGCCCTGAGCGAAAAATATCCCCAATCTGTCTGCATCTCTGCAATGCGCGGCATCAATATCGTCAGCTTAAAAGAAAAAATTCAGCAATTGGTAAATACGGAATTCGTCGAAGAGACCATCGTCATCCCGCAATCCGACCCGCGTTTGATTTCCGCCATTTATGATTTCGGAGAGGTGCTCGACCGCTCGTACGAAGATAATTCCGTTCATCTTATAGTCCGCGTGCCCAGAAAAGATCTGGAACACCTGAGGGCAATAATTAAAAACCAGTAAATGGTCAATGGTGAATGGTAAATTGCGAACGGTGAACAGTATTATTGTGTTCTGAGTACTTGGTTCGTAGTGCTGAAGTTAGAAGAACTAAAAACTACGAACTACGCACGAAGAACTACGAACTTCTTACAAAACCCATTTTATCGAACATCCAATCGACGGAATCTGTTTTTCTGAAATCGGCTTTCCGTCCACAAGATGATCCAGCGCTTCTTTCAATTCCATCCGCGTCACCTTCGATTCATCCTGCCAGTTATCGTCCATACGTCCGTGATAGACGAGTTTCTTCCGTTCATCAAAGAGATAGATATCCGGCGTACATTGAGCTTTGAAAGAACGCGCCGTTTCCTGCTTGCCGTCGATGAGATACGGGAATGGAATTCCCCACTCCTGAATTTTCTTTTTCATCTCAGACGGAGCGTCATCCGGGTATTTCGGATTAATATTCGGATTGATAGCCAGGACATTGACATCCCTGGAAAGAGCCTCTTTGCCGATGCGAATGAAACGAGGCCAGACAGCTCTCGCATATGGACAATGGTTGCAGGTAAACACAACAAGAAGTCCTTTCCTGCCGGCCGCAGATTCGTCTGTAAAGAGTATGCCTTCCGTATCGAACAGTGCAAAATGCGGCAAAACGGTGCCCAGCGGAATTTCAAGAGATTCTAAAGCAGCCATACGATATTCCTTTCAAACCAGCGGAAAATAACAGTTGCGCTTCATGCTTTTGAGTCATAGATTATAACAAAAAAATCACTTAAAAGGATTCCCTATGAAATCCTCCATCATTCTTTTTTTATCAACGGTGTGTTTTATGACTATCAGTCTTGCACAAACGGAAGAACAGAAGCTCCAGGCCTTCATCGACAATCATGTCAAGACCGTCGAACCGAAGTTCAAAGCGATGAACATCGCCAATTGGAATGCCAGCGCATCCGGTGAAAAGAAATATTACGACGAGCAAGCGGCATTGGAGCTCGATGTGCGCAGGATTTATTCGAACAAGGAAGAGTTTGAACAGATCAAGCGATGGATGGGATCGAACGCCATCAAGGAACCGCTTCTCCACCGGCAATTAATAGTCCTCTACAACAGCTATCTTCCCAACCAGCTCGATTCTGCCCTCTTGAAACAGATCGTAGATAAGGCTGCGGAGATAGCTAATAAATTCAATACATTCCGCGGAACCATCGACGGAAAAGAAGTTACCGATAACGATATCGTCGAGATCCTTCAAAAGGAAACCGACAGCGCCAAGCGTGAAAAAGCCTGGGAAGCGAGTAAAATGGTCGGCAAGGCGGTTGCTCCGATGATAGTCGAACTCGTCAGGCTGCGCAATGAAGCGGCCCGCAAGCTCGGCTTTCAAAACTATTATGAGATGATGCTCGTAACAGCGGAACAGAGCGAAAACGAAGTAATCGCGGTGTTCGATGAATTGAAGAAACTGACCGACAAACCGTTCGCGCAATTAAAATCCGAAATCGATACGAAGCTCGCGGCAAAATGGGGAATCGACCCGGCGGCAATGAAACCGTGGCATTACCAAGACCGTTTTTTCCAGGAAGCGCCGCAGATAAGTGAAGTCGACTTCGACAAATATTTCGCCGGCAAGAAAGTCGAAGACCTCGGCAGATCGTTTTACGCCAATTTCGGCCTGCCGGTCGACGACATACTGAAGAACAGCGACCTGTACGAACGCAAAGGAAAATACCAGCATGCATTCGAAACCGACATCGACCGGCTGGGCGATATCCGCGTGATGCTGAACATCAAGAACAATCATGAATGGATGAGCACCATGCTTCATGAACTCGGTCACGGCGTTTACAGCAAGAACGAACGCCGGGACCTGCCGTTTCTCCTTCGAAGCGAAGCGCATATTTTTCTGACCGAAGGGATAGCGGAATTGATGGAACGCCAGGCCGATAATGCCGACTGGCTTCACCTGATGGTCGGCGTGGACGACAAGGAAAAGGAGCAGATCCGTGAAGCAGGAAAAGAAAATTTACGCATGAAAGAACTGATCTTTTGCCGCTGGACGCAGGTGATGGTCCGCTTCGAGCGCGGCATGTACCAAAATCCGGATCAAAACCTGAATAAACTCTGGTGGGATCTGGTCTCCGAATACCAGCTTATCAAATGCCCCGAAGGGCGCAATGAACCGGACTGGGCCGCAAAAATCCATCTTGCTCAGGTACCGGTCTACTATCATAATTATCAGCTGGGAGAACTCTTCGCATCTCAGCTTCAGCATTACATCGCAGTACAAATATTGAAAGATCCGTCGAATCCCGAACCGTCATATGCGAACCATCCGGAGATCGGACGATATTTGAAAGAACGCGTCTTCGCCCCCGGTGCAACCATGCGCTGGGACGAATTGGTACGGTATGCGACCGGCGAACCGCTGACCGCCAAATATTTTGCAGAAGAATTCGTAAAATAGTTCTTCGATAGTACGTCGTTCATGGTTCTTGGTTCGCGATTCTAACTTCAGCACTAAGAACCAAGAACTAAGAACTTTATAATTTACAATTTTCAATTCACAATTTACCGGTGTATATGGCTATTATAGAAGAAAAAAATTACGCAGCAATTCAAAAGCGGCTGGCACAATTGAAAAATCCCGTCCGGCTCGTTTTCTTTACGCAGGAATTTGAATGCGAATACTGCAAACTGACACGGGACATGCTCGAGACGCTTTCTTCATTGAGCCCCATGATCAAGGTCGAGACGTATGAATTCCTGAAAAACACAGAAGAGACTAAAACATACGGCGTGGAATATACACCCACCGTCATTGTGCGCGATGAAGCCGATTACGGCATTCGTTTTATCGGCGCTCCCGGAGGATATGAATTCATTGCATTTCTCCAGGCTATCGAAATCGTCGGCAGTAAGACAAACGGCTTAAGCGAATACCACGTGCAGCAATTGCAGTCGATTAAATCGCCGACACGCATTCAGGTCTTCGTAACCCCGTCGTGCCCTTATTGTCCGGCTACCGTAAGTCTTGCTCATCGGATTGCACGGTCCAATACATTCATTACGGCGGAAATGATCGAGACGACGGAATTTCCATTTCTTGTTCAAAAATATAATATTCAGGGAGTTCCACATATCCTCATCAACGGCACGCACAGCTTCGAAGGCAACCTCCCCGAAGCGATGTTTATTGAACAGGTTTTACAAACAGCGAAGAGTAGTGAAGCGTGAATGGTAAATGGTAGCCGGAGGCCCAATAATGTTGTCCCGCGCAAGCGGGATTCAAATTGGAACATGGTAACCCAATAACTGATAAACTGACGAACTGAACATCATGAACAAAACTATTTATCTAAAGCAATTACAAGGAAACACATTTGCCGCAAAAGCGGAATCGGGACATTGGGTCGTGCTGGACACGAAACAGGAAGCCGGGGGAAACGCAGGAGCGTCGACGCCGAAAGAATTGCTGCTCATGGCGCTGGCCGGATGCACATCGATGGATGTTATCGGCATTTTAAAGAAAAAACGTTCACCGGTCGCAGGATACGAATGCATCGTCCGGGGAGAAGAAGCGGAACAGCATCCGAAAATTTTTAAAACGATGCACATCGAATATGTCTTTTACGGGGACGGCCTACGCGCAGAAGATGTCCAACAGGCAATCGAGCTTTCACGAACCAAATATTGCAGCGTTTCTGCACAGCTCTCTGCAAGTGCAGCGATAACACATTCGTACGTCATTAAACCTGCTTCGGATTTGCAGAAAGAGTGAAGGGTGCCGGAGGCCTGCCCGCATTGCGGCGACGCCGCCTGCTGACGCAGTCACGCAGGCGGGCCTGAGAAGGTCATCATGCGTAGAATGATACAAAATAGAACCGACAACTGATAAACCAAATACCCGATAACGTTGAACGTTGAACTGCAGCACAGCAGCACATTAAACTACGAACCAAGCACTACAGCCGGAGGCCTGAAAATGTTATCACGCAAAAACGTGATACAAATCGGACGATGGCTCTCTAAATCACGAACTATTCCCTTCCCCTCATCGAATCCCACAACGCGTATCCGCACAGCAGAAGAAACATAATCAATCCCGTTACTTCGCCGTTTGCCGAATCGGCCCATTTGGAATTGAACCATACAGTATATCCGAACGGCCATTGCTGGTCTATAAATTTCAGGAAAGCGTTAAATACGCCGAGCAGCGCGCCGCCGGCGATGAATCCTGAAGCGATCAGCGTTCCCCGCTGTATGCGGGCGTTGTTCAATTTTTCGTTCTTGCTGCGGCTGGAAACAAACCATGCAATGGCGCCGCCGATTAGTAGCGGCGTATTCAACTCCTGCGGTATATACATACCAAGCGCAAAAGCCAGCGGCGGCACATCCAGTATAACGAGAAGCAGCGCGATAACAGCGCCGATAATATAAAGGACCCAGGGAGTCGGCGCATTCGACATCAAGGGTTTGATCACCGCTGCCATGGCATTCGCCTGCGGCGCCACCATTCCGTGCTCGCCGGTAAAACCGTATGCCTGATTGAGAATTAAAATGACTCCGCCGACCGTTGCGGCAGAAACCAGAACGCCCAGAAACTTCCACGACTCCTGCTTGCGCGGGGTCGAACCGAGCCAGTAGCCGATTTTCAGATCGGTAATAAATCCCCCGGCCACGGACAGCGCTGTGCAGACAACGCCGCCGATAATCATGGCGCTCAGCATTCCCGATTCTCCCGTAAGTCCGACCTGCATCAAAACGACCGATGAAAGTATCAGCGTCATCAGCGTCATGCCGGAGACGGGATTGGTTCCGACGATTGCCGTGGCATTGGCAGCGACAGTTGTAAAGAGGAACGAAATAATCACAACGACCAGAAGTGCAATAACCGCTTGCACGATTGTCGGCACAACGCCCGTCACAAAAAAGAGAAAGATTGCAAGAGCGGTCAGCAAAATCAGCGTCACCACCCAGAGCATCTTGATGTCTGTCTGTGTCCGTTCGGCAGATTCCGCTCCGGATTGGTGATGCACAATCTCTTTATATGCAAGCGAGAACGCTCCGGCGATAATTTTGGACGAGCGGACGATACCTATAATACCTGCCATGGCAATGCCTCCGATACCGATCGGACGCACATAAAAACGGAATATTTCCTCCGGGCTCATCGCGCCGATCAGTTTTACTGCCGTTGCGCCGAGCGGAACGGTCAGGTGCTGACCGATTTCATACACCAGCGGAACGAGTACGAACCAGGAAAGAAGCGACCCTGCAACGATGATAGCCGAATATTTCAGCCCGATGATAAATCCGAGCCCGAGCACCATGGCCGATATATCGACTTTGAGAACAATTTTTATTCTGTCGGAGAGAACCTGACCCCAGTAAAACATTTTCGTGGTAATGACTTCCGACCACCATCCGAATGCGCTGAAAAGAAAATCGAAAAGTCCTCCGATCACACCGCTGACCACGAGCACCATCGCTTCTTTCCCCCCTTTCTCGCCGGCAATCAGAATTTCCGTCGTAGCAGTCGCTTCCGGAAAAGGAAATTTTGCATGCATATCCTTGACAAAATATTTCCGGAACGGAATAAGGAAAAGAATGCCGAGAAACCCGCCGAGCGCGGAGGCTATGAACATTTGAAAGTAGCTTGCCGGAAGAGCAAGGATGTACAATGCCGGGATCGTAAAAATGGCGCCGGCAACGACGACACCGGAACAAGCTCCGATGGATTGAATAATAACATTCTGACCGAGGCCGTTCTGTTTTTTGGCAAGTCCGGTCACGCCGACCGCAAGAATGGCAATCGGAATCGCCGCCTCGAAAACCTGACCGATTTTCAAGCCTGAATATGCCGCAGCAGCGGAGAAAAGGACTGCCATAATCAATCCCCACGACACAGACCAGAGCGTCACCTCCGGATACACCTTATGAGCAGCCATCAAAGGGAGATATTTCTCCCCTTCTTTCAGTTCTTTATAAGCGTTTTCCGGAAGCCCGGTCGTCGTTTTTTCGTCCATGTCAATCTCACAAAAAGCGTTCGTGTTATTTAGTTCGTAGTGCGTCGTTCATAGTTCGAAATGCTTAGTTAATTTGTTATTTGGTTCTTTAATTACTTGATTGTTCTGTTTACTGTTTCACACTTACCTTCTTTTGAACTTCAGCACCAAGCACAACGCACTAAGCACTTCTATTTACCATTCCCTTGAACTTCTGCACTAAGCACCAAGCACCACGCACTAAGCACTTCCTATTAACCATTCACTGCTTTTCCCAACTGCAGCACATCGAACCGCAGCCTGCCCGACTGCTGACCCAGTCATTCAGGCGGGCACCTCAGCACGATTCACCATTCACTGCTTTTCCACCCATATCTGCACCAGATTCACGATTGTTTCAATCGCTTTTTCCATACCCCACACATTAACCCATTCGTTCGGGCTGTGATAATTCGCGCCGCCTGTAAAGATATTCGGAGTGGGCAGGCCTTCTTCAGTAAGCTTGGATCCATCGGTGCCGCCGCGGATGGGTTTCCATTCCGGTTTTAATCCGGCGCGCCGGGCCGCTTCGAACAGATAATCCGCTACGCGCGTATCTTTCTCGACGCCTTCCCGCATGTTGCGGTACTGTTCTTTCACCTCGACGTCTATTTTCGCTTTCGGGAATATCGGCTGCACTTCGGCGACAGTTTTCTCCACAATTGTTTTCAGATCGTCCAATCCTGCGGTATTGAAATCGCGGAAGAGAATTTTTACCGATGCTTTGCCGACCCCGCCTTCCAGAACGTACGGATGAATGTACGGTTCGTACTTTTCCGTCATTTCAGGCGAAATATTTTTCGGCAAACGTGCGATAATCTCGGAAACGACGCGCACGGCATTGATCATAATATTCTTTGCGCTGCCTGGATGTATATCGCGGCCGTGTACTGTGACCGTGCATACATTGGCGCTGAACGTTTCTTTATTTAATTCGCCCGGTGTGTCTCCGTCCACGGTGTAGGCGAACTGCGCACCGAATTTTTTTACATCGAAAAATTTTGTCCCTGCGCCTACTTCTTCATCCGGTGTAAATCCGATTTGGATATCGCCGTGCGGAATTTGCGGGTTGCCCAGCAGCTGCTGCACTGCGGTCATGATAATGGCACAGCCGGCTTTGTCGTCCGCACCGAGCAGCGTCGTACCGTCGCTGGTCACGATGGTCTTACCGATTGCCTGTTTCAGGTCCGGATTTTCAGATTCACGTATAACGACCGCAGCATCGCCGGGCAGCGCAATGTCCCCGCCTTGATACAAGCATATCACCTGAGGCTTGACATTCGCTCCGCTTACTTCAGGAGACGTATCGACATGCGCTATAAAACCGAGCGCAGGAACTTTGACTTTTACGTTCGACGGTATGGTTGCCGTGACATATCCGTATTGATCGATACCGACCCCCTGCACACCGAGGGCTTTCAATTCTTTTGTAAGCAAGTTCAGCAAATCGAGCTGCTTTGCAGTGCTCGGATAGTCCTCTACATCCTCTTTTGATTGCGTGTCGATTACGACATAACGGAGAAATTTTTCAAGAACGCTTTCTGCCATAAAACTATCCTTCCTTTCTAAAAAACCGGTTGCCGGAGCCTTGTCCCATACGAACGTCGTTCCGTATAATATGAATAAAGGGAAGATAGGAAGAACGCAGGAAAAAAGCAGTAAGAAAAGACTCTCATGCAAGAGCATCAGTCAGCCTCGGAGAGGCAAAACAGAAAACCGGTTATAGTATATCACATCCTTTTTATTCTGCTGCCGTCATCAAAACCCCTGGTTTTCCTTTTTATCCTTCATACTTCATACTTTACCATTCACCATTTACCGTTTACCATTCACAGATTACAGTTTGCTATATACTTTTCGCTCGACCCTATATTGAATTCCGCTGTCGCGGGATAACATTTTTAGGCCTCCGGCTCATTCAGTTCTTCTTTTAATGACCTCCATTGAGGCAGGAATTGCGTCATCAGGGCGGCGAAACGTTTTGAATGATTTCGTTCCAGTAAATGCACCATTTCATGGACAACTACATATTCCAGACATCGTGCAGGTTTTTTAGCCAATTCTAAATTCAGCCAGATTCTTCGAGCACGGATATTGCACGATCCCCATCTTGTTTTCATTCGTTTGATTCCCCATGCCGCAACCTCTACGCCTATCCGTTTTTCCCATGCTTCGATCAAACCCGGAATTTGTTCTTTTATTCGGTCACGATACCACCCGGCAAGAACATTTGCCCTATAATGTTTTGTGCTGCTATCCTTCACGAAGAGTTTCAACATCGAATGGTCCAATACAACCCTGGGTTTTCCCGTATGGGGAACAACTTCCAGTATAAATCGCCCGCCGCTGTATTCATGGTATTCGCCGGATACAAATGCTTGCGCCGCCTGCGGTTTCCGGGATTCAAGCCGTTTCTGGTGCTTCCTGATCCACGATAATTTGGAAAGTGCGTACATCCGCAGCGCATCGTCGCTCAGCCACAAAGGCGCAGCCAGCCTAACTTTTCCCGTTTGAGTATAAATTGAAAGACGGAGACTTTTAATATTTTTACGCACCACACTGATGGTTATGTTTTCTACAACGAATTCAGTGTGTGAGGATTGACGATGAAACACGCGGCGGACATTCCAATCTAATCTATTAACTCTGAGACTCTGCCGGCTTATAATGCAAGGACACCTTGCGAAGGTGTCCTGCCTATTCCGGAACCGGCCTCACATAAAGTGTAAGTCCTTGTGATGAGGAATAGAATTGTGAGAAGAAAATACCTTGTATTATTTTTTAAAGATCATGCTTGGGATAGACAATACCGCATTGCTTTCTTATTGAATCCATAGTACTGATCAGCTGTATGCTGTTCTTCCAGCTCCATAGATCGCTTTGAGTCTTGCCGGCAAGAATGCACTTCGCTGTTTCTTCCGCTTCATACTCGTACCCGTTGCTCCTGAAAGCGAATTCGAATATTTTTTCTTTGCCGTCGCTCTTAATTAACCTTACTTTCCCGGGGCAAAACCATAAATGGTCCAGAACAATCTTGCCGCGTGTACCGTGTATTTCAGCAACAACCGGCGGATCCGCGAGGAAGGAGGAATACATAACGGCAAGCGTATCCTTCTCATATTTGAACGTGTAACTGCAGCTATTATCGCCGCCCTGTTCGCTCAGTCCGGCCATTGCAGAAATGCTTTTCGGGTTTCCAAGAAGCAGGAGTGAAAGGAAAATGTTATATATCCCTGTGTCTAAGATTGTCCCGCCGCATAGTTCTATATTGTAATGCCTGTGTTCCGGCCCGTTGTCGGATTTAATAGAAAAGGATGCGGTCAAAAGTTTGACATCTCCAATTTCACCTGAATCGATCAATTCTTTCGTTTTGATAATATTCGGAAGAAATCGGGTCCACAGCGCTTCCATCAAGAAGAGATTTTTTTCCCTCGCTTTTTCAATCATCTTCTCTTCTTCTTTACGATTAACGCCCAGAGGTTTTTCACAGAGCACATGCTTATGATGCTCAAGAGCGAGCAGTGTGTTCTCCAGATGAAGATTATGCGGTGTGGCGATATACACAACATCGACAGAGGGATCTTGCAAAAGTTCTTCATAGCTGCCGTACGCTTTCGGGATATGAAACTCGTCTGCAAACTTTTTTGCTGTGTCGATATGGCGGGAACCGACGGCGTCCAATTCGGAATTGTGTGCGACCTGAAGCGCTGTCGCAAATTTGTGCGCTATCCATCCCGGGCCTATAATTCCCCATTTGACTTTTTTCTCTGCCATACGATATCCTTTTTATTATTTCATTAAACCTTATAAGAATGTTTTTCCACGTAAGCGCGTATTCCGTCCTGCTGCGAGCAGGACTCTACACCGCCTATTATTTCCATGCTTCTTAATTTAGCAAAATACCGGCAAAAATGTTGCCGATAAAAATAATGCCGCATGCAGCCGTCCGGGACAGGTCCGGCTGGATATGAAAAATTGCCGCAACCCGAAGATATTTAAATAGCACAGCTTTCTCAACATGCTAACATCGCGAATCTTTACAATGTTCCGGATCATTTTACAGTGTAGTTCAATTCCTTCAGCTTTTCTGTAATACGGGTTCGCTGGTCGCCTTGAATCTCGATCGTTCCGTTTTTTACCGTTCCCCCGGCTCCGCAATGCTGCTTCAATGTCCGCGCAATGTCCTCCAGCGTTGTTGGATTATGCTGCAGACCGCTTACAATCGTGACGGTCTTTCCTTTTCTTCCATGTGTGTCCAACAGGACGCGGACGTTTTTCCCTTTTCCGTCATGCTTGCGTACCGATGCGGAAATAATCGCCGGCGTTTGTTCCGAAATTTGTTCTAAATCTGCTAAATCTGATAGAGAACGAAATGTTTTTTGAGGTTTTGTCATACTTGCCAACGTACAGAATGAACGCAGTTTACAATCGTTCCATTATTTGTATCTCATTAAGAATAGAAGAATAGCCTGACAGACTTCATCAAGATTTTCACATACATCGGTATTTGTAAATCGCAGAAAATGAACTCCAAGAGCTTCAATATGTAATTGCCGGGCTTTGTCTTTTTCTTCTGAACCCGGTATAAAATGCGAATCCCCATCGACTTCAACGGCAAGCTTGAGGTTTGGACAATAGAAGTCAAGAATATATTGATCGACTCCATATTGACGAAGAAACCGTTCTCCATGCATTTGATGATTTTTCAGTTTCATCCAGAGCAGAACTTCAAACTTCGGCATATTCTTGCGAAGATTGCGGCGCTTTTGTTGATCTTTCTTCCGGTTGTAGATTCTTGTCATAGTAGATGTGATAACCCCCTGTCCTGCGGACACCCCCCTTAGATAATTAAGGGGGGAACGCTGCAATACATGAAAAAAAATCCGCCGCATTGATATAACCCCCCGGTCTTCGACCTTTCCCCCCTTTGCCAAAGGGGGGATTAAGGGGGTTCTTAGATCCCTGAACTTCAACTGATCAACCCCCCGGTCTTCGACCTTTCCCCCCTTTTCCAAAGGGGGGTATGGGGGTTCTTAGAGCCCTGAACTACAACGATCAACCCCCCGGTCTTCGACCTTCCCCCCTTTGCCAAAGGGAGGATTAAGGGGGTTCAGATTATAGACCTGCGCTTTGCACAAGCAGATCGTTAATTAGTTTTGCGAATGCAGCAGGATCTTTCACTTTCGAACCTTCTGCAACAACGGCCTGGTCGTACAATAGCTTCGAATACGCATCGATGCGGGTATCGGCAGCATTTGAATCGAAAATTTTCTTCAACGACTGCACGACCGGATGATCCACATTCAATTCAAGAATGCGGTCCGATTTTTTCGATTCATCCATCTGACCCATCTTTTGCATCATCCGCTCCATATGTGCGCTCATCGTATCTTTATCGCTCACAAGACACGATGCACTTTCTTTCAGCCGGGACGATACTCGAATCTCTTTCACGCCTTCCAGCTTTGCCTTCATGGCATCGAAAAGCGGCGCAAATTGTTTTTGTGATTCCTGCTGCTCCTTTTCTTTGTCGGAAGGAATCTCACTCTTATCTGCGGCAACGAGTTTCTTTCCCTTATATTCCGTCAGAGAAGGAAGAATAAATTCATCAACCGGATCGGTCATGAGCAGCACATCCCACCCCTTGGACTTGAACAATTCCAGATACGGCGTATGCACCACCGTTTCCCGGTCCTCGCCGGTGATAAAATAAATCTCTTTCTGGTCGGGCGGCATCTGTTCCACATATTGTGCAAGCGAGATGAACTTCTTCTCTTCCGTCTTCAACGATTCAAACAGCAGCAGATCGGAAAGCTGTTCTTTATTCGTCCAATCGCTGTACACACCTTCCTTCAGGAACGACCCGAATTCCTTATAGAACGAGACGTACTGTTCATACTCGCTCTTTTCCATTTCCTCGAGATTTTTCAAGACGCTCTTCACAAGATTGTTCTTGATCTTTTCCAGCATCGGATTCTGCTGAAGAATTTCGCGTGAGACATTCAGAGGAAGGTCGGAACAATCCACCACGCCTTTTACGAACCGCATATAGGACGGAAGAAGCTGCTCGCAATGGTCCATAATCAGCACACGGCGGATATACAGCTTCGGCCCCACTTTTATTTCTCCGAACATCATATCGAACGGTTTCTTGGACGGAATGAACGCCAGCACTTTGAATTCTATTTTTCCTTCGCCGGTATAATGGATCGTACGTGCCGGCGGATTGAAATCGTTCGATATTTGTTTATAGAACTGTTCATATTCTTCTTTCGTAACGTCGCTTTTGGAGCGGAGCCACAGCGCCTTCCGGGAATTGAGCGTTTCCTCCTCGACGGTTTTCTTTTTATCGATTTCTTTTTCCACATCCATAACGACCGGATGTTCGATAAAATCGGAGAACTGCTTGACTAAAGAACGAATCTTCCATTCCTCTAAAAATTCCGATTCATCATCTTTCAAATGAAGAGTCACATCCGTTCCGCGGTCGGCTTTTTCGACCGGTTCGATCGTATATTCCCCCTGCCCGTCGGATACCCATTTCACACCCTGCGACGGATCGCCGGCCGTGCGGGAAACAACGCTTACCGTATCGGCAACCATAAATGACGAATAGAATCCAACGCCAAATTGACCGATCAATTCCGGACGCGCGGCGGCATCGGCATCCTTCAGCTTTTCTAAAAATTCCTTCGTTCCTGATTTTGCAATTGTTCCCAGATTTTCAACGATGGTTTCTTTGGACATCCCGATACCGTTATCGGAAATCGTCAGCGTCTTGTTCTTCGGATCGGCAATGATTTTAATCTTCCAGTCCTTGTTGTTCTCCAGCAGGGCTTCGTTATTGAGCGAGTTGAAACGTATTTTGTCGATTGCATCGCTGGCATTGCTGATCAGCTCCCGCAGGAACACTTCTTTATGAGAATACAGCGAATGAGTTATAAGACTCAAGATCTGCTTGAGTTCGCTTTTGAATTCTTTTTTTTCAACCGATGGTGACATGGTTTATCCTTTGATAATGATGGAATATTCTTCTAATCTAAATTTAGCTGACATTTTGTTTATTGGCAACTGTGCGAGCGAATACCCGCAGCAACCACCATGTTCTGCAGCGTATAAACTCAAAATGTGTGAACGTGTTGCCAATATATCGTATTCCCGGAGCCAGCTCCCTGTCTTCCATCGCATAACAACGATCCCGTATTGCAGGATCGCAAAAACCAAGCATGCGCTTAACCCCGGTCTTCGACCTTTCCCCCCTTTTCCAAAGGGGGGATTAAGGGGGTTCTTAGATCTCTAAACTTCAACGATAAACCCCCTGTCCTACGGACACCCCCCTTAGATAATTAAGGGGGGAACGCTGCAACACATGAAAAAAAATCCGCCGCATTGATATACCCCCCCGGGCTTCGACCTTTTCCCCCTTTTCCAAAGGGGGGATATGGGGGGTTCTTAGAAAGGGTTTAGATCAGAACAATTTATTTAATAGCAGCATAGGTTTTTTCAGAAATCCATACGGTGTTTGGGAATATGATGCACCGGAAATTCTTCCCCGCCTTGAAAAGTTCCTTTTCACCCTTTCGGAGAGGTCTACAAATATAAGAATGAATCATCATAGCAAGAGACTCTTTCATTCCCTTGGAAGGTTC
The DNA here is from genome assembly GCA_003162695.1 of Ignavibacteriota bacterium. GTDB lineage: Bacteria > Bacteroidota > Ignavibacteria > UBA10030 > UBA10030 > Fen-1254. The sequence goes on along the minus strand of PMML01000035.1, from coordinate 1,231 downwards.
CTTCGCCCACCACCGCCCATTTCCCTTCCGGATTTTGATACTTCCAGAACCGCCGACCTTTGTCAGTACTCCAATCTATAATTATTTTATTCTTTTGAAAAGATTCATATAATCTGTAAACACAAAAAGCCGATTTCGCCGCAATCCTGTCGTTTCTTTGAGAATTCCCAATCTCACAAAATCGTCGATCAATGAATTTGCAGTCGGGAGAGAAACGTTCAACTTCTCAGAAACAATTGCACCGTTGACAACAGGATTTGCATAGAGTGTTGTCAGCAATCCCTTTGCATTCGGAACCTTCTTTCCAAGCACGAGTATTTTATGCCCTTCGAGTTCATCCCGCAATCGGAATATTTGCTCAAAGGTTTTCACGCCGTCTTCACAGGTCTCAATGATCGCTGCAAGAAAAAACTTGACCCATTGACTAAGATTGTTCGATGTTCTCACCATCATCAAATTATCATAATAAAGTCCTTTATGTTTCTCAAAATAAGCAGAAAGGTAAAGGGTGGGTTTCGCAAGCAATTGTTCACCGACAAGATACAACGGAATAAGAAGCCTTCCGATTCTTCCATTGCCGTCAAGAAATGGATGGATTGACTCGAATTGATAATGTGTCAGAGCAATTCGAATCAGCCGGGGGACATTGATATTTGCATTATGGAGAAAATTTTCCATATCCCCCATCAATTCGCCCAATTCTTCATGATGCGGAGGAATAAAAATCGCATCCTTGAGACTTGCTCCACCAATCCAGTTTTGACTTGTTCGATATTCCCCGGGAAGCTTGGTCTTACCCCGCGCTCCATCGAGCAAAATTTTATGAGTCGCTTTAAGCAATCTTGTCGATACAGGCAGCACAGAAAGTTTTTCTACGGCATAATTCATTGCATCGATGTAATTCTGAACCTCCTGCCAGTCATTCTTTTTCTCCGGCAGTATATCCTCTTTCCTTAACACCGCCTCCTCGACTTCCGTCCGGGTTCCTTCAATCCGACTCGATGTTGTTGCCTCTTTCACAACATGCATTCTAATAAATAAATTTATATCGGGCACTTGAAGTGAAAATGCGTTAAGTTCTCCTAATTTTCGGTTCGCCTCAGAAAGCAACGTATTAAGTTGCGGATCAGTCCACACCCATTCCTGATTGATTTTAGCAGGGGTAAAGCTCTTATATTGATATTGCTGCTTATAACTACCCGCTATATAGTCCTTTATATCCACTCTTTCA
>PMML01000068.1 GCA_003162695.1 Ignavibacteriota bacterium | reverse complement strand
ATAATGACTGCTTTCATAAAAACCCTTTTTGGTAGATAAAATATTCGTAATATTACTACTGGAGAGAAAATAGATAAAAATAAAGCGCATCGCAAGGATTCTCCGTAAAAATTAGCGATCAATGACAAATAAAAAGACCTAAATTTCGCTAAAATAATTGACTTTTCTGTGCAAAACTGGTAAATTAATAGAAATTTCGAGGGCTATATAAAAAATAGAAAGTTCAATGATAAACGCCCGTAAGCGTGACGCATTTTTTTCCTGGATGAGCTCGCTGACGCTCATGCAGGAATTGACAGCGTTGACGGGCGTCATTTTATTTTTAAGTGCAATTGTCGTAGGTCCTTCTCTCTGGAGGATGGTCTTTTTTATAATATCGGTTGTTTTGGGTGCTTCCGGAGTCGTTTCATTCTGGCGGAAGAATTTTTCAAGTAAATTGATTTTATCCGAGCAAAAGCCGTATCCGAAGGATGACACTGCGTATCGGATGAATAAATCATCTTTTCATGACGTTCCATCCTCAGAGGATGAGGAGAAGAAGATGGTCGTGGAAGATCCTGCGATGCAAAGCACAATACCGGGAGAGACGAAGGATAATATGGCGGAACAATCTTCTCCCAAGTCGAAAACATTTGATTGGGATCTTAAAGAATTTATCGAATCGTTCCAATCTGAACAACACTCCAGTGACGGACCGCGGACGGAGTTCAATGCTTTGACGAGGAGAATTCTGGCTGTTATTAAAGAAGTGAATTTTGCCCATACGGTAGCGTTGTTTTGGATCAATCGGGAAAAACGGCAGCTTGTGCTTGAAAATTTTGTTTCAGAAAGCACGGTGTTTATGACGCGCCGAAGAATCGATCTTGGTTCGGATTTGGTCAGCCAGATCGCGCAAACAGGAAAACCGCAGATTGTCAATTATTTAAACGCCCTGAGTCAGCAGGATATGATCCCGTATTACGAGGCGCAAGAGACCGTGCAGACGTTCCTTGGCGTGCCGATTTTCTATCCCGGATCATCACAAGAAATTCCGCTGCCGGTAGCTGTACTGGCGGTCGATTGCCGTGAGAGCGATGCATACGGTAATGAGACGATAGCACTGATGGCGCAATTTGCAAAAATGATTTCGACTCTGCTGGTCAGCTATACGTCGAAATACGATCTGCTGCTCGATTCGGAATTGCTTCGTTCGATCGGACGGTTTCGAGAATCGCTGGAACAAGAGTTTACTCTGCCGGTTATTACGCGTGCACTGGCGGAAGAAACTGCCCGCTTGATTCCCTGGGACTATGTCGCGATCGTTTTATTCGATGAAAAACGAAAGATCTGGACTGTGCAGTATGTGCTCAATCGTATGAACGATTCCTATATTTCCGTCCTGAGCGAAGTCGACCTGCAGCAAAGTTTTGCCGGCAATGTAATCCAAACCGGCGTATCGAAAATTGTTGAAGACTTTGATGCGCTGAACCGGCCCAGGTTTTATCAAGCTGAACGGTGTGACTCGAGCGGTTCGCTGATCGGCATCCCGTTGAGTTCCATAACGCGCTGTTACGGTGCATTGATCGTCGAGAGTAAAGATCCGCGTACCTATTCGGATGCGGACGTTCTTCTTGTGAAAAAGATTGCCGAAATCGCCTCGTGGGCGCTGGAAATTCTCAACCTCACGGAAGTAACCAATAATTTTGTTTCACTCGATGAAACAACGAGTGTTGGAACCCGAAAAGCTTTTTTGGAACGCCTGCAGGAAGAAGTGCAGCGTGCGAACGATTTTACGACGGAATTGTCGCTTGTCATGCTTTCCATCGACCGCATGAATGATCATATCGAACGGCAGGGAAAAGAGTCTTTCGATTTCGTGCTGCAGAATGTCGGACGTATCATACGAACATCGATTCGGCCGTACGATTTTGTCGGACGGTTCGATTTCAATTGCTTTATGGTTATCCTCATTAATACTACTTCGAATGAGGCATCGTTGTGGGCGGAAAAGATCCGTAAAAATATTGCAAGCAACATTATCAATATCGATAATAAAAGTTTTTCCGTTACATGCAGTATCGGTGTTGTCGGCATGGCCCCGGAAGGGGGCGATGTCGAACTGCTGGAAAATGTAAACCGTGTATTAAGCAGAGCCGTCGAAGCCGGCGGCAATGTAGTTCGAGTATATTAGGAAAGAATGGAGTAATGTATGGCAAAGCAAACAGATTTCGCTGAAAAGGCGAAAAAAGCAGCAAGTGAACGGGGTTCAAAATGCCCGAAATGCGGAGGCATAAAAACACCGACGCTGTTTATTCAATCCGTACAATCTGCGCATGGTTCGTACCGGTTCAACCGTCAGCGTGTGCAGGTGTGTAAATGCAACGAAAAACAAATTCTCGGATAGCGCCGCTGTATGCCGGATTTCGGATAGTGGAGAACGGCATGCGATGTAATCCATGATGACGCATTCTCTTGAGCGGTGAAAAAATGTTCGTTGTTCGCGGCTTTGTTGAAGTCGGTGAATGACACGATGCTTCTCAATAGGGTAACGCAGACATGAATCCGATATAAATTGCAGAAGCAGATGATTCCCTTAAAATTTCGAATTCCTAGCATCTTGGTACTGAAAAATTGCAGCTTTCGAGAGCATTTTACAGGATCAGTGTGCCAAAGGCTGCTTTGGCGGAATGATAGAATCGCTGAAGAGTGAAAAGAGTGCTGTTGGGCACTTGGAACTCGGGCGGCTTTTCACGGAAGACAATTTTCCGCTCTTTCCGCATGATTTTCAGATGATCTGCTGCATATATTTGCACGTGCAGAGCCTGGACGCCCCGGGATTGTAAAACAGACGATTTGTTCGCCTGCCGCGGTCTCAAGGAAAATATCGGACGATTTATTCCGCGTC
>PMML01000051.1 GCA_003162695.1 Ignavibacteriota bacterium | reverse complement strand
GCCTTCCGTTAGAGACGGGATATTAATATTTGCATCTAATTTTAACGTGCCATAATGCAGGAAAAGCGCTTTATAATACGCGCCGTATCCAAAACCTTCAGAGCCGCCGTCAAATGTATTGCCGCCCTGAAAATTTGGACCGTAGAGAGCAAAATTATTTAGATTGGAAGAAGTGACTTCCAATATAAACGTGTTGTCAACTCCCTTGGCTTCAATGAGTCTGAAGAAGTCGGTCGTACCATTGCAGATGACTGAGTTATTTGCGGAGCCATAGAAAAACACCTGAACATCGCCGTAATTAACTCCACCGAATGCCGTTGCCGCAAGAATATAATATCCATTAGCAACAGGCGAGGGTAATCCGGTAAACCGAACCGATCCATTATTAGTAAAGTTGCCGTACAGCGATAATGTATGGACGGGATAGACCGTAACATTGTCGGTCGGATTCGGAATAGCATGTGAAGCAGCGAAGTTATTGACCCTGATATTGCATCCTGCATCGACGGAAAAATTACCGTAGACAGTCATGTTAATCAAATTGTCTGAAGCCGCCGGGTTGCCGAAAGAAACCGTCTCGGCGCCGGACGAATAATTTTTCAGGCTAAAATTCCCATTGATCGTATATGTGGTAGGGTTTGTGCCGTTATTCAAGAAAGTGCTGCTTGCGATGCTGGTATAATTTGAGATAATTAAATTATTATATGTCAATTGATTCAAGCTGACGGCATTCAGATTATAATATTCTATCGTTCCTCCATTACTCGCAATAAAACTCGTATACGTGCCGCCTGGGAACGTATTGGAACTCAACATTATTTTTCCCTGTCCTGTGACTGTACCGAAATTATGCCCTGTGGTAGAATTGATATTAAGAATGCCGCCCGCATTCAAAGTAAGCGAGGCTACATGTATCGTGTTTGAGTTGATCGAGATCGTGCGTCCATTGAGAACGGTGACATTATCCAATGTACCGGGAACACCCGGATTTATCCAAAGTGTCCCTGACGGATCTGTTGTCCATGAAGTTGCATCTGCCCAATCGCCCGATTGATAAGAATAATATGAAATTGCCGAAGCTGAACCCGGCGCTGATGTGCCGGCAGACCAATTTCCAGAGATCGATGCAGCTGTTACGCCTGAAACATTCGTTCCAAAAGGATCGGCTCCGAGCGCAGTACGTATTCCTGCCGCTAAACCCCATGTACCCGCGGAATACCAGGCAGCATACGTAGATTGTGTCCCGTGCACTTCAGTAACATCGTATGTAAATCTCAAATTTGTAATGATACCCGTATAACTTGAAATAGTAAGTGTCCAGTATTTGTTTAAAGCGTTTGCACCTTGATTGACAGATACAGCTCTGATCTGGAGAGTTCCGGTACCGGCCGTAGCGGTAAACCCGCTCGTTAGATCTAAGGGATTATAGAATCCGCCCGCACCGATCGGATAAACAATATTAAATCCGATTCCGGCACCATTATTAAAGACTGCTCCTGCTTTCTGTAAATATCCGATTCCATTTGTCTCAATCATGTTGGAGCCGTCGTACGTTCCGCTCATGGCGCCGGTGGATGTATTACTGAGAATGAGGTTGTAGTCGTTAAGTTTAAAAACGCCGGAATTTAAAGTCAGCACGTTTGACACTGTCGCATTGCCCGCCTGTAAAAGTTTCGAACCTCCGTTGGATATCTGCAGGTTATAATACGTGATACCTCCCCGTACAATTTGTCCGATATAATTTCCATTATAGTTGACCGTGCTGGTATTGGCTGTAAAAGTACCGTTCTGCGTCCAGTTGCCGGCGATATTTACGGACCCGGCGCCCCCCGTTACGGTGCCTGTGCCGTATAAATTGCCTGAGATATTTAATATACCCGGGCCGAAACTCAATGTTCCGTTATCTGCAATATCCGAACCAAACGAAAGCGCTGCCGCCACACTTTCAGTAAAATTCGCACCGCTGTTGATTGTTACCACACCGGTGAAAGTCTGAGTGTTCGTCGCAGTTGTAGCTATTGCCAGTGTACCGCTTGTCCCGCCGCCTACCGTAGTTGTTCCTGCTACAGTCAATGCATATGCAGCATTCGACGTAAATGACGTTCCATTTCCGATACTAAGGTTACCGCCAATTGTCAGCCCGACAACCGTTGTTGCCGTCGCAGTGCCGCTTAACGTTAAATTACCGCTAATTGTCGTCGTTCCGCTTTGCAATGTGTTTGCTCCGGTGCCGGAGAGAGTAAGATTATAATAGTTTGTCGGATAAACAGTTTGGCCTCCGATAAAATAATTAACGGTATTACCGTTCGCTGTTGCCGTTAAGGCCGCAATTGTCGAGGTTCCTCCTATTGACAGGGCAGCATTGTTTCCTTGTGTCAGTCTGCCTGTACCGCTAATGTTCACAGCACCAATAGTAGTATTATTCGTTAATGTTACACCCGTTACGGTAAGTGACGTTGTAATACTGAGATATGGACAATTATTTGTATATGCTCCAGTAAAGGTTGCTGTCGGAATTGTTGTAGGATTTGCCGTTCCGCCGATTGTATTGTTCGTCCCGGAGAATGTGTGATTGCCGGTACTTGCCGTATACGTTCCGTTGTTGGTGAAGTTTCCACCAAATCCGACAACTGCTGCACCATTTTCCGTTAATGTACCGCCAATCGTAACATCCGAACCAAATACCAGTTGTCCCGCCGCAGTTTCTGTTATAGCACCACCGCTATTGATTGTTACAGCGCCTGTAAAAGTTTTTGTGCCTGTATTAGCGAGCGTCAATGTTCCGGAAACCGATGTTGTTCCTCCAACAGTCAAGGTCCATGTATTTGTTGCTCCCGTAATTAATGTGGATCCGGAGTTAATGGTTAGCGGAACACCTGCGCTCAATGTCAATGCAGCATACGTTGTGATTGCTCCGGTATTGGCAATAATGATTCCGCCTGTCGCTGCAAAAGGAGTTATCCATTCTTCTGCGGTAGCTGTGTATGCGGCCAGTTTGTTGTATTGCAGTGTTGCGTTTGGACCGTATGTTATTACTCCGGCTGTAACCGTGACCGTTGCAGTTCCTTCTAAAGAAAGCACGCCGTTGACAGTCGGTGTTGTAGCGAATGTCTTTATACCGGAACCTGAAAGTGTGAGATTAAAATAGCTCGTCACCTTAGCTGTCTGTGCAGCACCGCTATAGTTCACTGTATTGCCTGCAGTTGCTGCGGTCAGTGTCGGGGCAACAGGAGAAGCCACGACGGTAAGTATGGCATTGGTTCCTTGAGATAAAGTACCGGCGCCTGCAAAGGTTGTGCTAATATTTAAACCGGGTACAGTGGTAAGGTTATTGGTAACGGATGCGCTTATTGATATACTCGGGATACTGATTGTGCCTAAAGTTCCTCCGATTGTTTTGGCAATACCAGTAAAGGTATAAGCGCCGCTGCCGGCTGTAAACGTTGATCCGGTATTGACAGTTAAATTACCTCCAATTGATACTGCAGCGTTTATTGAATTATTCCATATACCGTTGTCAGTAAGATCGCTCACAGTTAAAGACGAAGGAGCCGTCGTAATATTGACAACTCCTCCGGTATTTACCGTTACAGCACCCATCGTCCTTGTTCCGGTCGCATTATTAAAAGCAAGCGTTCCGATCACATTTGTCGTCGTTACAGTCAGACCTGTCGTAAATGAATTCAAAGTAAGTGTACCGGAAGTTACGGTAAGCGTACCAACAGTAGTCGTCGCGGCAGTATTCGCAAAAGTTGCCCCGTTTGCATCGTTCAATTCAAGCGTTCCATAGGTATCTGTCGTTCCGGTTACCGTATGAGAACCTGCCCCCCCGCTTAACAATATCTCCCCTGCACCTGAATGAGTTGCATTATTCGTTACATTGCCGTTTACTGTAATTGTAAATCCGCCGTCGGCGAAAGTTTCACCGGCTGTTGCTATTGTCAAATTACCGGCAACGGTAATTGCGCCTGTCATTGTTTTTGTACCTGATGCACCTGTTATCGTCAAATGACCATAGGTCGATGGACCTGCGCTTGTAACGCTGCCGGCAACATTTTGTGCATTGGTGATCGTGTTATAATTTACAGTTGAGGTCGGATTCAGAGTAATATTGGCAGTCGTAAAATTTGCAGGGAACGAGGTTATGGCTGCAGTGCCTGCCCCGATCTGCAAGGTTGCTCCATTGGCAACACTCAAAGTTCCCGTTCCATTGCCTGTAATCTGAGAACCACCGTCTGAAAAAGTGCCGGCATTAATGGTAAGATTGCCGGCGACCGAAATTGCAGAAGCCGCTGTTTTTGTGCTGGCACTTGATAATGTAAGATTTCCATAAGTTGAAGGACCTACACTTGTAATGCTGCCAGCCACTGCCATAGCGCTGGTAGAATTATAAATTACCGTGGAAGTAGCATTTAATGTAATTTGGGCACTCGTATAAAGAGTCGGAAATGTTTCCATATTCGCGCCCGCTGCACCGATCTGAAGGGTTGCTCCAGCGGCAACATTCAAAGTTCCTGTTCCATTGCCTGTGATCTGGAATCCGCCATCGGCAAGGGTGCCGTTGAGCACTGACAGATTATTACTTACCGTAATGGCTGCTCCTATTGTGCCTACCTGTCCTGCTTTATCAACAGTCAGGTTATAATAGGTCATGGAACCTATTATTGTCTGTGCTCCGGTTGAACTGTTGTAATCAACGGTATTGCCGCTGGCAGCTGCCGTAAGTGTGGTAATTGAGGAAGTTCCACCGATGTTCAATGTACCAGTATTTGTCAACGTGCTTGCTCCTGCAAGTGCTGTAGATACTGTAAGCGTACCACTGTTTGTTGTTGTTCCACTTATGGTCAAGCTTGGAATAGCAAGAGTGCTAGCTCCACTGATCGTTTTTCCTGTGCCTGTAAAAGTATGAACACCTGTGTTAGCAGTAAAAGTTGTGCCGTCATTTTGCAGATTTCCTGCATAATTAATAGCTGCAACGCCAGTTTCATTCCAAACACCAAGAGCATTAATGGTAACATTACTTGTAAAGGTTTTGGCGGATGTGCCGCCCAGCGTAAGTGTGCCTGTAACAGATGTGGTTCCAGTAACTCCAAGTGTGTTATTTCCATTTGTAGTAAGGCCTGAACCAGTGCCTACAGAAAGATTGCCGGCAACGGTTCTAGCCGCCACGAGAGTCCAAGTCTTCGTTCCCGAACCTGAGGTAGTTAAATTCATATAGGCAACGTCTTGAACTGTTTGCGCTCCGGCATAACTATAATTAACCGTTGCTCCGGTTCCGTTCAAGGTAAAGGTGCTTGTTCCCGTGCCGGAAGCTATAAATGGTGTTGCGCCACCAAGAACAAGGGTTGGGCTTGTAGCGCCCATGGTATAGGTTGAGGTATTACCTGCATTCGCATTTACAGTTGTTACAGAACCATTTACCGTAATTGTACCACTGGTATGATTGAATACAGCATTCTCAGTTCGCGGACCGGTGGTATTATAGGAACTGGTGAGTGTTAGATTGCCAGAGATGGTAAGGCTGTTTATTGTAGATGTCCAATTTGTCGTACGGGTTCCTGTTGGTGTTACGTTAGTGCCGACGGCAAGAGATGCTGCTGTAGCCGATCCCGCACCAGCAATAGTTCCTGTTACATTAGCATTAGTAACATCAGGAAACGTGATAGCTGCAGTCACAGTCAACAGAATTCCCGAACTTACACTAACCGTTGACCCGTTGCCAATAGTCATAGAATTGCATGTTCTGTTGCCATCGACAGTGAGAGTAAATCCTGCACCTATGACTATATCATCTGTAGCCGCAGGTATTGTTCCACCAGGCCACGGCGCACCCGCAACCGTTGAACTCCAAATGCCGGTACCTGTTGTCGTTATTGTGGCCGCCATTGCTGTTGCACCAAGCGCAACAATCAGCACAAACATTGTCAGCAAAACAATCAAACTGGGTAATATGTGAAATTTATTTTTTAACATTTTGAATCAAACACCGTTCTCAATAAAAAACTTCGGTTCTCCTTACTTCGCATTTACATTGTGTATGGAAAACTATGTACAACTTTCCCGCCGCTTCATCACAATCGGCAACCAACACTTTTTTCTGTGTCATATTTTTTCCTAAAATGGCATGCTTGTATCTTTCTTTAGAATACTATACCGAGAAGAGAGGTGTTTTTCATCGCTTTTTCACCGTATTTTTACAATTACGGTAAATACCGTAGATAAACTATTCAGATTAATCCTCTATAATCAGGGTTAAATAAGACATTTGGCCTGATACAAGTCTTAAAATAATGCAGCGAGGGTCAGGACATTTCGACGTAAACAACGAAACAGAAAAACAAAAAAACAGATAACAGCAGCACATCAGCACATCAGCATCGCAGCCTGCCCGACTGCTGACGTAGTCACGCAGGCAGGCACCTTGAATGCCGCATCATTCTTCAACGCCAAGTTTGTCTTTGTTTATCAACGCGAACCGTACCAGATTGGAGGCATCATGAATGTCCAATTTTTGCATAATATTCGTCCTATGCGTTTCCACTGTTCGGGGACTGATAAACATGATTTCGGCTATTTGAGTGTTATTCTTACCAAGTGCGATATGATACAAAATTTCTTTTTCCCGCCGGGTTAAAGGAAGTCCTTCCTCGTCACCATTGGCCGCCGCATCTCTCTGTTTGGCTTTGTTGAGGTATGAATTGACTATGATTTCCGACACTTTGGGGCTGTAAAATTTTTTTCCACTCGCTACCGCTCGAATTGCGGATGCAAGCTCATCTTTCGTAGCATTTTTAAGTAAATAACCGCCTGCCCCGGATCTGAGTATTTGATATATATATTCTTCATTTTCATGCATCGTCAGGACAAGAACTTTTGTATCCGGAATTTCCTTGCATATAATTTTTGTCGCTTCGATTCCCGACAATTTCGGCATCGAAAGATCTATGATGACGATATCCGGTTTCAGTTTTCTCGTGAGAGCAACGGCTTCTTCGCCGTCTTTTGCTTCGCCGATAACTGTAAACTCTTTGTATGATTCCAGTAACTTTATTAGACCGCTCCTCACCAAAGGATGATCGTCTGCCAACAGCAACCTTACTTTCATGGTTTGCTTTCTTTTTTCTTGATAGGAATTTCGACACAAAGCAGCGTTCCGTGCTGCAATACCGATTCTATCGTAAATGTTCCGCCCAACAGCGACGTCCGCTCGCGCATGCTTGCCAGTCCTATTCCGTTCCTGTCTCTTTGCCGCCGTATTATTTTTTGTGCGGCAAATCCTTTTCCGTTATCCTCCACCGTCATTCGAACCGAATTCGCTGATGCAATAATTTGCAATTCAACGCTGGTAGCCGAAGCATGTTTTTGAATATTCGTCAGAGCTTCCTGCACAATCCGATAGATACTGATTTCCAAGTCTGCGCCGAACCTGTCGTCGCCGCCATGCGGAAGGAATTGAACTTGAATGCCGGTTTGCCTTGAAAATTGTTCGCACAGAAGCTGCACGGCGGGAATAAGGCCGAAATCTTCAAGGACGCTCGGCATAAGGTTGTACGATAACTCACGCGCCTCCTTCATGACGTCGTCCAGCAATTTCTTCATATCGTTAATGCGATTTTTCTCGTCCGGAGTCGTGAGAAGAGAATCTTCCAAAATTTCCAGATTGAACTTGATTGCAGTCAGGAGCTGCCCGAGACCGTCATGAATCTCCCGTGCGATCCTTCTTCGTTCTTCCTCCTGCACTTGAACACGGGCAGCCGAGAGCAGTTCCAATTCTTTTTCATGTTCCAAAAGATCGTTGTACAATTTTGCATTAACCATCGCAATCGAACTTTTTTCTGCAAGCGAATTCAACATCCGGACTTCTTTTTCGGAATAATTATATTGCAGAGGATAACCGACAATCAAAAACCCCCGTAATTCTTTTTCCACACGCAGCGGAAGAATTACAGCCGCCGCGATGTTTTCGCGCGACAGTTCGGGGATACTGCTCAGCGAAAATTCTTCTTTTTCTTCATCCCGTTTGAGAATCGTCATTTCGTTCCGCTGTTCGAAAATTTTGAGCGCCGGGGGTGCCTCGTTCCAATCGACGGGAAAATCATGCACGTTCCCTTCGTATGCTTTCCAATAACAGTTTGCCGATTCAGAATCGTAAAAAAGAATTCCAGTGAATCCCGATTTTGTCAATTTCATCGTTTGATGAATGATTGCATCGAGAATTTTTTGCAGATCTACTACGCCGACAAGCTGTTTGTCTATTTCACTCAGCTTTTCCTGTTCCCACACGTACAATGCCTGTTCCCGTTCCAGCATTTTTCTTTCTGTCACATCCCGGAACGAGATGAGCACAGCCGGCATCCCTTCCCATGCAATCGACAAAGTATGCGCTTCAATATCGATAATATTTGCACTCTTTGTCCGGCATCGAAACTCTCCATTATCGAACTGAGCGCTTTCCGAAACGATTTTTTCAATTGTAATTTTTTCGTATCCCTCGATCTGGAACAAGTCTGAAAAAGAAACATGCTGCACATCTTCGCCCGATTTGTAACCGAAAATATTGAGCGCCCTTGGATTTGTATAGACCAGTACATTGTTTTGAACAACCATCAATCCGTCGAGAGACCCTTCTACGATTTCTTTATAAAGCTTCTGTGTTTGCTCTAACTTTTGAGCGTATTCCCTTTTTTCGGTTGCATCCGTATAAAAAACGATGTACTCAAGTTTGTGTTCGCTGTGGCCGGTAAAAGGAACTATAAGAATATCGGCCTCCGCAATGCGTCCGTCGGACCGCTTATGCAGAATTTTCCCCGACCACGATTCTTCTTGATGCAGCGCCTGTTTGACAGTTTCCCATATCGATGTATCCTGAGCACCGTTGCCGCCGTCAATCGTCCGCAGGAAGGAATCATTTTCCCCTGTATCCGGATTCAATCCGCTCCACTTATAAAAGGCTGGATTTGCATAACGGGTTGTCCCGTCGGATCGAATTATTTGAATCGGATTGAGAGTCGATTCCAAAGAAAATAATAAACTATCGAGTTCTTCATCCTTTTTTTTCCTTTGCTTTCTATACAAAACAGCAAGAAGCAGTGCAGATCCGTAGACAATGGCGGCAAGCATGATCGATAAAAACATCCAATGCTCTCCTGCCGAAGATTCTTCATCGCGCATCTGCTGAAGCCGCATCATTTCTGAAAGAAGAAGCGCGTCGTTTTCTTCTCTTATGCGAAACTTTAAAACGGAAGACGGGATTTGAATTATATTTCTCGGTAAAACGGAAACGCGCCGGATCAGGGCATCTGCCCGCTCCAAATTTTGCCGGCCGGTTTCTTTGCGGATTTCCGTACCTTCGGATTGCTCTGCCGCAGCCAATTCCCGGTACCTTTTCCAATCGTCAAGAAGGAACGATGTTCCATGTTTGAATAAAGCGGATGAGCTGTCGGTCCGGAGAGTATCCCCTTCTTCAATCAGTGAGTGATGAGCGTTTGTAAGAAGCGTAATGCGCTGCTGCTGGCGAATAAAACCGGATTCGTTCGAAGGACGGAGGGAACGCCAATAAGAAAAGAACAGCAGCAAGCTTATGATGAAGGAAAGAAAGACGATACTCTCTGCAGCAACAAAGAGACGCTTCATATACTCTGCTTGTTTCATTCGGATGCCTTGTCCCGTCGACTCAATCACAATCTTGCTCCTTTACCTGCCGACTGCACTTTTGTTTACGCGGCTTCCGTGATTCTCCGCCGTTCCATATTGTGCAATATTAGTTATTTTCCAGTCAATTGCCTATACGAGTCGACATCGAGCAATTGATCGATCTGATGAACATCTGAAATATGGATTTTAACCAGCCAGCCCTGGCCGTATGGATCCTTATTGATCTGTTCAGGATGGTCTTTGCAGAGAGCATTTACTTCCAGTATTTCCCCGCTGACCGGCGCAAAAAGGTCGGATACCGCTTTTACGGCTTCTATCGTTCCAAACGATTTCCCCTGTTCGAGAAATGCGCCGATTTCCGGCATTTCGACAAAAACGATGTCTCCAAGTTCACTTTGGGCAAAATCCGTTATTCCGACCGTTCCTGTAGAGCCGTCGACTAAAAGCCATTCATGATCTTTTGTATATTTTAATCGTTCCGGGAAATCCATGGGACACTCCTAAGATTTATAAATTGCAAATTTCAGATATCAAATTTACGGCTGCAGATTTTTTTTTCAAACAAAGCCTGCTCACGAGTTCTATTGGCTAATGACAAGTGACCATTTATTCACCATTTACCATTTTTCAGGATTTATTCCTCAAACGCAAATGTCTCTATAAAATTTGTATCGAAAATTCCGCTTTGAAATTTTTCGTTCTTCATAAGTTTTTTATGGAACGGAATAGTTGTTTTTATGCCCTCGATAACGAATTCATCGAGCGCCCGGTGCATGCGCGAAATCGCCTCTTCTCGATTTTTTCCTTTTACAATCAACTTGGCTATCAATGAATCATAATACGGCGAAATATAATACCCCGCATACGCATGCGAATCCACCCGGACGCCGAAACCACCCGGGAAATGGAGGCTCGTAATATGACCTGGTGATGGACGGAAACCCGCCGACGGATCTTCTGCATTGATGCGGCATTCGATAGCATGCCAGAGGGGCTTTATCCTTTGACGTTTGAGCCGTTCTCCGGCAACAACCTGCAGCTGCATTTTTACAAGGTCGACTCCATAGACTTCTTCCGTGACGGGATGCTCCACCTGTATGCGTGTATTCATTTCCATGAAATAGAAATTTTTATTCTTATCAAGCAAAAATTCTACAGTTCCCGCTCCTATATATTTTGCACTTTTAGCCCCCTTGATTGCTGCCATGCCCATAGCTTCACGCAATTCAGGAGAAAGAGCCGGAGAGGGAGATTCTTCCAAAAGTTTTTGATGCCGCCGTTGGATACTGCAGTCTCTTTCTCCGAAATGGAGAACTGTTCCTGCTCTGTCGCCCATAATTTGAATTTCAATATGGCGTGGTTCCTCAATATATTTTTCGATGTAGACTGCACGATTGCCAAACGCTGTTTCCGCCTCGTGGCTTGCCGTAAAGAAAGCGTTTTCCAATTCATCCTCGCTGCGAACGATACGCATCCCCCGCCCGCCTCCGCCTGCCGTCGCTTTAATGATAACTGGAAAACCGATTTCAAGTGCATTTTTTTTTGCTTCGTTGAGATCGGAAACGACTCCTTCGCTGCCGGGTACGACCGGTACGCCTGCCCGCTTCATAGTTTCTTTTGCAAAGGCCTTATCTCCCATAGCCGTGATTGCTTCCGGACTCGGTCCGATAAAAATAATTCCTGAAGAGGCGCAGATCTCGGCGAAATTTGCATTTTCCGATAAAAATCCGTATCCCGGATGTATGCTGTCCGCATTCGTCACTTCTGCAGCTGCAATCAAGCGCGGTATATTCAGATAACTTTCCTTGCTTGCCGCAGGACCGATACACACGGCCTCATCTGCAAATCGCACATGCAAAGATTCGCGATCGGCTTCCGAGTAGACCGCTACGGTTTTAATTCCTAATTCATGAGCAGCACGTATGATCCGCAGCGCTATTTCACCGCGATTCGCTATGAGTATTTTTTTAAACAAATGAGGACTCGTCTATATATGTGACGGAGACGAAATTCTATGCTTTTTCTACAAGAAAAAGCACTTGATTATATTCAACCGGTTTGCCGTTTTCAACCATTATCTTAACGATCTTGCCGTCGGCATCCGATTCAATTTCGTTCATCAGTTTCATCGCTTCCACGATGCACAAAACCTGGCCCACTTCGAGAGGATCGCCGACTTTGACGAAGGGCGGAGAGCCGGGCGAGGGCGATTCGTAAAAGGTGCCCACGATGGGNNAAATATTTCCGGACTGCCGCACGACAGGCGGCAGCATGATCTGTTGAGCAGCAGCATTATGGCGGGTTCTGGCGACGCGCAATTTTTTGCCCTCTTCATCGATTTCAATTTCATCGATATCGCTGTTTTCAACGAGTTTAATAATCTTTTTTATATAAGAAATTTCCATAGATACTCCGAAGTTTCTTTTTTTCCCGAACGCTATCGAGAGATCCGGATAAAAGCCGGCTCCGCCGGAATCCACATCTTATTCTGAGATGGATTTGCGGATCCTCTAATTATCAACTCCTGATTTCTCATCGACGTCTCAAGGAACGATTAATTGGCTCTTTCAAGATACTTGCCGGTACGCACATCGACCCGGATCGTGTCCCCTTCATTGATGAATAAAGGAACATTAATCACAGCCCCTGTTTCAAGTGTGGCCGGCTTCTGTGCGCCTGTTGCTGTATCGCCTTTTACACCCGGTACTGTTTCAGTGACTTTTAATTCCACGTTATACGGAAGTTCAGCTCCGACAATGTCCATACCGACCATTTGAAGCTGCACGGTCTCCCCTTCTTTTATGAATTTTGCTCCCACACCGAGCGCTTTTTCATCGACAGGCATTTGTTCATAGGATTGTTTATCCATGAACTGAAAACTCGAGCCGTCATGAAAGAGATATTGGAATTCCTTTTGTTCTACGCGAACCTCTTCCACCTCTTCCCCGGATCTATATCTCGTCTCCGTAATGCGCCCGCTTTTAAGACTTCGCAGCTTTACTTGGACAAAAGCTCTTAAATTGCCCGGTGTGCGGTGTATATATTCTTCAATTCTGTGAAGTTCGCCGTTAAAGCGAATAACCATGCCAATTCGAAAGTCGCCAGTCGTTGCCATAAAATTTGTTGGAATCCTATCAATTTTGATTGAAAAGTATCAATTTTTAATAAAATTTGAGTCAAAATATACGATTTCTTGTATGTAAAGTCAAGGAAGGGAGAGGATGACCCTCAATTGCCAATTTTCAATTGCGAATTGTCAACGGTAAGATGACATATCCGCGTTGTTTGGTTCTTGTTAAAAAAGATGTAAATGAATTGTTTATATTCAATATTCGTAAATAAAGAATTTAAGATCGACGATATCCGATTCATAGTCGAAAACGACACTTCCACTGGATTTTTTCCGGTCCAGATCATCCATCGCCAGTCTGGCATTGCCGGCATAAATGGCAGGATAATAGACCACACCGTTGAACGGAATAGGCTGAAGTGTTACACCGGCATAGGTTGCATTAAATTGTTGTGATGGGAGCGCTTTATCCTCATTAGTTGCATCCGGCAGCTCATGCATTTTCTCTGAAGAGAGCATGCTTGTAAAATTAGCAGACTCAAGCTGCAAATCTCAATAATGAGTTTAGCGAGATATGTTTTTGCCGCCCATTTGTGAAACTTTACGCCATCCCAGGACAACATTCTGATCATTTGTAATAATCAATGTGTCAGCGCCCACACGACGATATTCGTTCCGAACCGCAGCGCTTCCTGCCGGACCGGTTCCGGATCGCCGTGCACATCCGGATCATCCCAGCCGTCGCTTGGATTCGATTCATAAGTATAAAAAACGACAAGCCTCCCCTGATAAAATATTCCGAATCCCTGCGGCGGTTTTCCGTTGTGCTCATGAGTCTTCGGTACTCCATTGGGAAAATTAAAAAAACAATGGAACAACCCATAACTAAAAGGCAATTCGACAAGTTCCTGATCCGGGAATATTTTTTTAATCTCGCGCCGAAAGGCTTTATCCATACCGTAGTCATCGTCCGCATAGAGAAAACCGCCATGGGTCAGATATGTCCGCAGCCGTTCTACTTCAAAGTCGGAAAATGAGATATTTCCATGCCCGGTCATAAACAAGAACGGATAGCTGAACATTTTATCGTTTGAACAATCGACAAACTCATAACACGGGTCACAATCGATATTCGTATTTTGCTGGATGAATTTCAGCAGATTGACTTCCTCTGTCGAACCGTTATACCAATCTCCGCCGCCGCTGTATTTTAGACGTGCAATGCGGAACTCGCTTTCGATGCGCGGCTGCGAATCGACTTCCATAAGCGGAATAATCAATAACAAACATATCGCAGCAAACGGCAGCCGTTTTATTCTTCCAATCAACAAATTACATGCTCCATGATGCAATTAATACTGTCATGAGAATCTCAGCAACAAGCGATAAAAACATTCATCCCTTTTATCAGATATGTTATTTTCCATCGTATGTAAAGAATGCATACCCGGTGCAAAATCCATCCTCACGATATCCGTAAAAGTGCGGATGGATCTAAACCTGATTGTTTACCGCTGTCAAACTATCGATTAAGTATTTTCAGGATCTGTTCTGCTACGAAACGATTTCCTGCATCGTTCAGATGAACTCTGTCGACCGTCAGAATTCCTTTTTCTTCATTATTCGGATTATTGGATTTTAAGTATTCGTTGAATGCTTTATGAAGATCACAGAGAACGCTGCCGGTCTCTCCGGCAATACGCCTGCTAATTCCAGAATACTCATCAAGCATTGGATCCTGAGGATTCGTTCCGTCGGTTTTTTCCCCGATAACACTCGGCGTACAGAGAATGACACGCGCACCGGTATTCTGAATAGATGCGATAATTTCTTTTAATCCCATTTCAAACGTATCCTTTGGAGTTCCCCTGAGGTTCGGCGTCGTCCAATGCCACACATCGTTGATGCCTATATAGATGACAACGATGGTAGGATATTTATCCAGAACATCCCTTTGAAGCCGTTTTTGCAGGTCCGGCACTTTATTGCCGCTTATTCCTGCTCCTAAGACTTCAATGTTTTTTCCGTCATGGTTTTTACGAAGACTATCCTGAACGAGAGCGATATAACCGTTCGGCTTTACGCCAAGCTGGGTAATGGAATCACCGAAGAAGACTATTCTTTCATCAGCGCGCAGAAAAGTCCGGTATGAAGCACATCCGGCTAATAACGCAACAAATATAATGACGGCTATTCTTAGACGGCGCCTGCCAATTGCAAACCAGCAGCTGTGAGTCTGGACGAGATAATTAATTTGGGAAAACCGGCCCAATAGTGTCTGCATTTTGCAATCCTCTCAATTATTTTTATTCTTATGCGTGAGTTCCGATCAACGAACATTTTTCTAGTCAGCGTATTTTGGAATAAATGCGTTTTTGCTCAGTCTTAAATCCCCCTGAAGATAGTATCACATAGATGTGATTCATTTTCAGGCCTCCGGCTCTTTTGAATAAAAGGGGGAAGCGCTTTTTGCAGGGGGATTTTAATAATTAAATTTAACGCTGAATAATTACGAACATTTTTAAATAAATCTGCAGAGTGCATTATTCATCGCCTCAATACGCCGGCGCTTCATTCTAAATAATTTTTCTGTTCATCTATAAATATCGCCAGTGCATTCTACTTTCTTCTGACTATTACAGTCCAGTTTTTTGATCCCGTCCCGGGAACGTCTATTTTATACTCAATATTTTTATTTAAGTCTACCGTGGATTTCCCGCTTTCCTGCTCGATATTATTTACATAAACAAGCGAGTGCATACTCGCAGTTCTAAAGACGGGCTTAACACCGGCGAGACTCACGGAAGAATCGACAACGCATTCTATGGTTGTGTTCAGCCATTCGATCGATACATTCTTTATACTGGGAAAACCAAAATCAATAAATCCAATCCGGCCATCCTGCAGGTTTTGTCCCGGCAAAAGATTTCCCATTTCAATGACTCTGAAATATTTCCTCACAAAGAGCGGTGTAAATATTTCTGCGAAATCTGTTTTCTGCAGCACTCCCGTCCATTGTTTCAGAGCTGAAGGTGAATTATCAGCGTAGAGCACCGTTGCACCGGCATAGTCGCCGTTAAAAGCGCCGTATTCCTGCAAGGCTTTTGCAATGATCTTGCATGCCGGATTAAGGTTAAGCGTATCCACGTTGAGTGCCGGATCGAGCTGAATTCTTCCGCCCATTGGAATTCCAAACCGGTTGTTCATTTCATTCGTCGTTGCTTGCGCCGTGCTTGCCGGAGGAATAAAAAATTCCGAACGCCCGCGCTGATATGCAAAGACAAGCGCGTGATCAATCCTGCCGGATTTTATTTCTTCCGGTCTGATAAGTCCGGCTATCAGGGGAAATCCTCCGGCGCGCGACCGGTGGGCATCGAACTCATTTTTCTGTTCGAACCAGGGTCGTTCAACACCTGAACTTCTTAAATCGGTTACCGCACCGAGGCCTGTGGTCCAGACACCATCCTTATTTTTGCGAGCCGCCCACATATCCCATTCCAGCATCACTGCTGTATCAAGTATACATATATGATTGTCGCTAAAATCTCCGACCGGCGGCGAGGCAATAAAATCCGGAAGAATAGGGATGCGGTTGGGTTCGGCAAACCCCTTCCCATATATACCCGGACGCGAATTGATAACGTTCATCTTTGGTACAGTATCGGAATTGACATAGTACACCGGTATTGACCAGTCGTCCATGTTTATAGAAAAGTCTCCTTTTGCAAGATCGTCAATGAGCTTGCTTGACCGGGAATCCGCCTTTGCACCGGCGGGAATCTTCCGGTTCCACGGACTATCATTGCTGAACGGCCGCCAGCCCGCCTGTGCGAATAAACCGTTCATTCCGAAAAATAATAAACCCAAGGCAAAAATATATTTTTGCAAGTTCATAATTTTGAATTATAGGAGTTTTCCATTGTCATATTAAAATTCCCGGCCGGGATCAAAAATGTCACCGCCGGCAATATGGGAACAGTTGATGCTGTCATGATCAAATTTATACCATCCGGCAGTGAAATGCAAGCAGGTTCTATGAACATCTCCAGGTTCTCAAGAAGTTCGCACCTTCGCAAGCAAGTTTCGGCAAAAAGTAATCGTATGTCCATTTGGGATTTTCAAACGATCTCGACTCCCATGCAACATTTTCTCCTATTCCTCTGAATAGTTTCCCGGAATCATATTTCAATGTCCATAAACCTTCTGTATGAAGAAATCCATTTTTACTCGACTGCACTGCAGTAAATACGGAAGTATCGGAATTTATCGCTTTATGAGAGTTCCGGATCAATTGGAAGAAATACGTATATGTTCCAGCCTCCTGAGCTGCTAAACGCGCCTTCCAAAGAGAACAGACCGTATCACCCGAGACGTAAAAACAAGGCACGAACAATTCTTTTCCGGATGGCGCGGTGAGGTGCATATCCAATTTAATATCGCTTGCTGTATACGGATTTTTAAAACCTGAGGAAATTATAATGTTGAATTCAGTTTTTTCATATTGAGACGGATTTAGAATGAGAAGCTTTACAGAAGTTATCTTACCTTCTGCATGTACGAAACAGAGAAGGCTCACGGCGAAAAAGAGGACATGTATTTTTTCCATTCTCATCTTCCAGGGCGTTCGCGGCAACCGAAATATTGAATAATGAATATACTTAAAATTGACTTTGTATTGCATTTTTTGGTTAATTTTGCTTACGTTCTTATTGATGTCGCTCCGCAATTTAAGTTCAGGCCGACATTCGTGCCGTTACTTTTTTACATACNNTACATACCTTATGTGATATTCTTTATGTAAGAAGATAGTATAGATCAAGCTGTGTGATTATAGAATAGAACAGAACCGATTCCGAATGAGTGTTTTTTACAGCGAACTTGCTTATTTTTTAAATGCCGGATCATAAACTTAAAAGCGACGAAGAATTATTTCACTGTTTACAGGAGGGTGATGCAGCAGCATTGAAGCTGTTGTTTAAAAAATATTATTCAACTCTCTGTCACTTTGCATTTGCATTCGTAAAGAGCACCGATCTCGCACAGGAAGCAGTATCGGATGTGTTTCTTCATATTTGGTTAAGAAAAAAAGATATTCAAATAAGAACGAATCTCAAGACATATATATATACTGCGGTCAGAAACCGGTGTATTCAGTATCTGAGACATCGGGGGAATCGTTTTTTTGAAGACATGGAAACTGCCGGCACAGATCATATGATTTCGGACTTGAATGCCGATAGGCTGGTATCTTTTGAAGAACTAAAGGATGACATAGAAGCTTTATTGCGGCATCTGCCGGAGAAGAGGCAAATTATTTTCAGGATGAATCGCCTGGACGGCTTAAGTTATCAGGAAATAGCAGATATCCTTTCAATATCTGTGCATACCGTGCAGAATCAAATGACGGCGGCAGCGGACTTTATAGCACAGAGACATCGCCCTGAGCGATGATTCTCCATCCAAGTATACCCGTACTTCGGTATTCCGGCCAAACAATCATTTTTTCTGAATTTTTGAACTCCGGATAGTAGGAGTGCGCGGTTTATTGCGTCTTACTATAGAGACCCTTTTTACATCGTATACATTCTATGAAAAGGCAGCGCTATGAATGAAGAACAATTTATTCATTTGACGACAAAATATCTTTCGAAAGAGGCTTCAGTTGAAGAGATTGAGATCTTGTTTTCCATGCGAAAACATAGCAAATATTCCGCACTCTTTGCGAGAATAAGCAGGCAGTGGAATAAATTGGCACACAAGGATTCCGACGACGCATTTGATGTTGAGAACGGACTGAAACGGCTCGCAGCAAGTATTCGGAATTACGATCCATCGTTTCAATGGGAACAAAAAGCACAACAAAAACATTTTATGTTTTTTCAGTCGATTTCTTCCCGGATCGCCGCTTCCTTCGCCGTTCTCATCCTTTTTATTGCGGGTACTCTTCTCGTGTCTCATTTTCTTATGCTGCGGCCTGCTGCAACAACATGGAATGAAAAAAGAACGATGATGGGAGAGAAAGCCGTTGTCACACTGCTCGATGGAACGAAGATTATACTGAATGCAGACAGCAAGATAAAATATCCTGTTCGGTTTGGCGAAGAATCGCGCGAGGTTCTCCTGCAGGGCGAGGCGTATTTTGAAGTTACGCATAATGTTGAAAAACCGTTTAAAGTTCGCACGGGAAATATTTCAACAACTGATCTTGGAACAAAGTTTAATATAAAGTCTTTTCCATATGAAAAGAGCATCACTGTTTCTCTTGAAGATGGAATAGTTGAAGTGTCAACGAATCAATCAAGCAAGGAGATAAATGGAATAATCTTAGCGCCGGCACAACAAATTGTTTACAATAAAGAAAACGAGACAAGCACGGTAAAGCCATTCGATAATCAAAAAGTCAGCGGCTGGAAAGACAACATCCTTATTTTCGACAATGAACCATTTTCGGAAGTGTGTATTTCTCTTGAAAGATATTTCGGTGTCAAGTTCGAAATCGCAGATTTATCCGTATCCAGCCTGCCTATAAAGGCAAATTTTAACAATGAATCATTTTGGACGGTGGTAAAGGTCATCAAAAAAGCAACGGGTTTAACCTATAAAACCAGTATAGAAAACAACGAGATAAAGAAAATCGTTTTTTATGAAAAATAATGTCTTCCGATTAATTCAAAGAATCATATACTCCTCAATCCTTGGACTGATTCTACAACCCATTGTAGCGATTGATCTTTTTGCCATATCATCTTCCGGAGATATAAGCTTGCAGGATGTGCGGGTCAAAATGAGCAGAGAAAACATTTCACTCGAACAAGCGTTTCAGATTATCGAGCAACAGACCGATTTTAAATTCTTTTATATCAAGGAAGATCTGCCTTTACAGGGAAAAGTTACAATTCTCCCGAAAGAGGAAAGTCTTTATAAAATTCTCCAGGAATTTGCAAAAGATTGTGCTTTAACGTTTAATCGCGTTGATAATCAAATCATTGTTAAGAAAGATTCAACTGTTCAGTCTGGAAAATACAAATTGCAGGGAATCGTTCGCGACGGTTCGACACACGAAGTGCTTGTTTTTGCGAATATTATGGTTAAAGGATCGCAGCAAGGAACTACAACAAACGCGAATGGAATGTTCTTATTGTATTTTCCCCCCGGAAACTATACACTTATCTGCCGTTTTGTCGGATATAAGACAGTGGAAATTCCCGTTTCAATAAAAGAAGATACACAACTTTCAATAAGCCTCTTTGCAACGGATGTCTTTTTACAGGATGTGACAGTTTATGCTAATCCAGCTGAAGATGAAACAAGTCAAAAAGAAGTGAGCGCGCTATCTCTCCAAAGCGAAACAATCGGCAAGATCACAAGCCTTATACCGGATGTGCTGCGCAGCGTCCAAATGCTTCCCGGCGTCTCGAATGACAACGAATTAAGCGCAAAATTCAATGTTCATGGCGGCGATGAGAATGAGAACCTTGTTTTAATTGATGGCACTCAGGTTTACGAACCGTATCATGTGAAGGAAGCTTCTAACGTTAGTATCGGTATTTTTGATGTCGACATGATTGAGAAAATGGATTTGATAACCGGCGGTTTTAGCGCCCGTTACGGAGACAAGATGAGCTCTGTGCTTGATATCGAATACCGTGAGGGAAGTACAGATCGAGTAAAAGGCCAGGCCAGTCTTAGCATGACTGATTTAGATGCACTTCTCGAAGGACCTATCGGAATTGATGGATCTTTTATTATCGGTGCAAGGCAGAGTTACCTGCAATATGTCTTGAAGATGATGAATCAGGCACCCCAAATACACCCGTCGTATAATGATGTCCAAGGAGTGCTCGCGTACAAGCTTGCGCCTCAGGATAAATTACTGCTGAAGTTTATTTATGCCGGCGATACTTTTACATATGACCCGACAACAAGTTCCTCAAATGCATACACGAACCCTTATCATAGTGATCATGGATATATCGGTTCTTTATCGCAATCATGGTATGATTCAAGCGAGGGACATGCCAACTACTACACCAGCATGATCGCAATTCAAAACAGCTACATCGTCTCTTCATCGGCTCTTTTGAAATCAGAAGTATCGTATTATGATGAACTGGAGTCGGAACATTCCGATAATCTTTACCTTTACGGAGACACTTTTCATGCGGGGGTCATCAATGCCTTTTACAACAGCGCATCCAATTACCTGTATGACAATAATCTTCGTATCCGGACATTGGAATTCAATTCGTCGTATGACATGCAGGTTACACATTTCTATACTATCAAAACGGGTGCAAACTATCAACGCATCTTTTATCACCAGGACATGACTTATCAAGAGACTTTTTCGTATTCAACCAATAATTACCGATATCCTGTAATAACCGATAGTCTGTGGAATATAAACGGACTCGGCAATATTTTCGGCAGTATCGATGCGCAGTCATTTAAAGGCGCATGCTATCTTGAAAATATATTTCAAATCGATGAGAGAACGATTCTTAATGTCGGCGGAAGATATGACTATTTCGATCTTAATAAGGACCTAACATGGAGCCCTCGCGTGAATATTGCATACAAAGCATGTTCTGAGATTACCGTACGGGGAGCATGGGGATATTTTTATCAATCGCCAATTTACGAGCAACTTGCATACTCTACAGCATCCGACACTAATACCCAATCGCAGAGGGCTATTCATTATATTCTTGGCACAGATTTCAATCTCATCTCAGACGACGAGGATCATAATATTCTAAAGTTGAAACTTGATGTATACGAAAAAACGTATAGCAATCTTATTTCATCAACCGTTTCAAGCTACGGCCAAATTTATTACTCGCGGAAAAATGATGCAATCGGCAGCGCTTCCGGCCTTGATGCCTATTTAATGTATTCAACATCAGGAATATCCGGATGGATAAGCTATAGTTTACTGAAAGCAGTACAAAAATTGGCGACAAATGATACTCTGGGTTACTTTCCGAGAAATACCGATCAGCGGAACACAATAGCTGTTGTCGCTGATTTTAATCTGGGCAATTCCTGGAACATGAACACCCGTATGGTTTATGGCAGCGGATATCCGTACACTCCTGAAGTTGCAGTATATAATAAGTTGTCTTATTCGTGGGAATGGCAATCGGGGAATCCTAATTCATCTTACCTGCCTGCCTATAAGAGAATCGATGTTCGAGTATCTAAGGATTTCGATATTTTTGGAGCAGCAACATCGGCTTTCCTCGATATAAGCAATCTCTTCAATTTTACGAACATTCAATCGTATTCCTATCAGTACGATAACCATGGAAATCCGGAAATCGTAGCTCAGAAACTGTGGCCGATATTGCCGACACTGGGGATGACAGTTCGATTTTAATTTATGATCTGCTCTCCGGCCGTTGAAACATTGGTAAAGCGGATTCCTGCGCAATTGATCCGCCAAAGATGCAGTCGAATTTCAGTATTTCATTCTTTTTTCGATGACGCGCAGTATTTCCTGTGATTCTATCGCGCGCATGCAAACAAAAGTTTTTATCGGGCACTTTATACCGCCGTGAATAGCACAGGGACGGCAGTCAAGTCCTTTTGTTTCCACAACAACATCATGAGCGCCGAATGGAGCAAAACCGAATTCCGGAACAGTTGATCCGAAAATTGCAACGACCGGAGTTCCCACGGCCACAGCAATATGCATAGGAGCGCTGTCGTTGGAGATCAGCAGCCTGCATCGTTTAATCGCTTCTGCAGACTGGAGCAGCGATAATTTTCCCGCAAAATTTATACAATTGGTCATTCCAACAGACCGGCGGATCTCTTCACAAAGAGCCTCGTCCTCTTTTCCCCCGATCAGGATAACGGTATGATCTGCTGAAAGTTTTTTTGCGACTTCTGCGAACCGTTCAGGCAGCCATTGTTTTGTTTTCCATACTGTTCCCGGTGCAACGGCAATCCAAAGTTTTTCTTCTTCCGGCCCCTGTGCTGAAGACAGCCGATCCACTTCCGCAGCGTCCTGAACCGACGGGTAGAGCTTCGGCAGTTCCTTGTGCTGAAGGTTTATTCCCAACGGAACCAATAAAGAATAATTCCTCTCTACTTCATGCTTGCCCGAATCATACCGAACAAGATCGGTAAAGAATACTTTGCCGGCGCTCCGATCGAATCCTATTCTTTTGGGAATATTCGACAGTCTGGCAAGCAATGCGCTTCGAAGAGAGCGATGAGGCACAACGGCGAGATCATATTTCCCGAGCTGCAATTTTTTAACCTGCCGGAAGAATCCGCCGAGCCCTTTTTCCGATTTTCTTTTATCGTACGATAGAACCGAAGTAAACAGAGGATTGTTCGCCAGCAAATCCGAAGCACGTGGAATAACGACAATATCGATCGATGCACCCGGAAAAGAGCGTCCCAATACCTGCACCATCGGCAGTGTAAGAATCACATCTCCGATAAATGCAGTTTGGATAACAAGAATTTTTTTGAATTCAGAAATCATAGCGGAATATACACCCTGTCCGGAACGTGTTTCCAGCGCTTATGCATCCACATCCATTGTTCCGGATGTTCACGAATTAATTGTTCGGTTAATTTTATGTGTCTTTGCGTAAGTTCTACGATATTCTTTTCCGATGCACCGTCGAGATCATCGGATGGAACTTTATGAAACATCACTCTGTACGTCCCATCTGCTTGCCGCACTGCCAGGCCTATAAGGATCGGTGCACCTGTCCGGAGACTGAAGACTGCAGGACCCTGGAACGTCGGTACAACACGCCCGAAAAATTCAACTCCTACACTTTCCTTTGCAGCGGCCTGATCGACTGCCATTGCCACAGCACCTCCTGCCTGGAGTGTTTTAAGAATTTCCCTTATGCTCAACTCCATAGGCAGTACTATGGCACCGAATTTTTTTCGATATTCATGAATACATTTATGGATAAGCGGATTCGATTGGACTTTTTCCACTGCAATACACGGAACAGCTAAATGACTCTTCGTGACGAGCGCGTTCAATTCCCAGTTTCCGAAATGCGCCGAAATGAGAACGCATCCTTTTCCGGATGCAACCGTATTTAAGAGGAAATCGGGATTTTCTATAACAATAAATCGTTTCAGTGTTTCAACTGTAAATCGCGGCACCCAGAGTAATTCGAGTAAGGCCGCTGTAACGCTTTTAAACGAACCACGGGCAATCTTTTCCAATTCTTTCCGTGATTTTTCCGGATATGCATTGAAGAGATTCTGCATGGCAACATTCCGGCGTTTCTTCAAGAGCGGATAAAGAATATCCACCATCAATGCCGCCGCGTGATGCAGCGCGGAAACCGGCAGCAGTCTGACAATAAATCCGAAACCGAGAAAAAGGATGTATTCTATACGATGTTTGATCTTCTTTTTCATATTAAAACTGCATGCAATTCCCGATGCTCTATGTCTCTCATTCTCCCATAACTTTTACAATAAGCCGTTTGCGGCGCTGGCCGTCGAATTCTGCATAATAAATTTGCTGCCACGGACCAAAATCCAGACTCCCGTTTGTGACCGGAACGATAACTTCATGATGAATAAGCAGGCTTTTTAGATGCGAATCTCCGTTCGTTTCGCCCGTACGATGATGCTGGTATTCAGGCTTGAACGGCGCAAGCGCTTCAAGCCATTCGTCGATATCCTGAATGAGTCCCGTTTCAGCATCGTTCACGTATACACCTGCTGTAATATGCATAGCCGAGACAAGAACCATTCCTTCCTGAATCCCGCTCTTCGCAAGTATCTCTTCCACCTGAGATGTGATATTGATATATTCACGATGTTTTTTTGTATTAAACCAAATATATTCAGTGTGCGATTTCATGTCTTTGTCCTTATTATTTGAGCGGATGAAGAACGGCAAAGCCGCATGCTGGAAGTTCAAGTGAGAGTGTGTTATGCTCTGCGGTATATTCTATTTTTGCAGATGCATACTGCCATCGAAGAGACGTCAGAACGTTTCCCTTTACTGCTGCTGTTTGAGGCTCGTTCGAAATATTCATGATCACTGCAGCCGTATCGTTTTTCAAGGTTCTTGCAAATGAATATGTCGTACGCGAATCATCGGCTTTGATAAAAAGATATTGTCCATCGACAAGCGCGGCATGGTGCATACGAAGCTCTATGAATTGTCCGATCAGCGAAAGGACATCCGCATTGCCGGTAATTTCATCCAAATCAAGAACTGGAACGCCGGGATGGGTCAAGCGAAAAACGATTGACTCTCTTTCAATGCCCGGAT
The DNA here is from genome assembly GCA_003162695.1 of Ignavibacteriota bacterium. Lineage (GTDB taxonomy): Bacteria > Bacteroidota > Ignavibacteria > UBA10030 > UBA10030 > Fen-1254. The sequence goes on along the minus strand of PMML01000051.1, from coordinate 6,105 downwards.
CATTCGAATGTTTCTTAAATTCATCCGACCGCGTAAAGAGAGTGCCATCGGGGAACAATCGGGCTTCCCGGCTCAGTAGTTTTTGAAAAACAGATGCGGAAGTCGTTCCTCGCAGGACTTTATTCAGCACGACCCCAATGTCGAACGATCCTGAAATATCGAAAGCTCCTTCCTGCTGTTCGGGAATATTTTCTTCTGAAATCAGAATAACAGGCTTATTTTTTTCAAGCTGAATTCTAGCGCTGAGCCAAAAATCCACGGGGATATTGCCTGAACCGATACAGCGAAATCCGTCGAAACCCGCTTTGGCAGACCAGTACTCGAGCACCGCGATCATATACTTTCGCAGTTCGTGCCGGTCGTAATTAAGCTTCGCAACATCGTCTGCACCCGCGTACGGAGCGAGAATCTCTCCTTTTTCGTTTTGCACATACCACTCGGGATACTGCATAAGCATCGCATTATCCCATGAAGTGCAATTCGCTACAAAATCCATTATCACTTTTATTCCACTGCTGTGCGCTTCTGAGATGAGCGATTTCAAATCATCGAGGGATCCATACTTTGAGTTGATGCCGTAATAATTCTGGACTGAATACGGATTTTCCGCCGCTCCCCTCCTGTTCATCTGGCCGGCCGGATTCAAAGGGGAAAGACATAACAGTGAAATGCCGCTGCGCTTAATGTCAGGGATTTTTTTCCGGAGCACTGCAAAGGCGCTGCCTTGAGGCAGCATACGAAGATCTCCTTCGCACATAACTGCGTCTCGAAGTGCTCTTTTTTCAGGCAGGTCCTGAACTGCAGAGAGCCCGGATATGGATGTCTCATGGTCATTTTCTGCCGGGATCAATTTTATGGGAGCGTAGAAATCGGCCGAACCGGAATGATTGATAAGTTCGATAACAACTTCATTTTCCCCGTTTCGAACCGCAGAAGAAACATCGACGGAAAACTCATCGTTATAACCGATCTGTATGCCGGCCGAAATCCCATTAATCCAAATTTTCATATCATCATCCGAACCGCCAAAGAGCATCCGGGTACGATTAATTTTTCCACCGAAATCGAACTTTTTTGCATACCAAACGATTGCATGCGGTTCACGAGGAACGGCATGACGTTCGTTTACTTGAGAAATTTCCTTTTCATACCACCCGCTTCGATTAAAACCGGCACGAAACCAGTTCTGGGACTCTCCATGCCCGAGTGAATCGATCTGAGAAAGCCATGTCCCCTCCAGTGCTTGTCCCTCTTCATCGCCCGCAAACATTTTGAAAGTAATGAAAATAGCCGTCGAAAGAATAAAACAAGCCAAGATTATGATGAATATTTTCCGGGATCCGGATATATCTGCCATGCGGGATCAGATCTTCCCAAAAGTGTCAAAAAGAGAAACAGTTCCGGTTTCTGTTCGCTCGATATGCACTTTCCTGTTTATGTAAGGAAATTCTTCTCCGGGCATCCAATTTCCTTCACCGCCGCTGTTTGTATACTTATACTCCAGGTCCGTTCCGGCCGGAAATTTCAGCTCGATAGTCCAGATTCCATCTCCTCCTTTTCGATCGCCATGAGTCCCGTCGTCGTAGAGTCGAATACGATTCGGCACCCAGTTCCCTAACAGTTCATGATTCCCTCCGATATAAATACTTTTACGAACATATTGGTCGCATACATCGCATTGGAAGATCACAGTCACCAGGTTTTCGCTGCTTTGAGCCATAGTTCCCTGTTGAACGGAAGCGGAGATTTTTGCCGGCTGCGGTATAATCGGTTTAAACTTTCTCAGAGGCATTTTTCCACCTGCCATTTCTGAAAATTTATAGACATTTTTTATATGCGTAATGAATGCAATATCGAACGGTCGACCTCCTGCAGGGGCATTTTGATCCGTCCCGTACCACCAAAACCAATCCGATCCTTCGGCAGCATAGAGAGATTCCCATGCCCGGTGGATAAACCAGGCCTTTGTTCCGCTGCGCGGGACGGCTTTTTGCGGATCCGGCTGCGGTAAACCGGATGCACCGAGATCTTTCCGGGCTGTCAGTAAATATTCCCATGCCTGATTTTCCTCATCCTCGCCTATCCAAGTATCGTAATTTGCATTGATCCACGACCCTGGCCACAACCATTCAATTTTTGGAAATTTAGCCGCCGAATGGGGAGTTATATTCCTGCGCGGGTTCCCTTTCATATATTCGGTTACAGTCGTTGTAATAACCCGGCCGTCGGCATAAAGATCGGTAAGTTTTCGATATAATGCATTTTGGAAAGTCTTTCCATCGTTATCGAACCGGTACCATTCCCATGCGTTTTCGCCGTCCAGAATGACCGTGAGCAGGCGGTCAGGTTCATTTTCCTGAGGCAAGAAACGCAGCACGTGCCCGATAAAATCATTCGCGGCTTCTTCGCCGTAATAATTTTTATACATAAATCCGATTTTATCGCTTAATTCCGTTTCACGAAAAACAATAACCATTCCGTCTTTTTTCCCTTCTCCGAATGCCGCAGAATATGGATAATAACACGGCTGCCCTTCCGGCTTTGAACGAGCTAATATTTTTTCATCCGTAGCAATCCATGAAATTCCCTGCCGTGCAAAGAGAGGAAGTATTTCATTGGCCACCGATCCTTCACCCGGCCACATACCGTTCGGATGTAATCCAAAAATCTTCTTAAAATAATGCACCGATTTAGCCACCTGAATTTCCGCGTCCCCGGGATACCGGAAACGGTCCGGCATCGGATCGAGCGGCTGGCAGATCTTGGCAAGATCGGAATCGTAAAGAAGAGGCAAAATTGGATGATAATACGGCGTCGTAATGATTTCTATCTGCCCCTTATGAGAGCCGGGCCGGTACATCAGCTTTTTATGAAGAGGAACTATAGCCGATAAAACTTTGACCGTTTCTGCAACAATCCGGTTGCAATCGTCTTCTGTAATGGTGCGNNAGGCTGCAAAATAACAACCATGCTCATCCTTTTTCAGCAAATCAGTCAAGTCGAGTATAGTGCCGTTTGCCAGGATGTGTTTTCCTGCAAAAAAATCGGGATCGAAATAGGCAGCATAAAACCAAAACTTGATTTCCCTCATATCTTGTTCGGATAGATATTCCAATCCTTCATTCCAAAATTTTTTCTGAAGAGCCTGATATTGCGGAAATCGTGCAATCATTACATCGCTTATGCCGAATGCATTCCACACGTTTGTTAGAAGATATTTTTTATCCTCCTCCGAAAATTTAGAGGTCGCTTTGAGAGCCAGGTCAATCCATGGATCGGTTTTCCCTCCGAATTTTTTAAAGTATTTTTCGGCAGCAATGCGATTTTTTTTCTTATCGAGAAATGGGGACAGCCGGGCTACGTAATATTCTTGAAGCTGAAAGAGAAGTGAAGATGTCAAATTGACCGTAAAATGAATGTCAGGATAAGCCTCTGCTATGGAAGCCATGTCATAGTAATCCTTGGTACCATGGGTCCTTACCCACGGACCTTGTAATTGATCGCTTTCCGGATCGAGATACAGCGGCTGATGCTGGTGCCAGATAATATTAAGGTACAAAGTCCCTTTTTGAGTATTCATGTTTTCTTTCACAGAAAAATTTTGATGCTCTCATTTTCGATAAAGTACAGATATTCAAGTGCATGTCCAAACAAAGCAAAAAACCTGATATCATCATGGATGAGAGGGAATAAAAAAAAGCGCCGACAAGCATTGTCCGGCGCTCTATAAAAAACGATCGATTATCGTTTACTTCTTGCTCAGAATTGCTTCTTTTGCGGCTTTCGCTACGCGGAATTTTACAACCGTTTTTGCCGGGATTTGAATTTGTTCGCCGGTAGCCGGATTTCGGCCAATACGTGCTTTTCGATCAACGAGAACGAGCTTTCCAATTCCGGGCAATGTAAAAGAATTTTTCGCTTCCCTGTAGGCCAATGAAGCGATTTCTTCCAAAAGTGTAACGGCAACCTTTTTCTTTAAATCGAATTTGCTGGCTATATGCGCAGCAATTTGACTTTTGGTCATTGTTTTTCCCATATGCATGCCCTTATTATATTAGTGTTAGTGAATAGAAAAATTTGGAGATTATAAATCCCCAAATTGCCTTAGATATATGCACAAAATATAGGGATTTTAACACAAATGTCAATAAGAAAATCGCTTATTTTCTTAAAAAAAAAATTAAAGGAATCCCCTAAGTCCATATTTCCTCTCAAAGTCGTCAAAAAAGGCCGTTTTACGGCATTTTGCTGTCATTACGATTATTTTTAAAAATCTTATTTTAGCAGCAATTTGCAAAATATGCGATTAAACTCCACAATTTCGCTGTATATAACCGCATCCGAAGTATTCAATGAAATGGAATGAAAACGCTTAGACGGAACGGAAATTCTTTTATTACGAAGAATAAAACTATTCTTAACGTTAATCTATACTGGTCGCCTTTTTTTTAACCGTGTACAGCCTTGCCAATTATAATACCGTGTAAAGACGACGGATCAGTACCTTAAAATGTCAATGTGTAAAAGAGGACAACAAAGACCGGCTAAAATTTTTTCCACACGAATCGAAAAAATAACGCAATCTCATTCCCAGCCTTCTTTTGCCAATTCCGCATGCAATTCGTTCGGATGATGGCGGCAGTGATATTCAATCTTACTCGAATCTTCATGCGCTTTGCTGTATGACCAGCCTTTAGCCATTAAATTCCGTTCGTGCAGTTCATGAAGAAGTACATAAGGACGTTCCGCCTCTTCCAGATCGTTATCGATCCAAACTTCATTTTGAGGTACGAACTCATACACATAATCATGACCGCCTTCCGTAAAATCTATATCGAACACGCTTCTCACCAACCTGCCGTCGATAATCCAAATGCTTATTTTGGTCTCTAATTTTTTCCAAAGCCGGACATGAACTTTTTCGGGATCGGGAAGATTGCCTCCTTTCGTCAGTTTTTTTACATCGCCGGCTCTCTTCCTTTCTGCCGCTTCCTGTTTATCTGCAGCTTCCAGCGCATCATCATACGGAACACCCTTTTCCGACAGCCGGTATTCAACCAGCAAATGATCGATAAAGAACCGCTGTTCATCCTCCTGTGCTTCCTTGTCGAGCCAGAATTCATCTTTTGGAATGCACTTGAACCCGTAATGCTGGCCGTAGTTTGTAAACTCTTCGTCCAGATGCGTTCTCACATAAGTGCCGTCGACCACCCAGATAATAATTCTGCCGCGCTGTCCGACTTCTTTAATATACGGCAGCTTTAATGGAGTGTTCATAGTCCGTCCTTTTAAAAATATTTTTAGGAAATGTTCTTAGGAATGCAGAGTAAATCATTTTTCTGGAATGAGATATTTNNAAAATTGCGATCTACAAGCAACTATCAGACCGGAATGCCGGATGGGAAGACAAAAAGTGAGTTTTGAAACAGGCAATAATCCGACCGGCAGGTCGACTTACCCTCTTCTCTTTATTCTGCATTATATACAGGCATTCTACCATGTTAATGTGTATAAATGAACGATCTGCTTCAGATATTGGAACGTGACAATATCGACTTACCTGGCATAAACAAGTTTCAATGTCTTAAATTCCTCCCGATTTGATACGCATCCCTCTATCGATAGACGGGCAAAGTATATTCCGCTTGATACGTTATGCGGCTGCCATGCTGCCGAATGGATTCCTTCATACTGCTGCGAATTCACAAGTTCATCTATAATCCTGCCCAACATGTCATAGACAACCAGATGTACTTTTGAAAATTCCGTTAATTCGTACCGGATGGTCGTTGATGGATTGAAAGGATTAGGATATGAACCCATCGCAGCAGACGGCGCTGTGCTGCCGCCTGCAAGCAGTTGATCGGCTTCGTTCGTATTGCGGAGAATAAAAATCTCTTCTTTCCCGCTAAATTCATTATTCGATGCTGTATCAAAGAAAAAGAAATGACTGTCCTCTGTTGCCCCGATAGGCAACCCGCCGTTCGGACAATTCGATATAGAGAATGTTATCGGCTTATCAACGTTCGTTTTCATCAGATTGACGGTGACAGTCGCAATATTATAGAGCCCCGATGTGAGTGTGTGGTATTCCGGAAATTGAAG